>CAYPFM010000034.1:0-1013 GCA_964410185.1 uncultured Candidatus Saccharibacteria bacterium | reverse complement strand
AGTTTCTAATGTTAGTTTACTCATGTTCCGACCTTAAAATCGAATAAAAAGGGAAAAATAAGCTTAGAGTTTTTTAACTGGACTTAATATGCTTTTATTGTTAGATATCCATCTGAACCAATTTCAGTTTGAACTGTCTTGTTAGTCATTTCAGCTAAATTATTGGCTTGATAGAATCTGAGCAATATGGCTAGGGCAGAGTCCTTTTGTAGTTTATTATCTTCATCAAGACTCAACCAAGTTCCAGAACTTACAATTTCTTTTTTATCTTTCTTCTGTCTTAACAAAGTTACAGATGAAACTGAAATTGTATCTTCCTTTCTCGGATGGACTAAATGAAATACTACTTTCTGTGCCTTTTTATCTTTGCCTACCAGTTCAATATCGCATCCAGCAACTTGACATGATGTGGCTTCTAATCTAGGCGTTTCTCTTGTACCTATTCCTATTGTCTTCAAGTTAGGTGTTTCCATTAGACTTTACCTCCTTTTGATTGTTAATATTAAGTTCTGCAAGTTCATAGTTTATAACTTCTTGCTCGATAGCTTCAAGCATCTTTGGAGATATTTTATTGTTGAAAGATATAAAGCCACAAGATTGTGGATTTGGTTCGTCGAAATATAGGGAAATCATTTTTGACTCCATGGAAAATTAGTATATTTTTTATATGCTTTTTCAAAAGCTTTACTATCTCCATTTAGTTCTGCTTCATCCATCAATCTTTTAGCTGTTTCATTTTCAATAGCAATATAATTTAAAAAATCAATTAGAACCAAAGGCATTAAAAATATAGCTATAATTATTCCTATTCCATCTATGTAAAAGTAATACTCAAAACAAAACTCTACTAAAAAAGATAAAAACATAGCAAGACCCCAAGATGCCCAAATAAATTTACTCATCGTCGATAAATGTGATAGTTATCTTTTCTATCCTATCACCAATATTTAATTTATGGATTCTCATTTCTTCAGGAGTGATCTTGATTACATTAGCGTCGCCATACTTCTTTA
>CAYPFM010000033.1:0-1023 GCA_964410185.1 uncultured Candidatus Saccharibacteria bacterium | reverse complement strand
TCCTCACCGCAGGGACTGCTCTTGACTTCACCGATGGTGGAGCGAATGGGAACCTGACTGTTGACTTTGATTCAACAGAAGTAGGTACCACCACATGGGGAGCCAACTCAGCAATCACCTGGACATTTGATGCTGACGGGACTACGAATCCAACCATCGCATTTGGTGACGGAACCATTACGCTGACCGGATCAACAACCAACACGGGGTCCCTGGCGGTGACCTCCACACTTGATGCCAGAGGTGATGTCTCTGACTCAACAGGCAACCTTACATTAAATGATGCGGTGGATATATCAGGAATCACAACCGTGACCGGTAATGTGAATGCCAATGGAGGACTTGATGTTGATGATGTGTTTGTCGTGGCAGATGGAGGGGCAGTCACGGCAAACACCGATGTGGACTTCTCCTTCACCGGTACGGAGAACTTCACGGTGACAGGAGCACCCAGTGCAAACAGCGGGACAACCAACAACGCAACACTTCTCTCCTTCACCTCCCCTGCCGACTCATCAGGGACCAATGTCCATCAGGTACTCTTCATTGATCCCACCATCGGCAATGCAACAGCAGGCACCAATACCGTCAACCTCATTGCAACTGATGCAGTGACTGGGGATGCACAGGTATCACTCAATGGTATCAACATAGGAGCCTTGACAGGGACCGGGGCCACTGAGAATGCCATTGTGGTAGGCAGCGGGTGGGATGCAGGACTGGTTGTTGCAGGTACTACCGTGGTCAATGGCTCAGGTCAGGTAGTCTCAACGACAATCAACGGGACATTGCTTACTCTTGCAGGTGACTCAGGGTCAACCACCATCGTACAGGGAGATACTGCAACTATTGCAGGGGGAACGAATGGTATTGATACTTCAGAGGCAGGAGACACCGTCACCATCAATCTTGACACGACAGAGATCGGGACCACCACCTTCGGATCAGGGAGTGGGATCACCTGGACGTTTGATGCAGGAGCCAGTGATCCCACCATTGCATTCGGGAGTGGGACTGTGGGTA
>CAYPFM010000032.1:0-1082 GCA_964410185.1 uncultured Candidatus Saccharibacteria bacterium | reverse complement strand
TGAATAAGTCGCGATACATATTGGAATCTCATTAGAGGAGATTCTATGGCAACAGACTTTAAACGAATACGATATCACCGACCAAAATTTGGTAAAAAGAGTTATCATGTGCTGATGAAAGCATTGCAAGATTCATTAGCTCTTGAGATTTCAGATGTGGCGGCGTATCGTATTCACGTAATCACCCATTACTACAAATATGGACTCCGTCCCACACTTGAAGCATTTAAGCTCAAGAAAAGTAGCTTGTACAACTGGATCAATGCTTACGAGAAGCAGGGGAGAAACGTTATTGCATTAGTGCCAAAGAAAACCAGACCAGTGCATGTGAGGCAAATGCAAACAGATTGGAGATTGGTTGAGTTTCTCAAGCAGATGAGACAGGAACACGGGAATATTGGCAAAAGTATGCTCAAACCATTTGTTGATGCATATGCCAAAAAAGTTGGTATTCAGACAATTGGTGAAACAACGATTGGAAAGATTCTGAAGCGACGGAACTTTACGTTTGAGAAGAAGGTATATGCCCAAAAGCAGCAAAACAAGTTCAAAAAGCTCAGAGTGAGGAAGCCTCCAAAGGTGACTACTCCTGGTTTTATCCAGATGGACTCAATCATTGTGCACATCAATTACGAGAAACATTTATTCATGTGTGTCATAGATATTTACACAAAATTTGCCCATGTTATCTATGTCGATACACTCTCGAGTGCTACTGCCAAGAAGGTATTCCAAGCGTTTCAAGAGGTAAATCCCACTGCTATCCATACAGTACAAACAGATAATGGTTCAGAGTTCCTCAAGTCTTTCCATGCATATCTTGAAGAACAACAGATCAAGCACCAATTCATCTATCCCAATATGCCAAAGATTAACAGTTACATTGAGAGGTTTAACCGAACTATTCAAGAAGAGTTTATCTTAAGAAATGATGAGATTTACTATGATACGCCAGCCATGACCAGAAAGCTCACAAAATATCTTTTCTGGTACAATTACCAAAGACCTCATTCGTCCCTAAATTACCTGTCACCGATGAGGTTCATTGAAACCAAGATTCCAAAAAGTATGTGACGCATACA
>CAYPFM010000031.1:0-1122 GCA_964410185.1 uncultured Candidatus Saccharibacteria bacterium | reverse complement strand
GGGGGAGCCAGAGTTGACTATCAGCATAATTTAAGATTGTGTCGAACGGTTTTATAGCGTCAAATCGGACTTTTTTACCTTCTACTCTAAGGTTCGATAGTACGAGCTTCACTAACTGCCTTCTTTCTTCCACTTCCGAACTTATAAATAAATCGTACGCTCGATTTGCCAGTTCTAGTAGGTATTTAGCCGTAATATAGTAGTTATCCTCGGCTTCTTGTAGCATACCTAGCCGTGTATCAATGTTAGCGATTTGTTCTCGGAACGACTGATAAAACTTGTCATATTCACTATCAGTAATACGCCCGTCTAAGCGGTCAATATATAGTTTTTCTAGCCGTTTTGCGTATACCTCGTGTTCTTGGGTAAGCTGGCTATGTTGTTTATCCCTAAATTCGACTTTGCTTTCGTGGGTAGTGCGTAAGGTTTCTACTATCTGTTGTAAAATATGTTCTGGCACTTGGAGCTTCTTAAATACGTTTCCAATTTGCTCGGTTATATTATCTTCCCGTAACCAATCTGCGCCGTGTTTGCCGTTATATTGGGTGCAATGATAGTAAACGTGCCCTTTGTGCTTTTCTGGTGTTACTGATAAGCCACAATGCCCGCAACGTAGCAAACCACGGTAAATATAAGGCTTACCCGCATATTTGAAGCGCTTTTTATTAAACCCTGCTTTGATTTGTTGAACTTGGTCGAAAAGCTCTTTGGTAATAATCGGTTGATATTTGTGCGGATAAGTTTTCTTATTCCAAGTCATAATGCCATAGTAGAAATGGTCTTTTAGTACCTTATCCAGAAAACCCTTAGACCAGTTAAGGTTATATTCCTCTTTTAGCTTTCGGCGTACTAAATCCATTGAATAACTTTGTGTGGCATACCACTCGTAAACTTTCTGGACGATACGGGAAGTGTATTCGTCGACAACAATTTCGGTTTTTTCTTTGTCTATCGGTTCCCGTTTGTATCCGTAGGGCGGTTTTGTAGGGTATGTTCCACTTCTAAGCATTTGTTCTTGCGCCCGTTTTACATTGTCGCTAATAGCGTCGGAATAATACTTGGCAAGACCTAAGCTAATACTAAAATTAAACTTTTCTACTGCGGATAGCTGGCTATTTATTA
>CAYPFM010000030.1:0-1161 GCA_964410185.1 uncultured Candidatus Saccharibacteria bacterium | reverse complement strand
GGCCCCTGTGCATTATCAGGACACGGATTCACGGTAGCGGTTTGATGAGCAGCGGCATGAGGCCGTTGGCGTCGAGATCGAGGTGATCGGACCAGACATAATCGCCGGTGAGATTGATGCGATCCCAACCCAACGGCGAGAGCCGGGACAGCATAGCTGGATCGATGGGGCTTCCTCGACGACGCATTTCGTCGACGGCGCGCCCCAGATAGCGACAGTTGAACAGGATAATCGCTGCGGTGACGAGGTTGAGCGCGGCCGCTCGGGTCTGCTGGTTCTCCAGGCCACGGTCGCGAAAACGGCCGAGCCGATGGAAGGCGACCGCCCGGGCAAGGCTGTTGCGGGCCTCGCCCTTGTTCAACTCGGCAGTGACGGTACGGCGCAGAGCCGGATCCTCGAACCAGCGGAGCGTGAACAGCGTGCGCTCGATCCGCCCGATCTCCCGCAGCGCCGCAGCGAGGCTGTTCTGCTGGCGGTAGGCGGACAGCTTCTTCAGGATCAACGATGGCGTGACGGTGCGGTGACGGATCGCGCCAATGACACGTTCAATATCGGGCCAGTGGCTGACGATCAGGTCCCGGTTGAGCCTGTGACCGAACAGTGGCGCAAGCCTGCCATAGCGCTTCGAGGGTTCGAAAGCGTAGAGGCGCCGGTCGGACAGGCGAGGAATGCGCGGCTCGAAATCGAGCCCGAGGAGATGCATCGTCGCGAATACGATGTCGGAAACGCCGCCTCCATCGACGTGCAGCGCGGTCAGATCGGCGTTGCTGTCATGGCCGAGGAGCCCATCGAGCGCATGGATGGCTTCTCCTGCCGTGCCGGCGATCACCGTCTGGTGCAGCGGCGCGTAGCGGTCGGTGATGGTGGTGTAGATCTTGACCACTGGGTCGCGACCATAATGGGCGTTGACCGCTCCGCCGGCTTCGCCCGGCCCGCCCAGGTAGAAGGCCTGGCCATCCGCGGAAGCCCGGTGTCCTTGCCCAAACCAGGCGGCGATCGGCTCGGCGTGGATGGCGTCGGTCAGACAGGCGAGCGCCGCCCGAAAGGTTTCCTCGCGCATGTGCCATGTCTGCATGCGCAGCAGCGCGCGGCGTGACCCTGCGCCGCATACCTCGGCCATGCGCGACAGCCCAAGATTGGTCGCTTCGGCAATCAGAGTGG
>CAYPFM010000029.1:0-1270 GCA_964410185.1 uncultured Candidatus Saccharibacteria bacterium | reverse complement strand
TGAGGTAGGTCGTCAACCGTAGAGTCCAACGGGTTAAGCGGCTATCTGTTTTGCATGGTATTGCTGGGTGAATTGTGCCGGCGACAGATAACCCAGTCTCGCCTGCTTACGAATTCGGTTGTAGAAGATTTCAATGTACTCGGTGATTTCCTGCCTGGCCTGTGTGCGCGTAGTAAAGCGCCTGTGATGCACCAACTCGTTTTTCAGGGAACCCCAGAAACTCTCCATCGGCGCGTTGTCCCAACAATTGCCCTTGCGGCTCATGGAAGCTTGCATGCCGAATTGTTGCAGTTGCTTTCGATAAGCGTGGGCGCAGTACTGGCTGCCGCGATCTGAATGGTGGATCAGTCCCTTTGCCGGCCGCTTGGCGGCGACGGCGCGAAAGAGCGCTTGCGACACCAGGCTCGTGGTCATCCGCTCGGACATGGCGTAGCCGACCAGTTCGCCGTTGAACAAGTCCTTGATACCGGCAAGATAGAGCCAGCCCTCGTCGGTGGCGACGTAGGTGATATCGCTGACCCAGGCGCGATCGGGCGCCGCCACGGCGAATTGCCGATCCAGAAGATTGGGCGCCAGCGGCAGGGCATGCCTTGAATCCGTCGTCGCCTTGAATTTCTGCTTCTGCTTGCAGCGCAGCCCGAGTTTCCTGCGTATCCGCTTGATGCGATAGAGGCTCGTCTGGATGCCGTGATCGGCCAGGTCGGACCGCAGGCGCTGGGGGCCGTAGGTTTCTCGCGTCCGCTGATGCGCAGCCTTGACCTCGGTTTCCAGCCGGAGGTTCTCTTGCTTACGAGCTGACGGCGGACGTTGGCGCCAAGCGTGATAGCCGCTTTCCGAAACTTCCAGAATCCGACACATCGCCGCCACCGCGAGGTGCTGTCGCAACTTTTCGATCCGGGCGTATCTCACCGCGACTCCTTCGCGAAATACGCCGCACATTTTTTTAGCAGATCACGCTCCAGTTTCACTTCCGCCAATTCCTTGCGCAGTCGCGCCAGTTCAATTTCCGTTTCCGTCGGCACCCTCTGGCCTTGCCCAACCTTCGCCAGGTTGCCTGTACGCGACGCCCGCACCCAATTGCCAAGACTGCTCTTTGGCACCGACAAGCGCTTCGCTGCCGCAACCACCGACAGCCCTTCCGCTTCCACCAGCTTCACCGCTTCCGCCCGAAATTCCGGCGTGTAGATCCCTTTCGGTAGTCGTTCCATCCTTGTCCTCCGTTCCTCACATTTTACGAAACGTTGGACTCCACTTTTTTCAGCCTACCTCA
>CAYPFM010000028.1:0-1343 GCA_964410185.1 uncultured Candidatus Saccharibacteria bacterium | reverse complement strand
ATGTTAAATAGCTTATTGCAGAGCATGGGGAAGCGGCTCGCTAAAAAGCCCTTTACCTGGATGTCGTGGTGGCGCAGTAAAAGATGGATTTCTGTTTTTTTTATTGTACCAAAATTAAGTGAAGAGCGGCCCTTGTGGAAGCGCGATGAAGCGAGTCTACGTAGTTTGCTACTATTTAATTTAGAACCTCCGGCATTACAAGCTGAGATACAAGCGTATTGGAGGAAACGCTTTTGGCAACGATGGTGGTTAGGTTTATTTACGTCGATTCATAACAAGATCAAAGTATGGTCTTATTATCAGCGTTGCCTTGCTTTTGGCGCAGTGCAGAAGCCGCATCATGATGCGGTTTTTAAATTGCCATATAGTGCACAAGAGCGCGCTATATGGGCAAAACTAGTCAATTGTGTTGATGAAAACACGAGACGCTGTGAGGAAATACTGGAAAGACACGGCGGTGATTTAAATTGGTTACAGCATCACTTTCCCTCGGTATTAAGTCAGTACCAGAAAAAAAGAGAGCGCGTGTTTTTAAAACTGATGGAAAAACAATTAAAGAAAATAACGAGCAAAGATGGGCGAATTAGCCTACGAAGTCGGATAAAACAAGAATATCAAGAGTTAGGTAAAGTAATGCGTGATTATTTGCTATACCCATTTCCTTCCGAGCAAGCGAGCACTAACAACGAGGAGGAAACAGAGCAGTTGGGTGCTGTATCAGCCAGCCATGCGCTGGTTTATCTAGGCCCTGCTGAATTGACCACAAGAAGTACGATGCGAATGAGTGCCGTAGGAGAAAATCTGGCTGATATAGACTTAGACTCAGCAGGTGATTGGGTTAGCTTGCAACGACAAACGATAGGCAGTTTGTTAGCCGCGAAAACACCTGAAGCCTATGCTGAGATAAGAGCATTATTAGAACAAAGTCTCAGCAGTATAAAGAGGTTGATAGACGCACAGATAGATGCTTATAAACAAGTGATCAGGGAGATTAGGAACCGTAATATTGACTATAAAGAGGCGATAATCAGAACAGAAAATATACAACCTCGCTTAATGAGCTTCTTTCGAAGCAGTGTTTTGCTATTTCATCCGGATAAATCGAATGGAAACGAGGATTTAGGCCGGATACAGACGGAGTATTTTCCGCAATTTAGGCAATTATCAGAGACTTCGCGCAAGACACTGAAGGAAGGTTTAGAGATACTGAGGTGTTATGTTCCTCGATGTGAAACCGAGATCCAAAAAATATTAGACGAAAGAGAGCGTGATCGTAAAGCATTCAGAGCCGAGCTTGCAGAAATAGGAAAAGAAATTGCACAGATGAGAAAAGAGCGGGAACA
>CAYPFM010000027.1:0-1370 GCA_964410185.1 uncultured Candidatus Saccharibacteria bacterium | reverse complement strand
GGGTATAGCCCGTGATCCATGTTTGTGATATACTGCAGGCATGGGTAATGGATGATATGGTTTTAAATGACAGCTGAAGTAATTACAGCAAACGAAGATGAAGTTGTACTTCAAGTAAAATTCAAATTGAGTGGATCGCTGATGGACATGGAAGAATCCATTCAATTAGCGGTGAATGAGGTTGGCTCTCTTGCAACGCATCAGGCATTAAAGAAATTTGATACAATGGGTGCGCCGATACAAGTTGGCAGCATACGAATGACATCTAAAGGTGAAGAGCTGAAGCGGTATGAGACCCCTTATGGAGCAGTGGACATTCCTCGTCACGTCTATCAAACCTCGAAAGGAGGTAAAATTTACTGTCCTTTAGATGAACGAGCACGCATCATAACCAGTTCGACACCTCGATTTGCCAAAATTATTTCCCATAAATACACACAATTAAGTGCGCGCGAAGTATCTGACGATTTGCAGATTAATCATGGCCGCTCTGTTTCGCGCTCGTTTCTGCAGAATGTAGTTGATGTTGTTGGGAGCATAGCTCAGGCCACAGAAGAAGATTGGATGTATGAGATACCCATGCAAGAGGAACGCATAGCAACCATATCATTAAGCTTGGATGGAACGTGCATTTTAATGCGAGGGGACGGTTATAGGGAGGCCATGGCGGGAACTATTTCGTTATATAATCAAAGCGGTGAGCGATTACATACGATTTATTTGGGTGCTTCTCCTGAGTATGGAAAATCAAAATTTTTAGAGCGATTGGAGCGCATGATTTATCATGTAAGGCTGCAATACCCTGACGCACAATATGTTGGTATTGCAGATGGAGCCAAGGTGAATTGGGATTTCCTAGACAAACATACTGATTGTCAAATTCTGGATTTTTATCATGCCACAGAATATTTGAGTGATGTTGCACGCGCAGTACACCCAGGCTCCATGCTAGAAGGAAAGCGTAAAGACTGGCTTGCTGATGCCTGTCACCGCTTGAAGCATGATACAAACGCAGCACTAGACTTGCTTGAGGAGATGAAAAAAATAGATACAAGTCGCCTTAGGGATGAAATAGAATCTAAGTTAAAGGCGGCCATTACTTATTTTACAAATCAAGCGCATCGCATGAAATATGATCAATATCGCGCAATGAAGCTACCTATTGGATCGGGAGTAACGGAAGCTGCCTGCAAGACGCTGGTTAAGCAACGATTGTGTCAATCAGGTATGAAATGGAAGGATAAAGGAGCGGCTCTTGTACTACGTTTGAGAGCATTGGTTTGCACAAAAGGATGCTGGAAACAATTCTGGGATAGAATAAATCAAGCTGGATTAGCAGGTTTGGCAGACATCAAATAAAGGCTATACCC
>CAYPFM010000026.1:0-1389 GCA_964410185.1 uncultured Candidatus Saccharibacteria bacterium | reverse complement strand
TCTGGCTCCGGCAACCAGATTCGAACCAAGTGATTCTACCACCTAATTATTGGCTCGCTTTAGCTTAGCTTACATCTGTTAATTTGTGTAGTGTTACCAATAATAATGGATAAGCGTTATATTTATAAGTATGGAATCACTACAATTACCAATAATTATCGTAATTTTACATTTAATAAACCTCTTTTGTTTGATACTGCTCATTAGGAGTGGTATACAAATTCTGTTTGATCACCCTAAACTGTACTGGACTGACGATACCAAAGACGACAATCACTGGTTGCGGTTTGGTAAGAAGATTATGCCCAAGGATAAGCTTTGGACATCGTTAGATGAGGCTGAAGACCCAGGTAAGCTTGCTCTGCCAGGCGGCAATCATAACCTTGGCTCAGCTCGGCACTGGCATTTTACAATAGCTATCATCTGGGTAGTAACGGGTTTAATTTATATGGGCTTCTTGTTCTTTAGTGGACAATGGCAGCGCTTGATACCTACGGATTTCGGTGTGTTTTCTAGGGCCATAGATACGATGTATCAATACTTAACACTAAATATACCAGCAGAGGGTGCGACCTATAACGCCTTACAGCAACTTACATACGCAGGGGTTGTATTCATATTGGCTCCACTAGCTATTATCACGGGACTAGCTCTATCGCCTGCATTGGTAGCAAAATACCCTGGATTCCTTAAACTGTTTGGTGGCCGACGTCAGGTTGCGAGAAGCTTACATTTTATTGCGATGGTCTTGTTTTCGTTGTTTATACTTGTTCACATTACGATGGCGCTTGGTTTTCACTTTTATGACAGTGTGAAACGCATTACACTTGGCAATACTGATGTAGATTTTGCTCTGGCTCTAACGATCTTTTTGATGGCGCTTATTCTATTAGTTGCCTTCAACATTTGGGCTTCATTTTTTACTCTTGGCGATCAAGTACGATTACGTCGTATTCTTACAAAGTTTTATACGCCTGTCGTTCGACTATTTTTTGGCGGGATGAAGTCTAATCAGCACTACACAAAAAAAGACATTTCACCGTTCTTTAGAGTCAATGGCTATCCTCCAAAATCTGAAGAATATGAAAAACTCAAAGCCAATGATTTCAAAGATTGGAAATTAAGTGTTTACGGACTAGTCGATAATCCCATCGAAATGTCACTTCAAGATATTAAAGATTTACGTAAACAAGACCAAATCACTAAGCATAATTGCATTCAGGGATGGACTGCAGTCGCTGAGTGGGGTGGTTTGCCTATGAGCGATGTTATGGAGATTTGTAAGCCGAAGAAGAATGCAAAGTATGTGCTGTTTCATTGTTACGATATCGACGACAAGGGTCAGGCATATTATTCAGGATTACGTGTCAGCGATATGTATGATAAACA
>CAYPFM010000025.1:0-1433 GCA_964410185.1 uncultured Candidatus Saccharibacteria bacterium | reverse complement strand
CAGCGCGCGAAGCGTGGGCTTCCGTCATAGCCATTTTGCTCGCTTGAAGCGCACGAACAGGAACAGGCAGAACGTCAACATCAGTCCGAGCACGACGAAGTAGCCGTAGGCTGTATCCAGCTCAGGCATGTTCCTGAAGTTCATCCCGTATATCCCCGCTATGGCCGTCGGGACCGCAAGGATGGCCGCCCAGGCCGCGAGTTGGCGCGTGATGACACCTGTTCTCTGCGCTTCCAGCAGGCTGCTGAATTCGAAAACAGTGGACAACACCTGGAGGAGGCCGTCGACCATGGACTGAACGCGATCGACATGGTCCGCGACGTCGTTGAAGTAGGGGCGAACTTCAGCGCTGATGCATGGAAAGTGTCCGCGCACGAGCTTGCGCACCAGCTCCGCCATAGCGCCGAGCGTACGCTGAAAGCGCGTTAGCTCGCATCGTAAGCCGAAGATGCGGGCGACTTCCTCTCGCCCGAGGAAATCGTCGAGCGACCGCCTCTCCATCTCGAGAACGTCATCTTCGATCATTTCGAAGATGGGAAGACACTGATCTACGATCCGGTGCAGGATCGCGTGAAGGACGTAATCGACGCCCTTTCCGAACTGGGCGGGCGAGCCCTCCAGTTGCTCTCGAAGATTGCCCAATGCCCCGGCGTTGCCGTGGCGCACGGTGATGAGGTGGTTATGGCCAGTGAAGATCGCCGTTTTGCCGTAGCGTATGCGATCTCCAACCAGCTCGGCCGTCTGGGCGACGACGTAAAGCTCGCCATTGTAAACTTCGAGCTTCGGCGGGCACATCGGGTGCATCGCGTTGTCGATCGCCAATGGATGCAGATTGTAGGTCGCCTGAAGCGTCTTCAGTTCGCCTATTGACGGCTCGCTGAGCCCAATCCAGCAGAAGCCCGAACGGCTCTTGTCGAGCTCGACGCGCTCGTCGATCGCGACTTCGCGGATCCGCCGACCCTCGTTGTAGTAATACGCGGCGATGACGCTCATGCCGGCCTCGCCGGGATGAGCAGGCCCCGCTGCACAGCTGGCCGAGCAAGGCCGCGGTCTAGCCACGCTCGGACGTTCCGGTGATCGTCAAGGCGCAGCAGGTCGCCGGCGTCATAGCTGCCGACCAGGGCATTGACCCAGCCGAGCGTCGCAATGTCGGCGACGGAGTAGTCCTCGACGATCCAGTTGCGCCCTTCGAGCTGGCGATCCAACACCCCCAGGAGGCGCTTGGACTCGTCGGCGAACCGCTGCTGAGGCCGCTTGTCCTCATAGTCCTTGCCGCCCCAACGCAGGAAGAAACCCAGTTGACCGAACATCGGGCCGATCGCCGACATTTGGAAAAATACCCAACTGAGCGCTTCGTAACGCCTGGCTGCCGCCGCTGGGATCAGTTGGCCGGTCTTCTCGGCAAGATAGACGAGGATCGCACCGGATTCCCA
>CAYPFM010000024.1:0-1497 GCA_964410185.1 uncultured Candidatus Saccharibacteria bacterium | reverse complement strand
AGCCAGGGGGGTCGTAGGCACGCGCGTTGGCTACATAGGCGGAGAGATGCCTGACCCTACATATGCTCGTCATCATGGCCATGCGGAAGCGGTTGAGATCACATTTGATCCGGCGGTGACGAGCTATCGCAAGATCCTGGAATATTTCTTCCAGATCCACGACCCGACAACTTACGAGCAGCAAGGTAGCGACGTCGGTCCAAGCTATCGTTCGGCGATCTTTTACACGTCGCAGGCCCAAATGGACGTGGCCTTAAAAACGATCGCCGAGATCGAAGCGTCAGGCCGCTGGCCTGGCCCGGTGGTATCCGAAATCAACCCGGAGGAGCCGTTCTGGGAGGCGGAAGCTGAGCACCAACTCTATCTCGCCCGGAATCCCCAGGGTTATAGCTGCCATTTCGAGCGAGCGAATTGGCGCTTGGACAGGTCAGATCGATGAGTTCCAAACTGGCGCGGCTTTGTCTCATGTTCGGCTTCGCGTCTCGCGATGCGAAGCGAGGTCGTGATGCCTGAGTACGTGATCGCGGGCCTGTGGGGATTGCTGTCAGGCAGTGGGCTGCTTGTCGGCGCGATCGTCGCGGATGCCCTCTTTGGCAAGCTCACTCACCGCATGATTTCAGCCGTCATGGGCTTTGGCGGCGGTGTTCTGATAGCAGTTGTAGCCACCGAGCTCATTGGAGAACGGGTCTCGGACGATCTCGGGCCCACAGCGGTCATCGCGCTGCTTGCCGGCGCTGCGATCTTCAGCGGAGCCAATTTCTACCTGTCTCGGCGTGGCGCGAAGAATCGCAAGCGATGCGGTGAATGCACCGAGCAGCCGCGTGAGGGCGAGCAGCACGGGAGCGGCGCTGCGATCGCGCTCGGCAGCGTCCTTGACGGCATCCCGGAAGCGATGGTGATCGGGATGTCGGTCGCGAACGGCGGCGCGATCAGCGTTGCGGTGATCGCTGGATTCTTTCTCGCAAACGTGCCGCAGGGTCTGTCGAGTACATCGGGTATGAAAGTCGCCGGGCGATCTCGACGCTACATCTTCACGATCTGGATCGGCATCCCACTTCTCGTGGGCATTTCAGCAGCTTTGGGCAATCTGCTTTTTGGTTCGGCCGATACGCAAGCTCCCGCAATTCTTTCCTTCGCTGCGGGCGCGGTCATCGCGATGCTGGCTGAGGCAATGATTCCAGAAGCCTTCGAAAAGGCGCCTCCGTTCATCGGTTTCATAACCGTTGTGGGCTTCCTCGCAGCTTATTTGATCGCGCAGCACTGACGCCGCCACGTCAACAAGCTGGTTACGCGCCGTCGCTGCCTTCTCGATCCACGCCTCTTTCGTGCAGTTCGGCGTCGATTGGACAGTTGGTGCAGCCATCGTAGCAGCAGAGCCGACAAATCCGATATGAGTGCTCGAGGTTCTCCAAACGAGCGCGGAGGACGCGTTCGGCGATATCTGCGTATGCTGGCTAATCCGGCAGTCGCCGCTGGAGTTATCCGGCACCTCATGCT
>CAYPFM010000023.1:0-1546 GCA_964410185.1 uncultured Candidatus Saccharibacteria bacterium | reverse complement strand
GTCAGGCATCTCTCCGCCTATGTAGCCAACGCGCGTGCCTACGACCCCCCTGGCTCGCCGAAACAAATCCTCCAAGCCCCAGAAACACCCACCAGCAAGGATTGCGCGTTCTCGACGCATGGTTTCGCTAACTGATTGACCGTGACTTTTTGCGGAAGTCACGATTACGGCTCCACCTTCGTGGGCGTGATGAATGCTAATCCGTCTATCAACTCGGTTTGCACATCCGACCCTCGGAGGAGCGTCAAGTCCACCGGACAGCGATCAGCAATCTCAAGTATCCGCGCACGCTGCTCATCACTCAACGGCCCCTCCAGAACGACCGTCCGTTTGAAGCGATCGGGGGGCATCATATCTGCCACTTTCATGTGCTCGACGGTCGTGCTCGCGCGCTCAAGCGGAAATCCCTTGCGGTTCGCGTAAAGTCGCATCGTCATGACGGTGCAGGCCGCTAGACCGGCTGACACCAATTCATAAGGGGACAATCCGCTGCCAAGTCCGCCGACCGACGGCGGCTCGTCCGCAAACAAAGTGTGCTCGCCGCTGCGCACCGTAAGCTGGAACTTTCCGGCTAGCGTCTCCGTGGCGCTCACGCCCTTCGCCGCTTCAACTTGCGGGAGGTCGTCCACGAGTGGCGGAAGAAAGCGGTTGGCCCAGGCAGCGACCATAGCGGCAGCGTAGTTCGCGTCGCCTGCATCGCTGAGGAGGTGATCCGCCGTATCAAGCGATATGAAGCTCTTTGGGTGGCGCGAGGAGACGAAGATGCGCGACGCATGGTTGATCCCAACCACCTGATCGACCGGGGAGTGCATAACCAGCACCGGACGTCGTAGTGAGTTGATGGCCGTCTCCACATCGATTGCTTGCAAAGACTCGATGAAGCTACGACTGATCACGAATGATCGACCGGCGATTTCGACCGAGGCTTCCCCGTCTTCCCTGATGGCGTCGAGGTCATCTTGCTTAAAGATGCTCAGGATATGGTGCAGGTCCGCCGGCGCACCGATCGTTGCCACCGCAGCGACATCTGGTAGCTCTGACGCGGCTACGATTGCTGCAAGGCCGCCAAGACTATGCCCGATAAGAAGAGAGGGGGTCTTACCGGCGGCCTTCATCGCCTTTGCGCCTGACCTGATATCCTGAACGTCCGAGGCGAAGTTCAAAGCATCGGCGGTCGGCTCGCCGATCCCAGCGCCGGCAAAGTCAAATCTCAAGACGCCGATGCCCGCGCGCGACAACGCGCGCGATATGTGAACTGCGGCACGGTTGTCTTTTCCGCAGGTGAAGCAATGGGCGAAAATCGCCCAGCCGCGAGGTGTTCCCTCCGGGGGTTCTAGCCGCCCGGAAATCCGTGAACCTGCCGCGTTGAGAAACGTGAACGCAGTGCCTGCCATGTCTTCGAGCCTCCCACACGCCGCGGTGCGAGCGTGCCAGCGCGCAAACTCGGCCGAACCGATCGACATATTCGCGACCAAACCCAGCACCGCAGGACATCTCTTTTATATGCGTGGCGCATATAGACAAGCCCCTCGGTCATGATTATATG
>CAYPFM010000022.1:0-1657 GCA_964410185.1 uncultured Candidatus Saccharibacteria bacterium | reverse complement strand
TCCAGACCGTGTGAAAACCCAAACAGGATTCCCAGCCTAATGTGGCCATGGTATCCTCGGGCCATGGCACATATTTCAGGCGATGATCGGTCCCAACTCCTGCTTTTGCCGGACTCTGTGGACGACTATGTGGGGCCGGACAACGTGGTCCGGTTTATCGAAGCATTCGTTGACGGGCTTGATCTGAAGGCCGCTGACTTCGAGCGGGTCCGGGCGAAAACGACCGGCCGCCCGGGATATGATCCGGCCGATCTCTTGAAGCTCTACATCTACGGATACCTGAACCGGGTGCGGTCTAGCCGCCGGTTGGAGGTCGAGACGCGACGCAACCTCGAAGTGATCTGGCTGCTCCGCCGTCTGACGCCCGACTTCAAGACAATCGCGGATTTTCGCCGCGACAACAGGACTGCGTTCCGCCAGGTGTTCCGCGAATTCGTGGTGCTGTGCCGAGAACTCGACTTGTTCGGGTGCGAATTGATCGCGATTGACGGCACCCGGATCAAGGCGGTGAACAGCCGGGAGCGTAATTTTACCAAGGCCAAACTGGCGAAGGCTTTGGCCGAGAGCGATGAGCGCTTGGCGCGGTATCTCAAGCAGCTCGATGAGGCCGACAAGGACCATGAGGTTGCGCTGGAGAGCGGCACCGTGGAGAAGCTTCAGGAGAAGATCGCGGTGATCCGCGATCGGCGCGAACGCCTCGAAGGCCATGGCAAAGCCCTTGCGGACAGCGGCGAGGACCAGATCTCGCTGACCGATCCGGACGCACGTGCGATGCACTCCAGCAGCCGCGTTGGGGTTGGCTACAACATCCAGATCGCTGTGGATACCAAGCACAAACTGATTGCCGAGCAGCAGGTCCACAGCAAGGTCAGCGACCTTGGCCTGATGACCGAGACCGCCGAAGCCGCGCGTGACACACTTGGCGTCGACAAGATCGATGCGGTGGCTGACCGGGGCTACTTCAAGATCGAGGATATCGAGGCCTGCGAGGCGGCAGGCATCGTACCCTACGTTCCCAAACCGCAGCGTGGATCAGCTGTTGCCAAGGGGTTCTTCGGCAAGGAGCAGTTCTGCTATGACGCCGAAGCGGACACCTACATATGTCCGGGCGGCGCGGCATTAAGCCGTGTCAGCAGCCGCCCGGTTCGCGATGACGTCCGCCTGTTCAACTATGCTAATGCTGCTGCGTGCAAGACATGCGCACTCAAGGCGCGATGCACGGACGCGGCGTGCCGCAAGGTCACGCGATACGAGAACGAAGCCGTGCTGGACCGGATGGCAAAACGGCTTGCCGCGCGGCCCGGGGTGCTCGATGAGCGCCGTGAGAGCGTCGAGCACCCGTTCGGCTCCGTGAAGCAATGGATGGGCCAGGGCGCATTCCTGATGCGCAGGCTGGAGAACGTGCGCGCCGAGTTCAGCCTAACGGCCATCGCCTACAATTTGCGTCGAGCGATCAGCCTTGTCGGCATTCCGGCACTGATGGCAGCTGTACGGCCATAATCGGCGGGCGATCCAGCCCATAGCGGCCTGAAAATTGCCTCCAGAGCCCTCACAGGTCCACCAGACCCGCAATTGCGTTCAGGGTCAGGATTTCTAAACTAAAAACCACCGAACGCCCGGCGCCCTTTAAACTCCACCGAGTTTTCACACGGTCTGG
>CAYPFM010000021.1:0-1677 GCA_964410185.1 uncultured Candidatus Saccharibacteria bacterium | reverse complement strand
TATGACTCAAAAATAGTATAATTATTATGCAACCAGAACAATCTATACGACCCAGGAATACCCTCACTGGACAGAGCCGTATAGGTTCTGGTTGCACCAGTGGGGGTATTTATTTTTTAATTAAATTTTATGAAAAACCAAGTTTTTGTTTACTGTAGAAAGTCACAGGAAGATGAAGAAAGACAAGCTCTTTCTATCCCTTCTCAAATTGAAGCATTAGAAAAATTAGCTAAAAGAGATGGTCTTGAATTAGTTAAACCATACTACCAAGAATCACAATCAGCCAAAAAGCCAGGAAGACCAATCTTTAGTCAAATGTTAAAAGATATGGAATCTCAACAAATTAAAAGTGTGCTTGTCTGGAACCCTGATAGATTATCCAGAAATTCAGTTGATTCTGGACAAATAATTTACATGATGGATAGAGGTTTATTGGATGAAATAATTACTCCCGCACAAGTAATCAGAAATACTCCTAATGATAAATTTTTATTTTCTATTTTGTGTGGACAAGCAAAATTAGAAAATGATAATCGTGGAATAAACGCGAAAAGAGGTATGGGTACAAAAGCTAATATGGGTTGGATGCCATCTTCTTCTCCTTTGGGTTACAAAAATACTCCTGATAAAAAGAAAGGATTCAAGACAATTATTAAAGATGAAGAAAGATTTGATTTAGTTAAAAGATTGTTTTTAGAAGTTATTAAAGGAAGACAACCAATTGAAGTTTATAAAGAGGCTTCAGAAGTTTGGAAATTGACAAATCAATATGGAAAAGTTTTTTCTAGGTCAACTTTTTATAACATTCTTAATAAACCTTTTTATTATGGTGAATTTGAATATCCAAAAGGTTCAGGAGTTTGGTTTAAGGGTCAGCATGAACCGATGATTACGAGAGAACAATTTGATATTGTTCAAAAAGCGTTGGGTAAATTCGGTAAACCAATTGCTCATACTCATACTTTTGACCTTACAGGACTATTTCGTTGTCAGAAATGTGGATGTGCCATGACTGCTACCCAAAAAATAAAAAACTATAAAAAAACTGGGAGAATTGTTGTTTACACTTATTATCATTGCACTAAAAAAAATAAGAAGATTAAATGTGACTCAAAACCCTTGACTGAATCGGAAGTTTTGAAACAAATAGATAATTTGTTGATAAAACTTACTCCTGACCAAGACTTTGTTAATTGGTCAAATAAATGGCTTTCTGTTGTTCATAAAGACGAATGTGGTTTTAAGGAGGAAACATTAAAAAACCAACAACTCCAATTTTCAAGAATAGAAAATAGGCTAAATAAGCTTTTGGATATGAAATTAGATGAAACTATTGACGACCAGACTTACAGAGAGAAAAAACAAATTCTTGAAGCTGAAAAAAATGATATTAAGGTGAAATTAGACAATACAACTGATGATTTAGATGACTGGAGAACAAAAGTTGAAAATACAATTGAGTTTGCTAGAGTTTGCCAATATAAGTTTAATAATGGTTCTAGGGCAGATAAACAGATGATTCTTATGACTATTGGCACGAACCTCATCTTTAATACTGATAAATTGTTGGATGTTAAGCTAAAACCTGAATACGGAGTACTAGCAGATAAACAAAACTGGGATGAGAAATATAAAGGTTGGCTAGAACCTCAAAAGTATACGGAAATTATGGCTAAA
>CAYPFM010000020.1:0-2346 GCA_964410185.1 uncultured Candidatus Saccharibacteria bacterium | reverse complement strand
CAATTCGGATCAATAACAGGAGGTCAATCATGGCTCTTTTCGGGTCGTTCAACCCTCTCGTCTCCGGGCTTCTCAGTGCTGTCGGACAGACAGGGGGGATCTTGGGCAGTATCGGGAACGTCGGTGCGCAGATTGTAACAGGCAGTCGTCAACCGACCATGCAAACCATCGCGAGCGGTCCGGTCATGGGGGCTGGGTTGGCCGCAGCTCCCCAGATGGGCCCACAAATTATGGCGGGAGCTAGGGCGGTGGGAGCCGGTGTACAACGGGCTCTCATCGCCCTTGCCACCACAATAGGTGCCAGGACAATGACGTTGAACCGGGCCATGCGTATTTATCGGAAAATCAGGAAATTCGTGGTGGACCCCTTTATCATCGCGCAGATTATGGGCCTCACGATCGATCAGCTGGGTGAACTCCTCATCGCCGATTCTCAGAGGACCCGCCGTCGGATGAATCCCGGGAATATTGGTGCCCTTCGTCGAGCGCACCGACGCATTGAAGGGTTTCACCGCATCTGTGGCAAGAACGATAAGTTGCGCGCGACACGGCGAAGGAGCCCGGGCCGTCGGTCGAACGTCGTCATGAAGTGCGCGTAATGGTCAATTCTGTGCAAAAAATTTCGAGCGGTTCCGCTCATTTCAGGAGGTTTCCCTAATGCCTACTATGCAAGGCAGTGTATCGGTTGGTGCAAACGCGGTGAGTGCCAACGTGCTGGCTGGCCAGTTGTTTGAATTTTTACCCCAGAATGCTCAGGTGGTTCTTTCCGTGACCGGTTCTGCAGCGGGCCTAAATACGACGCTATTGGCCGGAGGGGTGACTCTCATTAACGATCAAGCCATTTCCTCGGCGAATCGTTTTCCGGTCATTCCTGACGATATTTTGACTCAGGAGGTCATTCCGGCCGGTGCCCGTCTTTTACTGACATTTCGAAACACGACCGGAGGGGCATTGACGGCCTTCTGGAGAGTGGATGTTTCGTAATGGGTAATCCAGGCCTCATCCCCATCCAAGGACCCGGATTCCAGAATCTAATTTCACAATTCGGGCTACAGTTGTCTCCTTCGGTGCCTCAATGGTTTCTTTCCAACGCGGTCGCACCCGTGGCATTGGTGGGGCAGGATATTTTCCCGGCCGTGAATTCCTGGGACGTGGCTTACAGTAACCCCTTCACCGCAGGGCTTCAAACCAATCCATTGGCAAATACAATCCTGGCAGATACGGGCCCCTTTTCTGGCGACAGGCCAACCGTCGTCGATTTTCTCATTTATGCCAGCCTTGCGGGTTCAACTGCAGCGGTGTCTTTCGTCTCTGTTCAGAAACGGGATCCGACAAATACAAGCAATGTGTGGACCTTTGTCCTACTTCCCACAATGACGACTGCGGAATCCAATGTTCGTGAGCTGAAGTTCGCAGTAACGATTAATCCCAGTGAGCGCATACGGTGTCAATTAGGCGCCGACCTGACGGGGCAGGTGAATGTAGCCATTTTTAGCCGTCCGAGACCGCACGTTCCCCCGTTTTTACGACCGACGTTTTAGGTTATCCACAGTATCCACAACCCCTATTATTATAATTCTTAAGGGGTCTCAGTCTTTCTTAAGACTGAGACCCCTTCCACCGCGTCCCCGCCTCCACCCGGTCATTCTAGACTTTTTTTTCAAATTTTGGTATTGGTAATTCACCGGATATCCCCATGGACCTCTTTCTTGCTATTCTCCCGCAAATTTTACTCATCCTCCTTGTTGGGGGGCTGGCCGGATGGGCCGTCACCCGCGTTTATTTGACTGACATTCGGCGAATTACCTTAGACCTTGAGTACCGGCTGGAGGACCTGGAAGGACGCATGACGCGCGAGGTGAAAAAGCGAGCGGAAATGATGTCCAAATCGGCGAAGGACGTTGATCGGGAAATTATCGAGATGGCTAAATCAGGTGATTCCACTAAGGGTAACACCTTAGGTGGAGTAGACCTAGAAAGCTGGCGGAAAAAAGCGTTTTTGCGATGATAAACCCATGTTCAAGATTTTTAAGCGAGCAGTCGCAGCTGTTGCAACGGGAGGTCTCACAGAGGTTGCCCGGCTGGCTGGCCAAAAATCCGCGGCTCAAGCCCTTGAAGCCGTCTTCACCGATGCCCCGCTCCAAGTGGCGAAAAACATCGTCACCGGATCCCCGCCCCAATCCGTGGCTGTCATTCAAACTCCAGGCCCCATGCCCGGAGGGTCTGGAGGGCCAGCAACGGCTCCCGTTTTACCTAGCGGATTCGGCGGGGGAGGACCGGTTGCCTTCGGACAATTCGGATCAATAACAGGAGGTCAATCATGGCTCTTTTCGGGTCGTTCAACCC
>CAYPFM010000019.1:0-2418 GCA_964410185.1 uncultured Candidatus Saccharibacteria bacterium | reverse complement strand
ACCCTGTTCCTGATCGTCTCACTGCTGATATCGGCGGCGGTCGTCCCAGTCACTCTGCTGCCCAGCCATCCGCCGGCCGATGTTCGACAGGAACCCGTCGCCTTCCGCGATCTTTTCGCGGTCTCGCCTCTAGCATCGGTCGGCGTCTTCCTGGCGGGCCTGGCCATAGGCGGTTTCTGGGGCTTGGGACCTAACTTTGCACAGAGGATCGGCCTCGATGTGGGCGGCATATCCGCGTTCATGGCGGCAGTCCTTGGTGGGACGCTCGCCCTGCAATGGCCTCTCGGATGGCTATCGGACCAGGTGTCGCGAAACCTCGTCATCGCCGGCGCGGCCCTGGCTTCCGCAGCGTCCGCTATCGCCGTAGCGATGGCGGCGGACGCGCCTCTGCCTCTGCTACTCGCCGCGGGCGCGCTGTTCGGCGGCTTCGGCATTCCCATCTATTCGCTATGTCTAGCCGTCGCCAACGACGATCTTCCTGCGGGTCGGCTTCTGGGCACAGCTCGCGGGCTTCTTCTGCTCAACGGTATCGGGACCGCTGCTGGGCCGCTCATCGGGGGAGTAGTGATGGATTTAGTGGGGCCCGGCGGCTTGTTTCTCTACGCGGCGGCGTTGCTCACTGCGCTGGCGGTGTTGGCCGGTGCGCGCAGGCGTACTCACCGCGCCATCGAGACACGCGCCATACGCTGCCCAAGCACGGCGATGATCACCGGATCCCTCGATGCGATGATAACAACGCAAGCTAAGCCACAGAAATGATCATTCGCGGCCGAAGGCCAGTCAGCTGATGCAGACGCTTGGCCCAAACGAAGCGAAGCCCGCCATGGACGAGACAGTGTGTGCTCCCGCTCAAAGCGGGGCCCATGAAATGAAGCGGGGTGCTCTTGCCATCCTTCCCTTGGCGTTGGGAGCCAGCGTGTATGGCATGGCCTTCGGTCTTCTGGCTGTGCAGGTAGGCTTTCCGTGGTGGGGCGTGGGGATCATGAGCGTCTCTAGGGGCATAAACTCAACATCGGTTCGATGTAACGGCCCCGGGAGATAGCCGTTGGGTCGGCAAGGCTTTTGACGCTATCTGTCCGCAGCCTCACCCCCCAGATGTTGTGTGTGCCAACCGCTGGGCCGCGGCCGCCTAAGATCCGGATTGAATTTCTGTGGGGCTGCATAATGCAGCACGGCGGGTCCTCGCCTAGGCAACGGCCTCAACGGTGAGGTCCCGGCCGTTGAACTGCACGGTTTCACCCGCCCGCGCACCCTCGATCGCCTCGAAGATCGGGGCCATCGTGGAAATACCCATGAGCTCACGCCCATGACAGGTAAACCTACTCGTCGACACTGCGATCACGAAGTACTTGCCGGACAGCTTGATGACGGCGCCCTCCGCAACGGCTGACTTCGGCCCGAAATCGATCGCACGCAGCTTGTCGAGCTTATCCGCATAATCATCGAGAGTGTCGTCGAGCGCTTCAGCGAAATCGCTTGCGACCTCGGCTTGCGCCTGCTCGTCGTTCTCTATCGGCTCGCTCCGATCGAGGCGCGCGGTGGAAACGTAATCGAGATAGTTGTCTCGAGCGCTGTGTAGTGCGGCCGTCTCAAGCGACAGCATGGTCTCCCGAATGTGGTCTTTGTTCCAGTCCATCTTGTCCTCGTTACTTCGTGATTTGGAGCCGACGCACATCCTGGGCGATTGCTCGAGAAGCGGTCTCCGCGAACAGCGAACGAGTCATTCGTCGCTAATGACGTCTTCGCCCTGGTAGGGAATTCTGATTAGCCGAGGGTCCCGAATGATGCTCGTGACGAGCCAAACGTAGGACTGTTCTGCAGTATCGAAGCCGAGGATGCTGAATGCGCCCCCGAACGGACACGCTGGAAAGTCCGGAAAGCCCTCTCTCAACACGTAGCGCTCCGGATCGCGATCGAACTCGCTTTTATAGACCTTGCGCAGCCCATGCTTGCTCGGGACGTCCTCGTCGCCAGCCGGGGCTGTCTCGCGGTGCTCGATAAGCCGTTCAGACAGGTCGCGGTGACATATCTCGTCAAATACGTCGAACGCATCGATCAGCAGGCCTTTGTGCTCGGTCGCCGGATCGGTGATGGCGTAAATGTTGGACGCGTCTTCGGCCCCGTCCCCGCTTTCGAGACGCAATGCTGCGTCGACGCGAATGCTGCATGGATCGAGCGTTGATCCGAGTTCGAGATCGACGAGAGCGCCGTCCTTCACGCGATATTCTCGGTCATAGCCTTTCGCCACGAAGGACTGCACGGCATCCAGAACGTCTGTCACTTGGGTCGGCATAAACGCACCTCGAATTCGCATTGGAAGGATCGCGCCAGGGCGGAGAGCACGCAATGGCGCATCGACCAATCAGCGCGCGAAGCGTGGGCTTCCGTCATAGCCATTTTGCTCGCTTGAAGCGCACG
>CAYPFM010000018.1:0-2544 GCA_964410185.1 uncultured Candidatus Saccharibacteria bacterium | reverse complement strand
ATATGCGTCGCGCATACTTCTGTAGGGCGTCCGCGGGGGACGTTCAGTCAGCGGTAGCATCTGTCAGGCGCACGGGCCGAAGGGCTATGGAACTCAATCAGGTCAGCTATTTCATCAACTTGGCCGAGACGCTGAATTTCACGGCAGCTGCTCGTCTTAGTGGTGTCTCCCAACCAAGCCTGACCCGCGCGATCCGCCGCCTGGAGGAAGAACTTGGTGGACCGCTGATTTATCGTGACGGGAAGAACAGCAGGCTCACCGGCCTCGGTCAGGATGTCGAACTCGAGTTCCGCCGCATGCTGGTCGCGATGAAAAGCGTAAGGCATCACTCGGAAAACTGGGCCATGGGACGACACCGCGTTCTCGATGTCGCGGTCGCTCCGACGGTCGGCCCAAAGGCTTTCACGACATTTTTCGACAGCGCCTTGGAAGAGGTTCCGTCAATCGAGATCAAACTGCATTCGCTACAGTCGAGCGAAGACACGTCGGAGGTGCTCTCAGGTAAGTACCATGCTTGCATCCTACCCCGCGAATCGAGACCGGACCGCAAGCTCGATGTCCGGCCCCTGTTCAAGGAACGGTTCGTGCTGGGCTGCTCCGTCAATCACCCTTTAGCGGAGACCGACACCGTTCGCGGCGAAGACCTCCTGGCCTTCCCGTTCGTGGATCGGCTGAAATGCGAGTTCCGCGATCAGATCCTCGATCACTTCGCTCGGCGGGAGGTGCTCGTCCGCCCTCGTTTTCGCTCAGATCGAGATGATTGGGTCCAGCGTGTCGTCGCTGAAGGGCGGGGGATTTGCATTCTGCCTGAACGATCGGCTGCCGCGCCTGGCTTGGTAACCAGACCGATTGAGGGTTTCGCCCTGGAACGTGAGGTGGTGATCGCGACCGTTTCAGGGTCCACGGCGCCGGTCGAGATACGGAAAATTGCACAACTCGCAGCGCGTTACGAGTGGAGTTGACCTCGCAAGCAAAGTGCACGGGCGGTATCAAAACTATACACACGACGTATTGGATAAAAACTGGAGCCGCTGCGATAGTTGAGGCGACCACCGCAAAGATAAACTGAACGTAGTGTGCCTGGACCTCTAACTAAGTATTGGAGACCATCATGAAGTTTGAGAAATCAAAGGAAGCAATTGAGCGCCTGACGCCGGAACAGCGCCGGGTCACCCAGCAGGACGGCACCGAGCGGCCCTTCACCGGCGAGTACAACGATAACAAGGAGGCGGGCATCTACGTCGACGTCGTATCCGGTGAGCCGTTGTTCGCGTCGACGGACAAGTTCGAGTCGGGCACCGGCTGGCCGAGTTTCACCAAGCCGATCGTCCCGGCGCACGTCAACGAGGTTCGAGACAGCTCGCATGGGATGGTACGGACTGAAGTTCGCTCAGTACACGGCGACAGCCATCTCGGTCACGTGTTTCCGGATGGTCCGTCCGACCGCGGCGGCCTGCGCTACTGCATCAACTCAGCAGCGCTTCGCTTCATCCCACGCGATGAGATGGAAGCCGCGGGCTACGGTGAATATCTCGATCAAGTAGAGGAGGCCTAACATGCAGCAGCGCGCTGTTCTCGCAGGCGGGTGCTTCTGGGGTATGCAGGATCTGATCCGCAAGCAGCCCGGAATCGTCTCGACCCGCGTGGGTTACACCGGTGGCGACGTGCCAAACGCCACCTATCGCAATCATGGCACGCATGCCGAAGGGATCGAAATCATCTTCGACCCCGAGGTGACGAACTATCGCAACATCCTGGAGTATTTTTTCCAGATCCACGATCCGACCACGAAGAACCGTCAGGGCAATGACCGCGGACTCTCATACCGGTCGGGCATCTACTACGTCGACGACGAACAAAAGCGCGTCGCAGAAGACACGATCGCTGATGTTGACGCATCCGGACTGTGGGACGGCAAGGTGGTCACCGAAGTCGAACCCGTTGGGGATTTCTGGGAAGCAGAGCCAGAGCACCAGGATTATCTGGAGAAGCGGCCGGGTGGCTACACCTGCCATTTCCCTCGCGCAAACTGGGTGCTCCCCAAACGTAATGACGCTGGCGACACTCAGCGCACCGCCGGAGAGGCAGCGGAATAGCTGCAACGGCCAGCGCGGCTAAGCCCCTGGATCGTAAGCATCGGGACCGCATCGACCAGCGATGCGGTCCCCGAGCCAGCCAATCAGGCGGTCACGCTTCTTCGCTGAAATCACGTTGTGGGATCGCCCAGCATGCCAGACCTTTCATCGTTTCCGATCACTCAGCGCTGGCCCGCCTCCAACACTGATCTGTTGCAGCTCTATGCGGCTCCGACGCCAAACGGCGTCAAGGTCTCCATCATGCTGGAGGAGACCGGCCTCCCATACGAGCCGCACTTCATCGACATCAGCCGGAATGAGACCAAAGACCCGGCTTTCGTGTCTCTAAATCCCAACGGCCGCATACCCGCGATCATTGACCCATCCGGTCCGGACGGTGAGCCGCTCGGTCTTTGGGAATCCGGTGCGATCCTCGTCTATCTTGCCGAGAAGACCGGCCAACTGATCC
>CAYPFM010000017.1:0-2747 GCA_964410185.1 uncultured Candidatus Saccharibacteria bacterium | reverse complement strand
AAGCAAACGACGACTTTTTCTTTTTGCTCGATTACATAGTCGAGGATATTATCAAAATCCTTTCGTTTTGTCTTGTAGGCGCTTTCGTCAAAGCTAAAACTTTTAATAATTGCATAGCCTTTATTTTGGCAATGCTTTTCCATACGGGTTATTTGGGCTGGTAAGGAATTGCCCGCTTCTTTTTGTTCTTCGGTACTAACCCGTGCGATTATAATTGCCTTCATAGTTTTACTTGGACTTCCAATTTTTATCTAATCTAGTTCTATTTATTTTTTTGAGGTTTTGTTGTTGTTTGTGAAGCCTATCAAAAGCACCTTTTACAATACTTTTGTGGTTTTGGTCGGTATTCTTAATAAAATAATCAAAAACTTTTAGCCAATCTTCAAACTCTAATTCGCTAGGCTTACTATCAGTATTAAAACCTGTTTGTCTTGCCAGTCTAAGCATTGTTTCCCGACCTAAAACTTTTGATAAACCTTCTATTACGTTGGGCTGAAATTGGTTATATGTGTAGGTAATAAAATCTTCAAATAGCCGTTTATCGTCTGAGCCAATTAACGGATTGCTTCTTCTTTCAATCCGCATTAAAACAATATCGACCATTGGTCTAGGGAAGAAGTCGTTTTTATCAAAGTTATGAACTGTTGATAACTCAAACCACGGTTTTAATAAAGTAGCCAGTTGGCTGTTTTTGTTGTCGTACGGCTTGCCTAAAAACTTCAAAGCGGCTTCTTTTTGCAAAATCAGGTATGTATCTTTTGGTGGATTTTGCGCTTGGGTTAGTTTCTTAATGACTGCGGACGTTATGTTAAAAGGGATATTTGAAAATACTTTATAAGGATAGTTTGGTAATGGATAATCCAGAAAATTACCAAGTCTTACTTCCACTGATTTATTACCTTTTAACCTGTGTTCCAGCTTGCTAAACAGGTTATTGTCTATTTCAAAAGCAATAACCTTACCGCTTGCCTTAATTAGTTCGTTGGTTATGACCCCTTGTCCCGCACCAATATCAAAAACAGCGTCATTTTTAGTAATAGTGGACTGGCTTATTAACTCGGCTACAAGTCCTTTATCTTTAAGAAAATTTTGTGAATATGCTATTCGGTTTCTCATATTGATTTTTTACGCCTACCTTCGTCTAAGAAACTGTTTAAGTCTGCTTCTTTTATGCGGTATTGCTTACCTGCTTTATATGCCTTTAATTTTTCTGCTTGTATCCAGCGATAAACGGTAAGGTAGGCTACCTTTAACATTTTTGAAACGTCGTAAATGGAAAAGTATTTATCTTCTGTCATATTAGTTATATTTATCATTATTTAACATTATACCTTGAAAATCAACGAGTTTAAGCGGCTGAAAACTGTTTAAGTGTTGTCGAACTACATTAAGCGGGCTAATGGTAGGTGGTAGATTTATTTTTTTAGCGTCGGATATAAGACGATACCAAGTCCGTTGGCTGTAACCATTAAACATTGTCCTTAATTCCCGTGGCGTCATTGTGTCGAATACCTGCTTCAAGCCATAGAGCTGTATGGTGCGTTTTAAGCCTAGTTTGGGATTGCGGATTACCAAATCGGCAAGTAAGGACTTGGGACTACTCGGCTTGTAGTCAAACAACGGTAGCCTTTTACTTTCTAGCTCGTCGAGGTAGTGAAGTAACACTTTTTGCGAAATATCTTGGCTAAATAAGTTTTGGAACGTAAGGTCTGAATTGATACCTAACATACGGAAAAGTTGTCCGATTTTTTGCCGTTTATTTAAGCGGACTTCTATCCTTAGGATTTCCAATCTCTTACGTGCTTGGAAGCTGTCAAACAAACTTAGTTGTAAAGTACTGTCGTTTTCAATTGCTCGTTTTTCGCTTTTCTTTGCCATTTCAAGGTCTTTTATCTTGTCGTAAAAGGCTACTTCGTATGAGTTGCTATGCCATTTGAAACTATGTCCGTCGTTACGATAATCAGTTTGGTTAATATCAAGCGAAAGTTTAATGTTGGCTTCCTTTATTTTACTTATCAAGTAGTGTGGGGTCGTGCCGTCGGTAAGTGGTATATTTTTGGAATAATGGACGGCGGAAACGGGTGCGGAAAGTAAGAGCTTATGAAATACTCTTATACCCATTGTTTTAAGTACTTCTTCTAGTTTGTCTATCACAAGAGGAAAATCATTGTCCGTAAGTTCGTCAAAATTATTGCCAAACAAGAGTTTGGGAGCTGAAAATTCAATGGATAAAGTGGCTTCTTGCCTACCTGTTGTATTAAATCTTTTTGTCATAGTTAATCTTGGTTTATAAATACCGTTTATTAGCTCTGTTTTTGTTGGGTTTTGTACTAACGTAAAATAACCCCGCAAGGCATTTTGCGTTTCTTTTTGAAAATATGTTTTATCAGTAACCCAAAACATATCTTTACTAAGCAATAGTTTTATTGTGTCCAACATACATTTTCGTTACTTCTTCAAACTTAAAAATAATCGCTTGTTCGATTTCTTCTGCTATCGCACGGTTAATCGGGTAAAAGATATTAAAATTCCCGTTTATGGCTTTTCGAGTGGGGTAGGTTAAGCGATAGCCGCCTTGTGGTCGGGTATAAATTCCAATCGACCCCAAGTGTAGACAGTTATCAAAAACAAAACTGGCAAAGCCCACAAGCCCGTCTTTGGGATTAACTGGCACTATTTGAATTTCACTTATTCGTTTTTGCATACGTTTTCGTTACGTTTACCCGTCGGTCAATTTGTATAAGTAA
>CAYPFM010000016.1:0-3434 GCA_964410185.1 uncultured Candidatus Saccharibacteria bacterium | reverse complement strand
TGATCATGGGCACACTCACTGTTGAACTTCTAGGATACCGCGAATCGTCCGGACGGGTCTTACTACGCAAATGACCCAAGCTCTGTAACAAAGGCTTGAGGTCTTTTTTGACACCAAAAGGCGGGGGTTTTGGGGGCTACACGGGTGTATGTTGAACACCATGAGCCCCAAGAAAAGCATGAAGCCCACCCCGTCAGCCCTGAAGTGGCTGGCGGAAAAACGAGCCCGAGTGGCTTTCGACCTGCAGTTCAACCTCACGCTCTTGAATGAGCTGCAAACAAAGGTTGAACCGCCCCGGGTTTCGAGGAGGCTGGTTGGTTTAAGTGGACACCTCTGCCAAGGTGTTGCTGTCGGCAAGTTGCCTCCAGTAGTTTGCCTCAGCTTCTGCCGGCGGGAGTAAGCGTCGTCCCAACCCCGTCTTGACGCCTCAGACCCTCAGCCTCTCCAGGCGCTCATTCACCGCAGACAAATCAAAGTGCCCGGGCTCGAAGCCCTCCCCGCACCACGCCCGCATGGCGTGGTGTTCGGGGTGGTCCGGGTCGAGGATGGCCTCCAGGAAGTCGGCGTAGCCCGGCGCGCCGCCCACGTCTTCGGGCGGTGCGGCGTTGGCGCCGGTGAGGCACAGGGCGCTGGCCGACAAGATGGGATCCGGCGGGTGGCGTTTCTCCACCTTGATCCGGTGCTCCCAGTGATCGCCGAAGTCGTAGATGTACTTGAACGACTTCATGCCAGCGAGCGCCGTCTTGAGCTGGATGCGCTGCTCGGAGCGTGGCGGATCACCCCAGTCGAACTCCGGGTCGGGGATGCCGTAGCGCTCTCCGGCAATCTCGAATTCGTGCAGATGCCCGCCGTGCCAGTCCATGACGCACTGGATGACGTGATGAAGCCTGGCGAGGGTGATCGACTCGGGCACGACGATCCGGCGCCAGATGGCAGGCTTGATCCCGGCAAGGTCGATGCGCAGTTGCAACAGATCGGCCGGTTTGCGGGTGCGCGGCTTGAGGGGGACGACGGTGCTCATGTCAGGCGGCTTTGAGAAGGAGCTTGGCAGGGTTGAGGTTCCAGGGCAGCAGTGCGTCGATCCGGTTGATCGGGTGTTCGGCGATGCGCGTGAGCACCTCGCGCAGGTAAGCCTCCGGGTCGAGCCCGCTCAGCGTGGCGGTGCCGATCAGGCTGTACATCGCGGCCGCCCGCTCGCCGCCGGCGTCCGATCCTGCGAAGAGAAAGTTCTTCCTCCCCACGGCGACCGCCCGTAGCGCGCGTTCAGCGGCATTGTTGTCGATCTCGAGATGGCCGTTCGTGCTGTAGCGGATCAAGGCCGGCCATTGATTGAGCGCGTAGCCGATGGCCTGCATCAGGTCCGATTTGCGCGACACTCGTTTGCTCTGCGCCACGAGCCAGTCATGGAGTTCCGCCAGGCGCGGGGCGGCCTCCTGCCGGCGCAGCAGCGCCCGCTCGGCGGGCGGCTTGCCGCGCACCTGGGCTTCGATGGCATACAGCGCCTGGATCCGGGTCAGCGCCTCGGCGGCCAGCGGCGAGGCGCTCGCGCGGTGGATGTCGTAGAACTTCCTGCGCACGTGGGCCCAGCAGGCCGCCTCGACGATCGCCCCGCCCTCGAAGAGCGCGTCGAACCCTGCATAGGCATCCGCTTGCAGGACGCCCTTGAAGGGGGCGAGATGGGCTTGGGGGTGGCACCCCTTGCGGTTCTCCGAGTAGGCGAACCAGACCGCCGGCGGATCCAGGCTGGCCGCCGGTCGGTCATCGCGCACATAGGCCCACAGCCGCCCGGTCTTCGTTTCACCCCGACCGGGAGAGAGGACCGGCAAGGGGGTGTCGTCGGCATGCACCTTGCCGGCGGCCATCACGTAGCGCTTCACCGCCTCGACCAGGGGGCTGAGCAGGGTGTGGCATTGCCCGACCCAGTCGGCCAGGAGGGATCGTTCCAGGCTCAGCCCACTGCGCGCAAAAATGGTGCTTTGCCGATAGAGCGGCAGGTGATCACAGAACTTGCCCACCAGCACGTGGGCCAGGAGCGCCGGCCCGGCAAAGCCCCGCGCGATGGGCCGGCTGGGCGCTTCGGCCTGGGCGATGTGATCGCAGCGGGCGCAGGCAAGTTTGGGGCGCACATGGCGGATCACCTTGAAGCGGGCCGGGATGTACTCGAGCATCTCCGAGACCTCCTCACCCAGGGGCTTGAAGGCGCCGCCGCAGCAGGGGCAACGGGTGTCGGTCGGTAGATGCTCAATCGTCTCCCGAGGCAGATCGTCGGGAAAGGGTTTGCGTTGGCGCCGCGGCGAGCGACCCGCGGCCGGTGGGGCGTCGGCCGTCTTGGCGGGCGCCGGCAAGGGCTGCGGCGCCAGGGGCAAGGGCAGGTCGAGCTGCCCTTCGGCCCGCCAGGGTTCGGCGCGCCGCCCGAAATGCATCTGGCGGTACTTGGCCACCAGCAGTTTGAGGCGCACCACCTCGGCCTCGAGCTCATCGACCTGATGGCGCAGGGCGGCCATCTCGTCGGACAGTTCGGTGGGCGGGGGCGTCACGGGCTGGGGCATGACGCGAGTCTACGCGAGAGGCCCGTCGGTGAACAGCCCCCACTCCCTATCCTGCCGTCTCCGGCTGCCAGGTGCGCACAGGGCGCCGCCAGTCGATGCCTTCGAGCAGCATCGCGAGCTGGGCCGCGGTAAGGACCACCGACCCCTCGCTGGCCTGGGGCCAGATGAAGCGGCCGTTCTCCAGCCGCTTCGCAAGCAGGCACAGCCCATCGCCGTCCCACCACAGCAGCTTGAGCCGATCCCCCTTGCGTCCGCGAAAGACGAACAGCTGGCCCGAGAAGGGATCCTGCTCAAGTTGGCTTTGCACCAGCGCCGCCAGGCCATCGAAGCCGCGGCGCATGTTGGTGAAGCCACAGGCCAGCCAGATGCGGGTGCCCGGGCCGGGCCGGATCATCGGGACAGACTCGCCAGCACCCGCTCGAGCACCGCCAGATCCACTGGGCCGCGCACCAGGAGGCGGGCGCGGGGGAGCTCGATCTCGATCTCGCCACGGGGCGTGGAGGCCTGCGTTGCGAGCGGGGGCGTGTCGGGCACCACCGCGACCCAGCTCACGTCCGCCTCCGCCTGGGTCGATGGGCGCGACTTCTCGATCCATTTGCGGACCAGATTAGCATTGACGCCGTGGGCCAGGGCCACCGCGGCAACCGATGCGCCCGGCGCCAGGCACTCGGCCACGATCGCCGCCTTCAGCTCGGGGCTGCGCCGAACATACGCGCCACGCCGAGCCCCTTGTGCTGCCTTCTCAATTTCCATGGTGTCCACCCTCAAAAATGGTGGACACCTTCGCTGCTCAAAGAAATGGGATCAAGACGGGACAGGGGCGACGCTTACCGGCGGGATACCCCCGATCGGCGTGAGCAGTCGGACGTGGTTGAACCAGTGCAC
>CAYPFM010000015.1:0-4269 GCA_964410185.1 uncultured Candidatus Saccharibacteria bacterium | reverse complement strand
AAAACAATTAGTATTTAAATATTTCCCTCCATCTCTTTTTCCCGACGCTGTTTCTTCCATTCTTTCTCATCTTCAATCTTCCGTTTTCTCAATCTCTCAAGTAAATTAAATTCTTCTAAACTAATATGTTCAAATCCCTCTGGTTTTTGTTTAAAGTATTTGATGCTCATTCTTTCTCCTCTAACTTTTTATAAAATGGACTTTCAAAGTATTGTAAAATAATAAAATAAGTAAATAATGTTGCAACTAAAACATTAAAATATCCCATAAGCAATAAAAAACCTTTTGAAGTCCATATCAACATACAACCTACTGCAAACATTAATAGCAAAGTCGTTGTGCCTATTACAGCTTTAACTACTCTCATTCTGCCCTCTCCCTATATTCTCTATTTAAATCATCAATCTTTAAATAATATTCTTTCTTAATTTCATCATATCTTCTTGAAAATTCTTTAAGTTCTTCTTCAGTTCTTTCAGCTCTCATTGTTGCTCTCATCTCAAAGTGTTCTCTTTGTGCTTCTCCTATTTTAAAATCTAAGAATAGGCTCATCTCTCTTGATAAACAGATTTTCCTCCCTGTTTAAACTTAGCTATTCTTTTTGATTTAACAAGACTATTTAATTTGTTATTAATATTAACTATAATTCTTGAACTTATTACAATCCCTCTTTTAGAAACTCTCTCTCTAACTTCTTCTGCTGTTACTGGAACTCTAAAAAATCCTTCATCAACTAAATAATTCACAATCTGATTATAGTCTTTACCTGTGGTTTTTGATTTAGAATTAACTTTAATTTCTGCTTTCTTTATTTGGAAACTTCCAGTAACCATAGGTCTTAAATTAATCTTAAATCCCTTTTCAACTAATCCATGTAATCTTTTGCCATATAATTCAAACTCTTCTTTAGTCATTAAAATATCATGTTTCTTAGCTTCTTTACTTTCTGAATGAAACAATCTTCCAGTTCTTTGTATTTCTTCCCTTTTACTTCCAAAAAGAAAATCAACTTCAATTATATGTTCTAAATCTTTGATACTAATTCCCATTTCTAATACTCTAGATGCAATAAACACTTTGCTTTCTTTTGCTATTTCAATTCTATTCTTTGTAGCTCCATGAATGAAAGGCACACCTAAAATACTTGCTAATCTTTCTCCTACCTCTATTTTATCAACAAATAATAATGTTTTTGTATCTTTAGCAATTAAATTTGTAGCATATTTTATCTTTTGTTCTAAACTTTCAAATATATAAACATTAATTTCGTGAAACTTCTTTCCTAACAATCTTGAAATATCATTCCAGTTCTGCCCTACTGGGAATCCTGTTAAAGCGAATATTAAATTTTGCTTTCCATCTTCTCTATAAGGACTTGCAGATTGCCCTATTCTATATTTTGTTTTAATAGTTGATGTCCTTGAAAAATTATCTGCAGGTAATACATGACATTCTCCAAAAACAACTAAACCAAATTCTTTATCTTTATACTTTTCATAAGATTGATATGTTCCTAATATTAGATTACCTGATTCTAAATCTTTCAATAATTCAGGAGCAAATTTAGGAAAATATTCTTCTTTCATTTGTTGTAATATTGTTAAATTTGGAGATAAATATAGATTAGGTAATATTTTATTGTTCTTTTTTACTTTAACTCTACTTAAAGCATAACTTGAAAATATATCTTTCCCTGCTCCAGTCATCCAGTAAACTCCTATTGCTCCATATTTTAGAAAAGTTTCCCATGCTTCTTTCTGATAAATATGTTTAGAATCAAATTCTATATTAGTATTGTTTGGAATTATATCTTCATCATCTACTTTAATTGGAACAAAAGGCAAACTCCCATTAGAAATAATATTCGCAATCAAATCAAATTCCTTTCCTAATTTTACTCTAGCAGTTCCTTTTCCTACAGAACTAAGCAATTCACCATACTTTTCTTTAATATCTTCTTCTTTTCCTTCCTCAAATACTAAATTTCCATCATTCACAAATATTTTTTCAGGTTCTTTTATTTCTAATTCTTTTCTAAGAAATTCAGGCATTTCTCCTAACCACTGAGTATACTGATTAATCCTAAAAACATTGTAACCTTTTGTTGTATGGTCTAACCAACCTATTGAGAAAGGAATAAATCTAGGAACAGCAATAAACCATTCATTTTCTTGTGTTGGATGTCTCCATGTAAGCCAATATTCAGAATACCAATCTTTCATTAACTCTTCATCCCATTTATTATTTATCTTTATTTTATCTAAAATACTTGAATTTTCATTTTCTAACTTTTCAACTTCTATTGCCAATTTCTTCTTTGTTTCTTGTAATTCATTAACTAAGTCTTGTATTTTATCTGTCATCTTTCATCTCCTTGTAATATCCAATACACAACAATAAATATCAATAACACACAAATTCCAATACCTAAAGCCCAAAATTCAATCATTTCAAATTTTCTCCTGTTTTACGCATTATTGCACTGCATATATCAATTATATCATCAATAGACTTTATACTTTTGCTAGAATTAATATCAAGCATAGCCAAAACTCCATACGCATAATTACAATCTTTCTCTTCTATTTGTTTAATTAATTCTTTAACTTCCACTCCCATACCTCCCAAATTTACATTCATCATCCTCACAATAATATATATCTGTATCGTAATAATAAGGCATCATTTTCTTTTTACAGTAAGGACATTTAGAATATCCAAAGAAAAATAAAAATCTCCATAGTGTTAAATTCATCCTCCCAACCACCCAGCAATTATGCCTGTATATTTGAATCCACTCATAGCATCTATTGTTTGTAATATTATTCCTAAATATCCAAGAGCCAAACCTTTTATCTCATCACTTTCCATCTTGTTTGATAACCTCCATCTTTCTCGGATTCTTACATTTAGGACACGCATAAGGCATTCCTGTTTGTTTATTGACGCTTCTAGGTATCCATTTATGTTTGCAATTATTACACTTAATCATTTGTAGGATTATCATGCTCTATCCTCCAAAGTGTCAGGAATTTTGTCCTCAATCGTACGACTTTCATCGTCGCTTATGTTGTTTTGAGGTTTTGTTCCCTGACTATAAGTGTCAGGATGGGCAGATAATATCTGCCGTTGTCGTGTCTCTGGTTGCAGGATACGTCTCACACACCTACCACGTTCTACCCAGTTTGTCGTCTCTTTATATCCATCCTGTATTTCAACAGGCTTCTCAACGCCCTGGCTTTCCTGACTATGATATGAATGATATTTCCAATAACTCAAATTCATTAACTCTAAATCTAATCTAACTTCCTCTGCTCTATCAAGCATACCAGCTTCTCTCAAGGCATAATATCTTCTTCTATTAACTACCATAGCGTGTTCTACACGAGCCATTTGTTGATGTGTTGGAGTGTAGGATTTAAGATGTATCATTGCAAAACTTCCTCAATAGCTTTGATTATTTCTCTCTTGTATTTTACTCTATTAGTTTTAGTTTTACATTCTGGAAAATGATTTTCAATAAACTTCAATTCCTCTTTCGTAGCCCAGAAAATACCTTGAAGTTTTCCCATTAGAAGTAGTGTCAAATTCTTAGAAATTCTATCATTATATTGATTTGTATCTTTGTAATCTCTAATCAAATCACTTATGTGTTGAGGTATCATTCTATCCAGCATTAAAAGAAGAAAGTATAACTCCTTTTTCTATGCCCTCCATTGCTTCACCTAAATATTTTACAACAATATATTGTATATTATCTTTACCTACCCAAGAATCATATTTTTCTGTTTTTTCTCTTAGTTCTCCTCCAAATGGAGATATTAGTTTTGCTTGTTCTTCGTTTTCGGCACAAACAACTAAACTATCATAAGTATCATAACCCCTAACTTTATTTTGTTCTAATAAATATAATTTCATTTCCCTTGCTCCTCTGTCCATTCATGTTCACATTCGAAACATTCATAATGATTAACCCAATTATTATCAGTCCAAACAGAACAATTCTCGCTTCCATTGTTAAAATCATCATCTGTTGTTATTACTTTACATTTTGGACATCTTATTATTTTCATTTTTTATCCTCGCTGTTTTGAATAGTGTCCACAGGTGAAGACAAATTCCCATCACATCCGACTTCCAATGGTTCATTGTTCTTCACAGGGAGCATCGGACTTGTATCGCCCTTTTTTCCTGTTAATTCCTGTGGACTATGAATTAAACCCTCGCCAAAAATCTCTTCTCTTTTATCTAAAAATTCATTAAATGATA
>CAYPFM010000014.1:0-4326 GCA_964410185.1 uncultured Candidatus Saccharibacteria bacterium | reverse complement strand
TGACCCGGGCATCACCCGGCGCTTCGAACGAGGGGCCGACGGTGACGCTGCCGGTGAAGGTCTCGGCTGCGGCCTCAAAGGTCTCGCCATCCGCGCGCACGATGGAGATGCTGTCCGGGGTTTCCACTGCGGCCTTGTCAGTGGCGATGTCGCCGCGGGCCTCGAAGACCTGCCGCATCGGCGTCAGCGCCGAAAAGCTGCGCGGCCAGCCCGCGTAATAGGCCAGCTGATGGGGGATCTCGGCGGCCTCCTCGAAGGTCAGGCCGTTGTCCATGGCGCGGTTCAGGTGGAAGGGCAGTTGTTCGGCCTGACCGTTTGCGATCAGCGCGGCCACCGTCACCAGGGACCGGTCGCGGGGCGCAAGGCCGGGGCGGCGCCACAGGTCGGCAAAAAGCACCTGGTCTGTGGCATCGGCCAAGCCTGGCGACACCGGACGCGCGGTCTGGTCGACAGTGGCCAGGCGCGCAGCCTCGGCCTCGCTGTCATAGGGCAGCAGTTCAGGGTCCAGCGTCACATCTGCGGTGATCCCGCGATCGACCAGCGCGGCCGCGATCTGGTTCAGCGCCGGCAGCGCCACGGGCCAACCCGCATAGAAGGCCAGATGCGTGACCAACTCCGACAACTCCTCGGGGGTGACGCCGCTGTCCAGTGCGGTGGCAATATATCGGTCAAGCTGGTCCGCACGCCCCGTGGCGACGAGGGCCGAGACGGTCAGCAGCGACCGGTCGCGCGTCGTCAGGCGGTCCTGATCGGCCCAGAGCCGGTCGGCCAGAACGTCCTGGGTATAGCGGCCGAGCTGCGGAGCAATCTGGGAGACCGCGTCAGATGTGGCCGCCTCCTGCGCATTCAGGGGCAGTGCGTAAAACGTGGCAAGGGTGATGGCATGGGGCAGACGTGTCATGTCGATCCTTTCTTCGATGCCGGGCGATACGCCCCGCATCCGGCAGATTGGGTGGCGAAAATGGTCGTCGTTCGGGAGTGGACAGTGGCAGCGCGTGGCCGCCCCCGAGATCAGGCCAGATGGCTGGCAAAGAACTCGGCCAGTCGGTCGAAGGGAATGATGTCGGTCTGATCATACAGATCGACATGATCGGCACCGGGGATGACCATCAGCTCCTTCGGCTCGGCTGCGGCGGCGAAGGCATCTTCGCTGAAATACAGCGAATGCGCGTTCTCGCCGGCAATCAGCAGCATCGGGCGGGGCGATATCTGGTCGATGTAGGTCAGGATCGGCATGTTCATGAACGACAGCGGGTTCGTGACCGTCCAGCCGGTGGTGGAGTTCACCGAGCGTTCGTGAAAGCCACGTGGCGTCTTGTAGTAGTCGAAATACATCCGGATGACCGGGTTATCGACGCCGTCCAGCGTCTCGGGCAGACCGCCAGCCAATGCGGGGGTGCCCGCCTCGGCATCGGTCCATCGCTGGCGGCTCATGTCGGTCAGCGCTTGGGTTCTCTGTTCCGGGGTCATCGCGTCGTCATATCCCCGCGCCATCACGCGGGTCATGTCATACATGCTGGTCGTGGCGACCGCCTTGACGCGTTTGTCGGCGGCGACCGCGTTCAGCGCCATCCCGGCAAAGCCGCAGATGCCGATGATGCCGATCCGCTCGCGGTCGACCTCCGGGTGCAGGCCCAGGTAATCGACGGCGGCGCTGAAGTCTTCGGTATTGATGTCGGGGGATGCGACCTGACGGGGCATCCCGCCGCTTTCGCCGACGAAGGACGGATCGAAGGCGATGGACGCATAGCCACGCTCGGCCATGGTCTGGGCATACAGACCTGCCGACTGCTCCTTGACCGCGCCGAATGGTCCGGCGATGGCCAGCGCCGGCAGCGGTCCCGAACGATCACTCGGCAGATACAGATCGCCTGATAGGGTGATGCCATAGCGGTTGGTAAAGCTGACCTTCTCATGGTCAATGGTTTCGCTTTGCGGGAAGGTCTTGTCCCATGCGGCGCCGGATTGGGCGACGGCCCGGCCCGGCGCCATCGACACCGTCGTCAGGGCGGCCAGGCCCATTCCGGTCAACTGCATCAGCGCGCGGCGGTCGATTCCAGTTTTGGTCATGTCATGTCCTCTCGAAAGGGTTGTTGTTCCAGGGAAAGCGGGGCGTTTCAGGATGCGGTGGTTTGGTTCGGCTTCAGAAGGCCGCGGCCCGTGCCGATCAGCGCCAGTGCGGCGACAGCCAGGGCGACACTGCCGGCAAGAACCGCCTGGATGGAGATGCCATCAAGCAGCAGCCCGCCCAGCACCGCCCCCAGCATGATCGAGGCCTGGACCCCGGCGACCATCAGGCTGCCGCCAGCCTCCGGGGCGTCGTCCACGTTGCGCGACATCCAGGTCATCCAGATCACCGACATGGCGGTGTTCATCGCACCCCAGATGGCCAGCAGGATGGCCGTGCCCACAACCGATCCGCCAAGGAACAGCAGCAGGATGGTGCAGGCGCCCATCACCAGCGCGGGCAGTTTCAACAGTGGCGCGATCCGGGGGCCGATCAGCCGGGCCGAGCCCCAGGTGCCCAGAAAACCCGCGCCGCCCAGAACCAGCAGCAGGACCGACAGGGTCGTCACATCGACCTGCGTCACCTGCTCCAGGAATGGGCGCAGATAGGTGAACATCATGAACGCCGACCCCCAGGACAACACTGCCGCCAGCAAGCCGCGCGCGAAATAGGGGCGGCGCAGGACCGCCAGCAGCGAGCCGAAATCTCCGCGCTTTTCAGCGGGCAGCGACGGCAGGGCAGCAGCCAGCCACATCAGGTTCAGCGCGACGATGGGCACCAACGCCCAGAAGACCTCGCGCCATCCGAACAGGCCGCCCAGATAACTGCCCAACGGCGCGGCGAAGGCCGCCGCGATGGCCTGTCCGCCATACATTAGCGCCAGCGCGCGGGGCACATCATCCGCAGGCACCAGCCGCATGATGACCGCCGTCGCCAAGGCCCAGAACCCACCGATGCACAGCCCTAGCAGGGCGCGGCCGATGATCAGCACCGTGAAGTTCGGCGCCAGCGCTACCAGCACCAGCGACACCAGCATCAGCGCCGTGATGCCCAGCAGCACGCCCTTGCGGTTCAGCGTTCCCGCCACCGTGGTGATCAGCAGGCTGGCGGTGACCGCGAACAACCCGCTGATCGAGATGGCCTGCCCGGTCTGCCCGGTGGTCGCGCCCAAGCCCTCGGCCATCGGCGTCAGCAGGCTGACCGGCATGAACTCCGACGCGATCAGCATGGCGACACACAACGACATGGCCAGAACCGCGCCCCATGCGGCACCCTGGGTGCTCGTGTCTTTGAATGTCATGTCCATGGGGTGTCCTGCGTCAGTCCGGGTTGGCAGGAACCTAGCCCCAAGAGGTCATCGCGATTAGCGGTCCAGTTCCGCATGGACTTATCGATCTGGTCGATTAGTCTATGGCAAAGCAAGGCAAAGGGACAAGATGCGCAAGCCCGACTTCAACGACCTCGTCTGGTTCCAGGCCGTGGCCGAACTGCGCAGCTTTACCAAGGCCGCGGCCCGGATCGGCGTGGCCCAATCCACCCTCAGCCACACGATCCGGCAGCTGGAGGCGCGGATGGGCTTTCCCCTGCTAACGCGCAATACCCGCAACGTGGCCCTTACGGCAGCGGGCCAGCAGCTTCTGGACACCGTCACCCCCCGGCTTGCCGAGATCGAGGACGAGATCGCCGCATTGTCGGCCCTACGCGACAAGCCGTCAGGGTCGCTCCGGCTGACATTGTCCGACCATGCTTTCGAAAGCGTGGTGTGGCCCAGGCTGAAGCCGATGCTGGCCGCCTATCCCGAGATCAGCGTCGAGTTCAGCCTCGACAGCAGCTTCCGCAACATCGTCGAGGAAGGCTTCGACGCCGGGGTCAGGCTGGGCGAGAGCATCGAGAAGGATATGATCGCCATACGCATCGGCCCGGACTGGCGGCTGGTGGCGGTGGCCTCGCCCGATTACCTCGCCAGCCGCGGGATGCCCAAGCATCCGCAAGATCTGCTGCGTCACAGCTGCATCAACATGCGCCATATCACCGCCGGTGGTCTCTACGCGTGGGAGTTCGAAAAGGACGGCCAGCCCCTGCGTGTGCGGGTCGATGGCCAGCTGACCTTCAACAACTCCTACGCGATGATCGACGCAGCCGTGGCTGGGCTGGGCATCGCTTATGTGCCCGAGAACATCGTCGCAGCGCAGTTGGAGGCAGGAACCCTTGTCCTGGCGCTGGACGAGTGGTCCCCGTTCTTTGAGGGGTATTACCTCTATTATCCAAGCCGACGTCAGAACATGCCGGTGTTCAAGGCGCTGACAGATGCGCTTAGG
>CAYPFM010000013.1:0-5754 GCA_964410185.1 uncultured Candidatus Saccharibacteria bacterium | reverse complement strand
GGCCCACCGAGACTAAAGCAACGCTTTTAGTTGAGCTTGGGGATGGGCAAGAGCCTATGAAGCCCAAGACCTTCGGCAAACGCTACCCAGCAAAGGCAATGGCCGCGAAGGTGTTGAAGCATCATCCAGTGTTGCACCATCTGTCACCGGGTAGGCTGGATTGGGCAGACCTTCAGTTCCTTGAAAGTGAGGTCCTGATTGCCGCGATCCTTGAGCTAGGGGAAAAGTACGGCATCCCTGCTTTGCCGGTACATGACAGCCTTATCGTCCCTGAAGATGCAGTTGAGATTGCTCAAGGATGCCTCTCAAGGTCCTTCCATGAGATAGCCGGGGTGATGCCAAGGATCGTGGCTAAGTAGGATGGTTTGCCCAAGGCTCTTTTGGACTGCTTAGAGGGAGCCTTGTTGTGGTGGGATTTGGGGAACTACCACGATTGGGTACACCCCAAGGATGGGCTAGGGGGAGGGGACCCAGGGCATTACTATGAACGCTAATGGGTCTCTCCAAGACAAATACATAGACGCAGAGCGGCAACCTTGGGCCATCAGCCTAGGATGGCCTCACAGAGCCTTAGAGATGTCCTCAGGGAGGCCTTTATGTGTTTGGCATACCGGTGTGGCCTTCAAGCTAATTGAGCCTCTAGGTGGCCTCCCAGAGCCTCTACGGCGTTGCTCTTGTTGTGGGTACTGAGCCTCCCAGAACAACAACAACAAAAACAATAAAGGCGCCCCTGTTTTTGAAGTTGATCGCTCTGAACCCCCGGCCCCCATTTGGGACCCCTATTGGGAATTAAGGGGGGTGCCTTGCCTATCTCCTATCATCGCTAGATTTGCCTGCATCCTTGGTCGCTTGATGGGATGGAAGCCACCACTGACTGAGTGAGAATCCTGCCACTAGGCTTGCCCCTGTGTCAGTGACAGAGGAAGTCAGAATAGGCTGACAATGGAGTGGGTATTGTATTTTGGCAGTATCCATGATCCAACGTCTTGGAGCCTATTGGCAGAGAGTACAACAAAATGACCGCTATCATTGGATATGCCCGAACTAGCACTACCGAACAGATTGCAGGCTTTGAGGCCCAACTAGACGCCCTGAGCCGTGAAGGATGCACCAAGGTCTTTCAGGAACAGGTTAGCTCTGTCGGGGATCGTCCCCAGCTTAGGGCTTGCTTGGACTACCTGAGGGACGGGGATACCCTGATTGTCACCAAGCTGGATCGTCTGGCCCGGAACACCCAACATCTGCTTGAGATGGTAGAAACCCTGACCGCTAAGGGGGTAACCCTACGCATCCTGAACCTGAACATCGATACCAGTACTGCCACCGGCAAACTGATGCTAACCATGCTTGGAGGCATCGCTGAGTTCGAGCGTGAGATGATGCTGGAGCGGCAGCGGGAAGGGATCGCCAAGGCCAAGGCAGAGGGAAAGTACAAGGGCCGTAAGCCTACAGCCATGAGCCAGGCAGAGGACATCCAGAAGCTTGCCTCTGAGGGCCTGACTAGAACAGCTATCGCCCGCCGCCTTAGGGTGTCTGAGCGATCTGTTTATCGAGCAATGAAGGTTTCCTAAAATATTTGGAGAATGATATGCCAATACTTGAAACTATGCTGCTAGGATTGGCCGTTAACGGCGCTTACGATTTAACAAAAGAAGGTGCTACTAGGGCCTTTAATGCTGTAAAGAAAAATCGCCCAGACCTTATTGAATCTGCTGAAGTAGCAGCAATAAACAAGGATGATGAAGCACTACGTAGTGCTCTTTCTGGTGCAATAGAAGTCGCAGCTGCTACAGGCCATGTGGAATTACAAGGAGCCATCCTTTCAGCTGTTAATGAGGCGCGCTTTGACCATCAGCAAGGAATGATTACGATCGGAGCTGCAAAAATTTATGCTCCAACGCTAGTAACCGGTGGAGGAATAGGCGCCACTGGAGAAACTACTATTGGAGGGGGTACAACCTTAAATAGCGCAGGAACACGTATTGAAGTGGGCCAAGGATCATTTATTCGGGTAACAGGCAATGCTAGTATAAAGCAGAGCTAATAGAACCATCAGCATTCATAATCGTATACTGGTTGTAGAGGCCTCACTAAGAATGTCCCTGGTGACGTCGCCAGTGATGTCTCCTAGGATGTTACCTATGGTTGTCATCCCTTAGGACCCACATAAATGACAAGTGAAGCAGGCAGTGCTGTGCTGACATATACTGAGCTGGCACAGCGCCTTAAAATCAAGCCAGCTTCTGCAAAGAGGCTGGTACAGCGACGAAAGTGGAAGCGGATTGTTGGGAATGACGGGATTGCCCGCGTTTATGTTCCTGTAGAGGCTGTAGCCGATGACGTCTCTAGTGACATATCCGGTGACGTCACCCCTGAGCAATCATCCCCTGTCACCCCTGACTTGTCATCCCATGTGGCGCGTCTGGAAGGGGTCATAGAAGGCTTGAAGGGGCAGCTTGAAGCGGAGCAGCGGAGGGTTGATGCCGCAGAGGCACGGGTCCGAGATGTTATAGCAGACAGGGATGCTTGGCGTCAGCAGGCCCAGCGGTCTCTTTGGGCCAAGTTTTTTGGGAAGGGCTAGAGCTATTCGCCTAGCTCCATTGATAGTTTTTGTGGCACTATGGGGTATCCCGTAACATAGGAGATTGGTTTTGCCAAAATTCACGCCCGCCACCTTCGGTGAAGAGGCTTTCAATTGTCCCTACTGCGGAGTGTATTCTAAACATATTTGGTACTGGATAGGCGCAGTAAGATCGCACTTAAACAAGCCTAATACTGATAATCCGAAAGAATCCAAATATTTTGATTTTTCCAATTTTGAAAGAACATCAGGGGTTTTATCCGGATTGAATATAAGCAATTGCACTTACTGTGCCACACCCTCTCTATGGTTAAGTGATAGGTTACTTCTTCCCTTCAACTCCAATGCTGAACCAGCTCATGAGGATATGCCTGAGCAGGTACACGCTCTGTATGAGGAGGCAGCCCAGATCGTCGATGCCTCTCCTAGGGGCGCAGCAGCCCTTCTGCGCGTAGCAGTGGAAGAGCTTACGCATGAGCTTGGCTGCGATCCCCGGAAACGCATCACAGACAAAATCGGTGAACTCGTTGCCAAAGGTCTGTCACCAGATGTGATCATGGCGCTCGATATTGTCCGAGTTACAGGCAACAATGCTTCCCATCCATCAGGTATGCTTCTTCTGGACGACAACAGAGAGACCGCAACAGCCTTGTTCCAAATCATCAACTTCATTGTTGAGCAGGCTATCTCCCATAAGAGACGCCTTGAGGAGATGCACAATCATCTGCCGGAAGGCATTAGGCACCAGATCGAACAAAGGAACCGAAGAGCATTGCCGGAAGCCTGAGAGAATACTTGCACTACAAGGTCGAGCACTAAGGCTGCGCTATGCTTCTTGTGGATGAGCATAGACGTAAAGCACTGAAATGTAATTGTAATTTATCTTTAGAAGTACTGTCATGGCTCAGCCTTCCTTGGACCAATCCAAGAGAGAAGCCTGAGTATCACAAAAGCCTACTTTGGGGGTCCCTCTGGAAGTCAAACCGCAGGGCCTCCACCTTCCGGCCTCGTTTGATTGGCTTCCAATTCACATACCATCCATCCTTATCTTTGAGTTCTTCTATTGCAGCCTCAATTACCCAGCGGCGCGTTTGAGCAAAGTTGTCTCGATAGCTTTTGGGAGTTTCCATAACAGAATGAAATTCATCCAAACCAGTTTGCCACCAACCAGTATCAATGTGCATCTGGAAGAACTCCAACATACGCCAAGAGTAAATTGATCGCAGAGAGCTTGTTTGAGATAGCTGGTAGCTTGTGAATTTCTCTCGAAGGCCCACAAGGTAGGGAGCAATTTCCGAATTGAACTTGATCGATACCCAGCCTTCACCGGTGGCATAATCAGCCCTGCTTAGCCAGGAATACCTTTCGACTATTGGGCCATATTTGTGTGGCCTAGTTCTGCTAATGTGCCGAGCAAGTATTCCATCGGAAGCTCTCTTTAGTTCCTTATAGCTCTCCGAAATAGGGATGTTGAAAGACTCTGAAAACTCTTGAGCGGTTATCTTAATGGGCTTGTCAGGAAGAGTTTTGGAGCGTGGGTTAAGACGCGATACGGCAACCATCATCAACCGCTTCTGAGCTAGGGTCAGTTGCTGGGCTGAATGCACAACAGCATTAGCCAAAGTAACTACCTCGCTACGCTTCTCAGGGACGGCCATATGTGAGAGGTTTCCTGTAACTGTGAGGCTCACTGAGTTCTCACAATATAGCTAGAGGAAAGGCAGTCAAGCTGTGGATGACACGGGAAATTTCTCACAGCTAGCAGGAAATTTCTCACAGCTAGCGGGAAATTTCTCACATTAACAGCATTTTTTCCTTTTAATAACAATGCACTGTAGCCCTTACAAACAAGATACAAAGTCTTACAAAGGGAATCGCTGTGGGTAACTGCTCCAACCCTGCTCCCGTCAGACAGGCTCCGCAGAGATGCAGAAGAGTGGTTCAGTGCTACACACGCCTCATGCGTTTGGGCCTTGAGCACAGGTGAGTTGGCGTCTGTTGAGACCATCCACAATTTTCAAAACTCCCTGAGTTACTCTTTGAATATGTCTTGAGAGTATAGGTGTTAAAGCAATATTACGGGCTGGTCACTCTCTGAATAGAAGAGCACGAATAACCATGCTGGATCACCTGACCAATGAGGCCACTAAGGACCATCTAGTAAAGGCACGAATGGCAACATTGCTCCGGGAGGCTAAGAGTACCAATAGCGTAGATTTCAGGGAGGAAGTCTTAGCTCTGCTGTATGCGACTAAGGTAAATCATGCCAAGGTTTCAGCGGCACGCTATAGGAAGCCTAAACAAAAGGAGATAGTAGTTCATGCCAATACGCTTGATGCGCTATTGGGGGACCTGTTGTGGGCTTCAACCCATGCAGAGGCATTGGGCGCCTGTTATCGGCCTTCCAATAGGCAAGCCTTTACCGACAGTGCAACCAAGGCATCATCACGGGCCTATGAGTGGCAGGTGCCTCTCCTGAGTTCCTTGGGGCTAATTGATCTGTATCCTGGTTTCACGGCTTGGGATGACTTTGACGGCGACCCGGTACAACTCTACCGTCGCTCTGCCCGAATACGGGCAACCCCGGCATTGATTGCCATAGCCCAGCGGCACGGCATCACGTCAGCCAACCTGCCTGACCACTACCACAAACGAGCTTCCAAGCTGACCAGATTGATTGTGCTCAGGGGAGGTAAGTATGCAGGTAAACGGGGGAGGGTGCTGAAATGCCCAAGCACCGAACAAGCGGCCGCCATACGGAGCCAGGTTGAACGGATCAATGCGATCTATGCTGGGCATGACTTCGGGGATCTACCTCAGCCTCAGGTCTACCGTCTGTTCAACTGTGCTGACGCAGAGGGGTTCGCCTTCAATAAGGGCGGGCGGCTGTACGGCGACTACCAGAGCCTCGAAAGTGAACAGCGCAGACAGATCACGATCAATGGACAACCAGCCGTCGAGCTGGACCTGAAGGCATCCCAGCCAACCATTCTTTATGGGGTGACAGGTACTCCCATGCCAGCAGGCGATCCCTATGTCATCGAAGGGTTGCCTAGAGGGGTCGTCAAAGGGGTTGTTACAGCCATAATTGGCCTTGGTCATCCGAACCTGAGACAGTGGCCCACCGAGACTAAAGCAACGCTTTTAGTTGAGCTTGGGGATGGGCAAGAGCC
>CAYPFM010000012.1:0-5922 GCA_964410185.1 uncultured Candidatus Saccharibacteria bacterium | reverse complement strand
ACGGCGGCGACACCATGCAGATCAACTCCTCCGACTGGGACATCTCCACCACTGGTGCTCTTACTGGAATTAGTGGCATAACAACCGACGGTGGATACACTCAAAGTGGTGCAACTCAGAACACCTTCACTGGAAATGTTGATACTTCCTCAGGTCTTGATGTCACTGGTGCCAACTTAACTGTTGCAGATGACATCTATGTCTCAAGTGGTATATCACTCTTTAGTACTGCTGTTTCAAATGGTACTGTTGAAGCTACTCGATTCTGCACAGGTGACGGTGAAACCAACTGTGTCACTGACTTCTCAGCATTTGCAAATTATTGGACACGCACTACTGGAGTCCTTTCTCCAAATACGCTCAATGACGTCATCGCTGCAACCTCATCAGCAACAACTGTATTAACAGCCACTCAGACTGGAGCCTCAGATATTGTTAGATTTGAAGATCAAGCTACTGACACCACTCCTTTTATTATTAATGCAGATGGTAACGTTGGAATTGGAACAACTGCAGCTCCAGTAAAACTTTTTGTCGAACTCGGTGGCTCAAGCGGATACGCTCAAATTAATAGTTCAGTTGCAGGAACATGGGGATATCAACTCAGCACACCAGGAAGTGGAGTTGTAGCAAACTTTACTGCTAATGGAAGTACTGGAGAAATCAGAATTGGTTCAAACCTTGGAAGCTACTTCCCCACATTCTATGCAGGTGCAAGTGAAGCTATGCGTATAAATACGGATGGCAATGTCGGTATCGGTTCTACCAATCCTGGTACAAAAGTAGATATAGTAGGAACATTTAGACAAGCAACTGGACAAGTCACACTTGGCGGAAATGTTGATGCAACCTCTGGAATTGATATTACAGGCGCTAACTTAACTGTTGGTGGAGCTAATTTCTCTGTCGCTGTTGCCAATGGCAACATCACCACTGCTGGTGATCTCGCTGTCAACGGTGATGATATCACTAGTGACGGTGCTCTTACTGTTAATGCTACAACATATACTAGAATAGGTGACACTGGTACTCCTGGTTCTGCTTCTGGAGATGATGATCTTTATGTCGAAGGCGATCTAGAAGTTGATGGAGTCCTCTATGCACAAGGAAACTCGATTTTCTCAAGTGCAGCAGAAGCATTATCACTATCAAATGACGATGTCTCCGTCGTTGGATGTCTCAATGTGGGAAGTGCAACAGAATGTACTACTCAAGGAAACATACAACTATCTGGTGATCTCGCTGTCAACGGTGATGATATCACTAGTGACGGAGATCTCACTATAGATGCTGCTGGAGGTCAACTCTTCCTTGCTGATACAGACACTATTGCAATTGGTGGGCATGCAGGTGCTGCTTACAGTACTATCTCCAATGCTGGTGGAACTCCAACCAATCCTAATGTCACTGCTGACAACGACCTCTACGTTCAAGGTGACTTAGACATCGGTGGTACTCTCTATCTCAATGGAACTGAAGTTACTGTTGGGGCACTGACTCAATATTGGCAAAGATCTGGCACCTCACTTGCGCCAGCAACTGCATCAGACTCACTCGTACTAGGAGGCAATACAACAACTTCTTATCAACTTGAAGTGAATGGAAAAATAACAGGCAAAGCGCTCGTTGCACTCACTGAGACTGGAGATCAAAATATTCTTGTTGCCTCATCTTCTGCTTCTGCAACAGTATTTACGCTCAGTCGCACAGGCAGTATCAATCTCGCAGGTGGACAAACAATCGATTCTGTGACTACACCTGTCGGTACAGCTGGAACACTCGGCATTGGTACCGCCAATCAAACTGGACTTACTCTTGGAAGATCAGGTGCAACAACGCTTATCAATGGTTCAACTGTTCAAATTGATTCAGGAGATTGGGATATTTCAACAACAGGTGTCATGACTGGTATCTCAGGAATAACTACTGATGGTGGATACACTCAAAGTGGTGCAACTCAGAACACCTTCACTGGAAATGTTGATACCTCCTCAGGTCTTGATGTCACTGGTGCCAACTTAACTGTTGGTGGAGCTAACTTCTCTGTCGCAGTTGCGTCAGGAGATATAACAACAGCAGGAGATATTGCAGTTAACGGTGGAGATATTACAAGTACAAATGGTACATTCAACTTCCTAGACAACACTACCACAAAAACAATTGACATTGGTGGTGTTACTTCAAGTGCTACTGACACCATCAACATTGCTACCAACGCTACTGCAAATGACACCATTGCCATTGGCAATTCCAATGCATCCACTCTCCTCACTCTCACTGGTGGTGACGACTGGAGCATATCCAACACTGGTATTCTCACCCTCTCCGCTTCTGCTGCGCAGACAACTGCCATTGTCATCACTGACACTGACTACACCAACGCTCTCTCCATTGCTGACAACAACATCACCGGCACCACCGCAAACATCGACCTCACCAACTTCGACGTTACGGGTTCATCAGGAGATATAACAACAGCAGGAGATATTGCAGTTAACGGTGGAGATATTACAAGTACAAATGGTACATTCAACTTCCTAGACAACACTACCACAAAAACAATTGACATTGGTGGTGTTACTTCAAGTGCTACTGACACCATCAACATTGCTACCAACGCTACTGCAAATGACACCATTGCCATTGGCAATTCCAATGCATCCACTCTCCTCACTCTCACTGGTGGTGACGACTGGAGCATATCCAACACTGGTATTCTCACCCTCTCCGCTTCTGCTGCGCAGACAACTGCCATTGTCATCACTGACACTGACTACACCAACGCTCTCTCCATTGCTGACAACAACATCACCGGCACCACCGCAAACATCGACCTCACCAACTTCGACGTCGTTGGATCCACCGGCAACATCACCACTGCTGGTGATCTCGCTGTCAACGGTGGAGACATTACCTCAACAGGAGTACTAACAATTAATTCAGCCTCCTATGTCAGAATTGGTGACACTGGTACTCCAGGATCTGCAAATGGAGATGATGATCTTTATGTTGAGGGTGATTTAGAAGTCGATGGGGTTCTCTATCTTGACGGAACAATTGATACAACATTCACAGCAGGCTCAGTCGTTTTTGCAGGCACTTCAGGAGTTCTGACACAAGACAATGCAAGCTTCTTCTTTGACGATACAAATAACAGGCTCGGAATTGGAACAACGACTCCACTTGGAACTCTTCAAGTCAACTCAACAACAAATAATAAAGGTGCAGCAATTATTGTAGGAGATGGCAACCAAACTCTCTTTACTGCATCAACTTCAGCAACAACTCGATTTATTATCGACAAAACTGGAAACGTTGGAATTGGAACAAGTGCTCCAGGAAACTTACTAGATGTAGGAAGTTATGGAACCAGCGCTACTATTTCAGCGAGTATTATCTCTGCGGTCTCAGCAAATACTCAACTCAAGTTTAGAGAACAGGATGATACATTTGGTGCATCACTACTCTATGAAGGGACAGATAACCAATTCCAAATTAGGACATACAATGGAGAATCACAAGGAGTTGCAGCACTCACGCTCTCACGTTCATCAGGAAATATTGCAATTGGTACAACAAATACTGGTAATTTCAAACTCAAAGTTGCAGGAAGCGTAGGACCAAGTGCTGATGATACCTATGATCTCGGATCAAGTTCCTTTAGGTGGAGAGATCTTTATCTCGGACCTGCATCACTTCATATCGGAACTGATGGAAATGAAGGCATTATCGGATATGATATTACAAATAATTATATACAATTAGATAGTGATGGAAATGGAACTCCTGAAACAGTCTTTACCGATGCAGGCAATATTGGCGTTGGAACAACAAATCCCTCAACATTCAAAATAGAAGTCGCAGGAGATATTGGACCTTCAGCAAATAATTCATATAGCCTTGGTTCATCTGGGAGACAATTTAGTAATGTCTATGCACAAAATATTTATCTTGATGGCAACCCTCTCACTCCAGGTGCACTGACAAATTACTGGCAGCGACCAGCAAGTACGGGTGCAATTGCACCAACAAATATAACAGACGATATCTTAATAGGAAGTACTGCTACAGCGTCAGCTTTCGTCAAGCTCCCTGGAACGAACAATCAAGATGCTTTCTTTAACTTAGGAACTGGAAATGTAGGTATTGGGACAACTACCCCACTAGCGAATCTTGATGTTAATGGAAATCTTGTTGTACAAGGTGGTGGAACTATCGACACCAGAGCTGCTGGTACTCTCACTATTGGTGGAACAACTGCTACTACTCTCACTCTTGGCAGATCAGGTCAAACTACCGTCTTTGGCTCTACTGCTTGGACAGCTACTCCTACCATCTCCGGTCTCATCACTGCGACAAGTGGTTTAACTGCAAATGGTGCTCTCACTGCAAACAACACCTTCACCCTTGGTGACAACGGTGACACTGGATCTGTTAACACAAGTGACTGGGACATCTCCACCACTGGTGCTCTCACTGGAATTAGTGGCATAACAACCGACGGTGGATACACTCAAAGTGGTGCTAGTCTTAACTCGTTCACAGGAAATGTCGGAATTGGTTCTGCTACTCCAACTCAAAAGTTAGATGTTAATGGCGTAATAGTTGGAGGATTTGGAGCCTTAACGACAGTTGGAACACTTGATTGGGATGATACAACAAATATTAAATCTGGTAGTGGACCAACACTCCTCTTAAGTAATGCAACCAATGGACCCACAGCAGCTGGCGCACAGTATTACCATCCATTTAATTTTGAATACAATACAAAAAATGGATCAGGAAATATTACGCAACTAGCTATCCCATATGGAATAGGCACCTCTATCGATCAGGGACTATACATGCGCGGTAGATATAGTGGGACATGGACTAACTGGGTAAAAATAATTTCAGAAAATACCAATGGAAATGTTGGAATTGGTACTGCTACAGCGCTTGGCAAACTAGATATTGAAGGAGCAACAACTACTGCACAAGGACAATCATTAGTTCAATTTAACCAAACAAGTACTGGGCCTATTTTCACAGCATCAGCATCAGGAACAACGAGATTTGTCATACAGAATGATGGTAACGTTGGCATTGGAACAACTGCAGCTGGTCAAGAGTTAGATGTCAACGGCGACATATTAGTCGCTGGTGGTGGAACTATCGACACCAGAGCTGCTGGTACTCTCACTATTGGTGGAACAACTGCTACTACTCTCACTCTTGGCAGATCAGGTCAAACTACCGTCTTTGGCTCTACTGCTTGGACAGCTACTCCTACCATCTCCGGTCTCATCACTGCGACAAGTGGTTTAACTGCAAATGGTGCTCTCACTGCAAACAACACCTTCACCCTTGGTGACAACGGTGACACTGGATCTGTTAACACAAGTGACTGGGACATCTCCACCACTGGTGCTCTCACTGGAATTAGTGGCATAACAACCGACGGTGGATACACTCAAAGTGGTGCAACTCAGAACACCTTCACTGGAAATGTTGATACCTCCTCAGGTCTTGATGTCACTGGTGCCAGCCTCACTGTTGGTGGCACTTATTCTTGGACAACTGCTGGAGTTATCACTGCTGCAACTGATGAAACAATCAATGGCATTGACATTTCAGCCGGTGCTATTTCAGACGTCACAACTCTTTCACTCTCTGGACAAATTAGTGATTCAGATTCTGACCTCGTCTTTGCAGACAGCCTTGATCCATCAGCTGACAACACTTATGATCTTGGCGATACAACTAACTCATGGAGAGATGCATATTTCACTGGCCAAATTTGTTTTGACGATAGTGACTGTGTCTCCTCATGGGCATCAGTTGGTGGTTATTGGTCTCGAACAACAGGAGTTCTCTCTCCTACCAACCTCAATGACGTCATCGCTGCAACCTCATCAGCAACAACTGTATTAACAGCCACTC
>CAYPFM010000011.1:0-7556 GCA_964410185.1 uncultured Candidatus Saccharibacteria bacterium | reverse complement strand
CTGGGTCGTATAGATTGTTCTGGTTGCATAATAATTATACTATTTTTGAGTCATAAATTCACTAGTTTTCTCCTAATAAACCAATAATATTAAATAGTTATTAAAGTAATAGTTACATTATTAAAATTAACCTTATAAGAAATAAGTTATTATTAAGTTATTAAAATAAAAGTTACTTTATAGTTAGAGTTACTATATAAATAGTTACTAGAAGGGCATTTCAATTTCATCTGGAATATTAATGTCCTCTATCGGTTCTTCGCTTAATTGCTTGTTTTTGTAAGCTTCGTATATTTCTTTTTCCATTTTTCCCCACGATATTTGGTCTTCAATAAAAACAATGGCTAGGTATTTTCCAAAGACAGTCCTCTGACTAGTTGGTTTAATGTTTATTTTTTCATTTAATCTATTATTCAAAATATCACTTTCCCAAATTTGAAAACCTTTTATTGTTATCCATCCAAAACCTTCAGTTAAAAGGGTGACATTAGCATTCGCTAATAACTTTCCTCTATTTTGTATTTTTATGTTTATTTTTATTTTGTCGTTCATAATTTATTAAATAATTAACTCTAAACTTCAAGAAAAATTTTTAATGTATAAAGCAATTCAGATTTGGTTTTATATTCTCCACAATTAGTCATCCCTTTTTGATAAGTAATGCGGACTCTATAAAGGCAATTTCGAAAATTATTAGCTTCAATAAATTTATTAATTCTTCTCATTTTTCTACTGGCGATACTTTTCACTATTTTTGAATTAGAAATTATTTTTATAGAAACATTAGGTTTGTTCATTTTTTGGTTGGGTTTTATTAGTAATTAAGTACCTTAAATTCAAAAATGCTTTTGCTCTAACTTCTGCTTCATTAAATTCCAAATTAACTCCACATTTTTCTTTAAGAATCTTTTGAAATTCAATTACTGCTTCTTTTGGCAAGTTCATAGCATTTCATGAATTCTTGCTTTTAGAGTTTTTGTTTGAGCAAAATACTCCGAAGCATCAACTTGTAAATTTTTGTTCCAAAAATCAGAAATTAGTTGTCGGAGTTGGGGAGTATCATCAAAGCAAAATAAACAACTGTTGTTAATCGGTTCTTTTTCAATAGAAGTGATTGGTAGGAAAAGGGAGAGTGCTGAAGCCAAAGATAGTGAATTTGTTTTGTATTGGTTCATTTAATGTAGAGTGTTTTAATTTCTCTACACTAATTGTCCCAGAGGTTACGGATTATTCGCTTACATTTTTCCAGGGAGTTTTTTGTTACTTTTCTTATTAAACAAATCTACAATTGTTCTCCTGTAATATTGACCAAAAGCATCGTCTGTTTTATTTTCTTTGTTTTTCACTATTTTTTGACTTACATGACAAACATCTATCCACAAATCAGCCATCTTACTGTATTTAATTTTTTTATCATGTTTTTTCATTCCCAATATTGATATTTTTTCCTCCGATAGTTCATCATATCCACGACTTTTAGGTAGATTGTTTAGTAAGGTATTAAATTTATCTCTATTATTTTCAATAAAATCAACAATTGCTTCTGATTTTACAGAAGATGTTATTTTTATAAATACGGCTTTCTCACTTGAATCATAGTTTTGATTATCAAGGTCTTTTTCATCAAGTATAGAATAAACAGAGATTCCGTTTCTTTTATCCCCATCAGATTCAATTGGTAATACTATATTTGCTAATAAGATGTTTTTCAATTGAGTTTTTACATATTCATCACAGTGAAATTTAACGAGGATATTTTTAACCTCATTGTTAATTCTTTTTCCTGTATCAGAAGTATCGCTTAATGTGAGAGGACTGTAATATTCCAAATATTCTCTGTATGATAGTCCGTCATCTGGGATTTTTAACACGCGTCTAACTTTTACAATTTCTTTTTCAAATTCAGGGTGAATTTCTAGACACCTTATCTTCCAATAGCTTTCTTCAGAAAAAGTCATTAAACCTGGGCAGATTTTTATTTTTTCTTTCCCATCAATTATTACTGGTTTTTCCTCTGCTTTTCTTATTTCATTTAGTGTAAAAACTGGAGCTACATTTAAACTACCAACAATAAAACCTATTTTCATTTGTATTTTATTTACCTAGATAACAAGTATATTATCTCTTATTTACGCCAAAATAGACAATATTAGCTTTACTTCTGTTCAAGTTAAATTGCAATTATTTTTTATTGGACTGTCTAGCTTTTTTATATAATCTTATTCTTCTAAATATTAGATAAGAAGCAATTAAAAATACTGGATAAGCGAATAAATCAAAATCCATTAGTTTCCAAAAAATGACCATGACCACCATTCCCACAAAGGCTAAAAATAAACTAAAAATAATATCTCTAATTAAGTCAAATGCATTTTTCATATTATTTAATTTTTTCTAGTCGTCTGTAATGTTCTGCAGAATCATATCCACACTTTTGGGCAAATTTATTAAGTGACCAAATAAAGAAAGGAAGAGAGAGATACAACAACAATCTATTTAAGTAAAAAATAAAATTATCAAATTCAAAAACACCAGAGCTGGCAACACATAGAATAAATGAGAATAAAATAATTCCAGCTATAATTAAAAGTGAATATGGTAACCAGTGTTTTGGATATAATTTAATTAACAAAATTATTAAGACAGCTAAAGAAGTGAACTTAAAGGTGTTTACAAAATAAATCAAATATGGCTCAACATGTAGTCTTTTATCCATGTTGTTGTAAAACTCTTGACCATCACCACTAACTCCGTATTCTTGAACACTATCTATTGCAGATTGTTTTATCTCTTCTCGTATAAAATATGAACCAATGACATTTATTAGTAAAAAAACTATTGAACATATAATCAAAATAGAACGATATGTTTCTTCGTATTTTTCTTTTTCCAATGTTGTTAATTCCATATAATTATTTATCTAAAAAATTAACCAAACGATTAACTAATTTGACCAGTAGTTTTAGTAATCCAACAATAAATATTTTTAATTGGGGCAGAATACCTTTGTAAACAATTCTCTCTGTTTCAATTCTTATGACTTTATATTTTCCAGTTTTTCGGTCAATATGACTTCCAAACGGCACTTTAATTCCTACCAAAGACCTGCCTGGAATAGGTGCAACAATCGTCACATCTCCAGTAGGTGAAGCAATAGCTATAGCAATGTCCTTGTGTAGTATTACAATGCTTTCTAGTGGGGTTCCTAATGCAATTTCAAGATTAAAATCTATATCTTTTTCATTTTTGTTTACTTCCACAACTCGTGCTATTACACCAAAACTGTCCAAAGTGCTTTCTATTATTAAGGCAATTTTCCTAACATCAATTTCTTTTTGTTTATTTTTAAAAACCTTGGAATTAGTTGCATTTTCCATAATTTAAATTATACATACATTTAAGGCTAATTGCTCGCTTTAAGCTAGTGGAGTTGGTCCCTACAGCTAGACATAATCCAATTATGTCTGTCGCTGAAAAAAAGATTAGTAAAAAATTAGGAAGAAAAATCCAGAAACTCAGAAAAGAAATAGGCTATAGTAGTCAAGAATCATTTGCTGAAGCACTAAAATTAAGCCGAACTCATATTGGACACATTGAACAGGGTAGAAAGAACCCATCAATGGAAGTTTTGGTAAAAATAGCATCCCTTTTGAAAATAAGTGTAAAAGACCTTTTTTAGTTGATTACAAATGATATAGATTTACACAGCCGGAATCGTGATGATTTAGTGTAATAATAAATGAATGCAAAAGACTGCCAGAAAAAATAAGTATACTTTTATTGATTTATTCGCTGGAATTGGAGGTTTTAGGATTGCTTTTGAATCAAATGGGGCAAAATGTGTCTATAGTTCAGAGTGGGATGAAAACTGTAAAAAAACTTATAAAGAGAATTTTGGAGATACCCCAGATGGTGATATTACAAAAGTTGACCCGAAAACTATACCAAATCACCATATTCTTACTGGTGGTTTTCCTTGTCAGCCGTTCAGCACCATAGGTAAAAGACAGGGGTTTGACCATCCAACCCAAGGAACATTGTTTTTTGATGTCGTAAGGATTTTGAAAGAAAAAAAACCAGAAGCATTTTTATTAGAGAATGTTCCAGGTCTAAAAAGCCATGATGATGGAAATACATTTAAGGTAATTAAAGATACTTTAAGAAAAGAACTTGGGTATCAAGTGTTTATTAAAGTAGTAGATGCGGCTAATTATGGAGTTCCACAACATAGAAAAAGACTATATTTGGTTGGATTTTCAAACGAAGTAACAAAAGGTAAAAAAATAAAGTTTAAGTTTCCAAAAAAGAATTTAACTAAAGTTGGTATTGGTAAATTTATAGAATCAATGCCAAGTGGGTATTCAATATCAAAACATCTACAAGAAACTTATTTGTATAAAGTTGATGATGGTCGTCCACAGGTAATTACGAAAAAATCCAACATCCCAGTTAAAACATTAGTTGCAACTTATCACAAAATTCAGCGATTGACAGGGACATTTGTAAAAGATGGTGAAACTGGATTACGACTTTTAAGTCAGAATGAATGTAAAGCAATAATGGGATTCCCAAAGAATTATAAATTCCCAGTATCGCGAACTCAAATGTATCATCAAATGGGAAACTCAGTAGCAGTGCCTGTTGTAAAAAAAATAGCTAAACTAATTGTGAGAAAATTAGATAAACTAAAGATATGACAACTCCTAATAAAACAATCAAAGAAATAGTTAAAGAACTATTGGTAGACATCATGGTTGAACCAGAGTTACCTGCAAGCAAGTTTATTGAAAAGTATTGGTCAAAATATAAACAAGATTATCAAAGCAATCAAAACATCAATGGAAAAGTCTTTGAAGAACTAATTGCAATTTCACTTATAAGAAGCGGAGTATTTCCATTTTATATGCAAGCCAAAGTAGCTTTTATTCCCAATGTAAACTATGACTTTATTGTTTATACTAACAATCTTGGACCAATATCTCTAAGTGTGAAAACTAGCCTTAGAGAAAGGTATAAACAAGCTGACCTAGAAGCAGTAGCAATAAAGTATATCCACAGAAATTCAAAAAGCTATGTCATTACTTTAGATAAACACGAATGTCAGTTAAGAAAAAATAACATGATGTCGGTTATGGGGATAAATGATTTTGTTTTGGCAACATCAGATGAATTTGATGAATTATTGAATAGTATTAAGGAGAATCAACTCGCAATTGCTCCATCAGTTGAAGTAATTTCTTCAAAGATAGTAATCACAGGCGATAACTATCTTGAAAGGTATGCATAGACTAAAACCAAGTCGTGTATAAAGACAGATATTTTATTGAACTTCTTACTTTAGCCAGTAAACAATAGATTTTTATATCTTTAATATGAGGATGTTTTTGTTAAATATCATTGTGTAGTTAGGTAGAATATAAACTTATAAATTAACCAATTGCTACTAATACAAATACTCATAAATTAGGGGATTTATCTATGTTATTGGATATAAAATGTATTCAATAATTTCAATATCTTAGAAACAACTCTAAAACTACAGAGGTAAAATACTTGTAGTTCACTATATAACCTATATGTCATCAGAAGTTAACAATAAATGCACGACTTAAAAGAAATCCTTATTAGGATGCAACCGTATCCATCTGAATTAAAGCAACTCTGCAATATAAATCCAGAGTTTGCAGAAGCACTAAAAAGCACTCATCCTGAAAAGTTTGTTTCACTTGGAGCAGTAATTGTTTCTCATTGTCCACTTATTCCAGAAGATGAAATAATTGGTTTTTTAGTTTATGACTATGGAAAGAATCCAAAATTCAAACAGGATTTTATTGTAAATGTTGGTGGAAAAAGAAAAGAGTTTGTAATCTATACAAGATATTCAGGTGTTTCAAAAAGTAAAATTATTCAAGATATTTCTCATTTTTACAAAAAATATCCTACATACCCACTTGATTCTCATCACCCAAAATATGAGGATTTACCAGTTGAATTTCAAAAAAGAGCAGATGATGCAATCAGATTGTCCGAAGCAATAATAAATGGTGGTTTGAGAAAAAATTTAACAGATGAGGAATATAGTTACTATGATTCCTACTTAAAATCACTTAACTTATAAGTATATCAAAATGTATCAGTCAAACATTTGAGTATACTAAAAAAATAATCAAGAGGAGTTTTTTTATCAATCAAAGTTCTTTTTAATCCTTATTTTTTTACCAACAAATCCCTTTACTAAGCTTACACTCAAAAGTGATGGGTGGGGTGGACTGATAGTGTTTTTGTCTAATAGATTTTAGTTAAACACTACATGTTGAAATAATATGGAAGGAACTGTAAAATATCAACACAGTTTTACATGATTAGAAATAAAGTATATAGTTATGTATAGGGAGAACAAAATGAAAGGAGATTATCGTAAAGCCACACAAGCAATAAATTATCTAGCTAGAAAATTTCCAAATTCTACAGTTAATGACCTTGTTGCAATTAAACTAATTTGGTTGGCTGATAGATACCATTTACGAAGATTTGGTCGCCCAGTTGTTTGGGACCAGTATTTTGCGATGGGTAAAGGACCAGTAAACACACTTGTAAAGGATATTGCTGAAAAAACATCTTATCTTAAAGATGAAGCAAAGCAGTATTCAGACGAATACATTCAAAGAGTGAGCCAGTATGACATCAAATCTATTGGTGACCCAGATTTATCAGTATTTTCAAAAACTGATATGGAAGCCTTAAATTTTGCCTTTAGTCAATTAGGTGACATGCAAAAATTTGATATTGTCAAATATACTCATGAATTTCCTGAATGGAGCAAACACAAAGACGAACTCACGGAAACTAGAAGAATGGTGGAGATGGATTTTGGTGACTTCTTCTTAGACCCAACCTCAAACATTGATAATCCATTTAGTGAAACACCTGAACAATTAAAAGAAAGTAGAGAAGTATTTGAAGAATTGAAAAGAGTTAATGGTTTTTGGGAATAGTAACTTGGCATGGAAATATCGGCAGAAATTGCTATTGGAGCTACTTTAAGACAGGGTGCTGTATATTACATGACTTGGGAGGAAGATGGTTTTTCTTCAACAGAACCACATTATTTTGTTGTTTTGAACATTTCTCCAGAACCAGAAAAACCTATATTAGTAGTTTGTGCTATTTCCGATATTGAGAAAACCAAGAAACGCGCAAAAAATTTGGGATTTTCAGAGGATACTTTGGTTATAGTGACACCATCAGACTGCCCGTTCCTGACACATGATTCGGTTTTTGATTGTAATTTTGCCAAAAGAACTGAAATGGAAAAACTAGTTTCAAAATTACAGTGTGGTGAAATACGAAAATTATCAAAAGATGTAACTATTAGTGAAGAAGTGGTGTCAAAACTTGTTGAAGCTACTTGTAAAAGCACTTTAGTGACAGAAGAAGACAAAAAGTTATTAAAGGATAATGTTTAATTAGCTTTAATTACATAAAACAAGTCCTGATTGAATCCAAGACGGGGAGCAAAATTATTCTTAACTACATTAAAACCAGCACATTTAGGA
>CAYPFM010000010.1:0-11455 GCA_964410185.1 uncultured Candidatus Saccharibacteria bacterium | reverse complement strand
GACATGTGACTTTTCCGGCTCAATTTATGCTAGTGGCCGCAGCCAACCCCTGTCCATGTGGATTAACTTAATTATTCTTTTAACATCATTCTACGGGCTTATAGTGATGTCTTCAAAGCTAAAGTCTATATTTTATTTCAATATCTCCAGTTTTACTTACAACGACTGCTTCTAATAAAGTATGTAAAAATTCTTTTTGGTCTGTAAATGAACCTGTGTTAAATGTCGTGTCAAAGTCTTTTGCCAATTCAATAAACTTCTCTTTGTTCTTTAAGGAATAATCCCCTTTTGAGATGTTTAAGCTTATCTCATTAAGTTTTTCTTGAATTGTAGATGCACTTTTATCAATCCTTTTTTGCTCATTTCCCATCCTCTCTATTGTTGTTAATCCTTTCGTATATGCTGTTAATAATCTACTAGATTCTTTTTCAAGTTTTTTAAGACTTTTTTCATATTCTTTTTGAATACTAATCAACTCTTTGGACGATGAATCATTATTGTTATATTTTAGTTTTCCTTCTTCTAAAGCTTTGTGAAGTTCTTTGTCAATGTCAGATATTACTAACTGGTGTAATTTTGGGGCAGACATAATATGACGACGACAAGCGTTTTTACCCTGTGAGATATAAGTGCTACAAATATAATCAAATCTAACTCCACTCCAAGTAGTTCCACCTTTATTGTATTTCCTAACATGTCTTGCTTTATGGTAGGCGTTTTTACCACAAATTCCACATTTAACTAAACCAGTCATAAGACCAGGTGATGCTATTGTTCTCCCTGGAATTTTCCCTCTATCTTCAAGTCTTTTTTGAACCCTATCAAATAAATTCTTTTTAATAATTGGCGGTTGGTCGCCTTTTTCTAATACCCATTTTTCTTTTGAGGTGATAATTCTTTTTTGTTTTCCTGTGTTTGATTTTCCTTGTTTATATTTGCCACCTAGTTTTCTTCCCCAACGAACCATGCCGACATATGCTGGATTGTTAAGTATATTTTTTATGGTAGCAGTATTCCATCTTCCACCTTTTGGAGAAGGAAGTTTTTTGTCATCGTTTAGGTATCGCATTACTCCCCTGATTGTCATACCTTTTACACCATATGAATCAAACATTTGTTCTATTACTATAGCTTCACTGGGGTTGATTTCAAAATGCCAAATTCTTTTTCCCAATGTATCAATTTCGTAAATTTTTACATAACCGTAAGGTGCAAATACTAAATGACCTTTTTCTGCCAGACCTCTAAATCCTGAACGAACTCTCTCTGACCTTGCTACATTTTCTTGTTGGTCATTTACCCCTGCCAAACTAGTCATTACTTGCTGTTGGTAATTTCCTCCCCAGTAGTAATTTTCTTTCTTAACTACTTCAAAAGGGATGTTCCTACAATACACCTGAACTTTATAATTACCTAATAATCTGCAAAATCTACCGCTTATATCAACTTCACGAGCAATTCTACTGCTATGCCAAACCAAAACAACATCAAATTTGTCTAGTTTTGCGTCATTCAATAATCTAATGAATCCATCTCTCTTTTCTAATTCAGTATCGCCTTTTAAGATGTCTTGATAAATTCTATTTTCAGAAAATTCCCAGTTTTGTTCACTAGATAATTCTTTTGCCCACTTAATTTGGTCTGGTATTGATACTTTGTCTTCATCGGCTTGTCCATGGGTTGAAACTCTGACATATACTGCTACTCTCATAGCCAATCATACTAAGTAAACAAGAGGTGTCAAGGCTTTATATGTGTATTTTTGATTATGTGTAGCCTTGTGTATTGATATGTATTATCAAGTAGTATATACTTAGTCATAATCAAAATATGAATATGAAAGTAATTGCCTATTGTAGGGTATCAACTGACAACCAGAAGGAAGAAGGAACAGTAAATCTTCAAGTAGATTCAATCAAAGAGTTTTGTCAAAAACATAATTATGAATTAGTTTCAGAGTTTAAGGATGAGGGTGTTAGTGGTGGTTTGGAGGATAGACCAGCTTTGGCTGAAATGTTTTCATTTTTAGAGAACAATAAAGACACAACTGCTGTTGTAATTTGGAAGCTAGATAGACTAGCTCGTGACCTCTATATTCAGGAACATTTAATTAAAAAACTTGAATCATTAAAGGTTAAGTTAATCTCCACAAAAGAAGCTGATTTAGATAGCTGTGACCCCATGAGAAAGGCTTTTAGACAGTTCATGGGAATAGTGTCGGAACTAGAAAAATCATTTATAACTATGCGTTTGTCAGGAGGTAGAATTCAAAAGGCTAAGAAGGGGCAATATGCAGGAGGTAGAGTAGCCATGGGATATTCAACTAAAGATAAAGAACTAGTTGGAAATGATTTAGAATCTGAAACAATTAAACTAATTTTCAAGCTTAAAAGAAACAATCACATATCCATCAACGGAATTGCCAGATTATTAAACAAACAAAAAATTCCTACCAAAAAAAATAAGATTTGGTATCCTTCTACTATAAGTTACATACTTAAAAACCCGATTTATAGAGGTTTTTATAGCTATGACGGTTTGAAAAACAACCGAAGCGATTTAGCTTTAGTTTGAACCTAGAGTTATACAAATAATACCTATTTTTTGTATAGAAATAATAAAAATATGGAACAAAAACCAACCTATTACACTATTGAAGAAGTAGCAAATATTCTTAAAGTTAATCCTGAAAGCGTTAGAAGATGGGTTAGAGCTAAGAAATTACCAGCAATTAAGTTAGGAGGTAAGTATATTAGGATTTCAGCCATTGACCTTGATACTTTTACTAAAAATTCTAAAGTATAACCCCCACCCATCACTTTTAAGAGAAACGGTGTTAAAGGGTTTTGTCTATAAAAAATAAGATAAAAAAGTATTTCTTCATTGATGTATTTTGATACTACCCCCCATACTTATTTTTATAAGAAAAAGTCAAATATTTTTTTTAATTTTTTGAAAGTTGCCACTGGTAAATTTGAGGTAGTAGTTACTGTTTCATTAACACCTTAAACTGAACATATTAAATTTTGGAAATTTATAGAAAAAATGATATGTAAACAGATTTTGAACTCAAATTTATATTTATTACCCTTAATTTATAATGTATAAACATACCAAGCTAAAGGCTAATATGTATATAAAATTAAACCTTTAGTTCCAATAATAATTAGTGTTTTATTGAAATAATAAAGAATACTATTTTCATATTTACTAAGGCTAAATAAAGTAGACAATAATGTGGTAAGCTTCGTAAGAAGGATAGTAAAACAATCAAAATAAGTATGCAAAAATATCAAAAAATTACATTTTGGGAAAATAAAAACAGACAAAAATATCTAAACGAGTTCAAAGAGTTTATAAATAAATATTTTAACTCAATTGGATACGGAACATATGGCGACATCATTGATAATAAAAATTCTTTGGTTGTTAGGGAAAAAATTAACAAGAATGTCAATAAAGCACAAGATTTTATGGCATCAGTGAATATTGCTCCTATCGTAGAATACACAGCCCCACCAATGGCAGGTGGATACACTAAAAGACTAGACCCATTTGAAAACATTTTTAATCTTCAACAATACAACCTTGATAAACAAGTTTTAGTTGACAGCTTAAATAATGCTATTGGAATTTATGAAAATGACCTTTTCAATTCATATTTAAGAACTTTTAATCCTTTTTTCTGGTTAATAGAACTGATTAACTTTGTTACATCATTACCTTCCAAACTATTGGCTGATTCTGGACTGATTAACAAAAGCAGTAAAAACGGTTCAATGATATTGAAAATCATCAAATTTTTAAGCGACCTTATCGTTTGGGGTTTCGGAAGCTATTATGCTTTTTTTAAGATTATTGAACCCTTTTTCAAAATATTTTCTAAGTAAGTAGATAAAAACGAGATTTAATAAGAAATATGTAATGTATTTCCTATCAGCTTAAATCTAATGACATCATCAGACATCTCACGAACAATTTCTTTTCCTATACCAATTCTTCCAGAATTATCAATTTCTTTGTTTATATAGACACTATCGTTAAGCAAAATTTTTAGATTTGGGATACTGGTAACTTTTTTATCCAAACTAATAAAAAGATATCCTCTACTTAGTTCACTCGCAGTTAATTTTCTTTCACACCCACGAGTAAACTTGTTAATTCCTTGATTAGCAGCCATAATTGCATTATAGCGCAAACATGTATTATCTTGTTATACTGGTAAAGGATTTTTAGCTTTTTTTCAAATGAAATCAAATAATAAAAATATAAATAAAAAGTTTACATTCATAGATTTATTTGCAGGTATTGGTGGCTTCAGACTTGCCTTAGAAAAATTTGGTGGAAAGTGTGTATTTAGTTCTGAATGGAATAAAGATTCTCAATCTACTTACTCATCAAATTTTGGAGATACCCCGAACGGTGATATTACAAAAATTAAAGAAGCAGATATTCCTAGTCATAATGTTTTGTGTGCAGGTTTTCCATGCCAAGCCTTTAGTGTTTCTGGTAAAAGATTGGGGTTTAATGATACTAGGGGAACATTGTTTTTTGATGTAGCAAGAATAGTAAAATTTCATAAACCAGAAGTGTTATTTTTAGAAAATGTAAAAAATTTGGTTAAACATGATGGAGGTAAAACTATTGAAGTCATCAAAAATACACTTGAAGATTTAGACTATACTGTTAACCTAAAAGTATTAAGGTCAAGTGATTTTGGTATTCCACAAGCAAGGGAAAGGGTTTATATAATAGCTTTTAGAAATGATTTGAAAGTATCAAGCTTTCATTATCCTACGCCAATTGAATCACATAAAATTGTAAAAGACATTTTAGAAACTAAGTCGGTTGACGAAAAATGTTTTATAAAACGAGATGATATAACAATGGTTAAAAATGAAAAAGATGTTAAAGACCCAAGAAAGCCACTTCAAATAGGGAAAATCAATAAAGGAGGACAAGGTGAACGAATTTATTCAATTTATGGAACTGGAATTACCTTATCGGCATATGGTGGTGGTGCAGCAAGTAAAACTGGTGCATATTTTATTAACGGTAAAATAAGAAAATTAACTCCAAGAGAATGTGCAAGATTACAAGGTTTCCCAGAAAATTACATAATTCCTTCTAATAGAAACATAGCATATAAACAATTTGGAGATAGTGTTTCTGTTCCAGTTTTAATGGAGATATTTGGTAAAATTATTGAAGCTTACCCAGAGCTAGAATTAAAAATTAAAAATATAAAAAATAATTCTTATCAGTTGAAATTAACTTAAAATGACTTCAAATATAGATGAACTTGTAAAAAGAGGGTCAAACACCGCAAGGGCAGGTTTTCAAAACGAAGATGATGTCGTGGAAAAGTTTAACAATTGGAAAATTGATATAGACGCACAGAGTTGGCTTAAAATAATGGAGTATGACCTTGATGAAATTGAAAAAATTGAAGCTGTAAAGATAACTGGTTCTCATAAGGCAGATGTGCAAGTAAAAATTAAGATATTTCTTAAGGATGTAATTGCAGCTGAAAACATTTCCATTAAATTGGTTAGTAATCCACAAGGATTTAACCAAATTGATAAAAGATGGGTTTCAAAATATGAAGAAATGTGGGCAATTCCAAAAGATGTTGTCTATGCCTTAAAGTTATTTACTGGTGAGATTTCTCCAACTACAACTCCTACAAAAGACCCACGAAGAATGTTTTTTTATGAAATTGAAGAGGGTCTTAGAGTAAAAGTTGTAAATTTTTTTGAGCAAAATAAAATTATGGTTATGTCCGACATTTTGAAAGGTAGAGATAAAATGGCTGCATCTTGGATGTTAATTTATCAAAAACCTACCAATATGTGGACGCTTTTACCAATCGCTGTTGTCATGAACTTCTATGCAACTGGTGATGTCAGAATTACAAATCTAGGAAGTCTAAAAATAGGGAAAGTAACAATGCAAAGAAAAGGTGGAGATGGTGGACGAGATACAGCAAAGATGCTTCAGTTCAAGATTAACCCTTGTGAAGTAACACAAACAGAGAGCTAAAAAGGAATCAAATCCTTCACCTGAACCCCCAAGACGGAAGCAATTTTCTGAAGTGTCTTCATACTTGGTCTTCTCTTTCCAATTTCAATTAAGCCAATAAAAGTTGTGCTCAATTTGGTTGATTCAGCTAGTTTTTCTTGGGTCATACCACACTCCTTCCTTATTCGTTTAAGTTTTTTACCAAGTTTCAAATCTTTTTTAGTTGTTTTTCTTTCTTCCATCTTAAGAAGTTACCAATCTTGTCATAAAAAGTTTATTAACCACAGGTTATGATTTGAACTAAAAAAATGGTATATTTCATTAACCAAAAGTTAATAATTTATCACTTCAAAAGTGGAGCATATACATGAAATCTTTCAAACTTGAAAAAAATGTAACTTCAAAGCAATACTTTATAACAGGAGTTATTAGTATTATTCCCAGCATAATTTTTTATAGTGGTGTGTTGGGTTCCCTATTCATAACTATCGCAATAGCATCTTTTGGGATGTCGTTATGGATTTTTGGAAAAAATAAAAGAAATTTGATTATCCAAATAATTGGCTTTTTGTTATTGGGTATATTTGCCCTTATTCTAGGAATATTTGTTATTAGTTTTTTCCAAGGCTTATTGTCATAAAAATATGAGCATATTAAGTCGTCAATTAAATCAATCTTGTAATTCAAACCCAGACTTATCAATGTGTAAGTTTTTGGATACAGTTGCTCCAATAATTGTTGTAATTTTTGCAGTGTTATTTCCAATTGTTTTTTATTCACTGCTTAAACAAGATGGTTTCAAATCAGGTGATTGGACTAAAAAACTAGCATATTTGTCAGGCTTAAGTTTTATGGGTATTTTTCTGATTGGGTCTGCTTTGCAAATATTAAAATACATCCCTGATTCATTGCCAATTTTTACCTATTCAGTTTATCCGCTGGTCGGAATAATTCCACTATTCTTTAAGCACCCTGAAGTATTGGCTAGTTTATATCCAAAAGAATCTGCTGAAATAAATTCTTGGTCAATTACACAAAAAAATATAGTAGCTATTTGCATATTGGTTTTGATTATTTCGGTTATCTTCATTTTTCTAAATAGATAAAATGAGTATCAAAGAAAGATTTAAGCAAACTAGAAGAATCATTATTACTTTTATAATGTTTCTTTCTTGTAGTTTTGGTATTTGGATTTTTTTATTTTTATGTTTTTTTGTGTTCTCAATTTTTAGTAATGGCTGCGACAATGTAGTGAATGGTGTGTGTGAAGTTAGTAAAGCAAAAGATGCGTTATTATCAAACAGTATTATCCCCATACTAGTCATTTCTTTTCCATTAGCTTTTCTCTTATATAAGAAATTTAGGAAGATGTTTTATTTGATTTCAATACCTTCCTTTCTTTTTGGAATTGTAGTGGTTTTATCTTGATAGATTTGAACATTTTTGGCGTAAATAAGAGATAATAGTATGAGTGGAATCAAATATAAATATAAGAATTAGTAGTGATTTGGATGCCTTACTTAAAATAGGTGAATTGAGTGCGTTTTATTTAGGTCTTTACGAATTTCTTGTCATGATTGCAAAGAATGAGTATTATTCCGAATACATTGATAAATTAGAAAAAGAGAGAAAGAGCTGGGAAGTTACAATAGCTTCAAACCACAGAAAAACAGATAATGATTTTGGTTCAAACCTTTCCAAAGATGAGCATAAACGACTTTACCGTATTCAAAAAAGTGGCGACATCAATAAGATGTGGAGTGTCTGGGATTTACTGGAATCATTTTTATTGGTCGCTAAAAATCCTGTTCTGACAATGACAAAAAGGACAAGCCAAAAAGCTTGGGATTTTAATCAAAGAAAGTGGGATTATCAGGAAGTAATTGGTGAGAAAAATAAAATAAATGATGACATCAATGAATTTGAAAGAGATGCCACAAAATACAAGCTAGCGGTTAAAAAATTAGGCAATGATTTTCTTGATTTTTTAGTAGAGAAGGAGAATGTTATTGATTTTATTGGTGTTAGATATGACAAAAGAACCTGCAAGTTAAGCTTTGGAAAAAAAGTGAAGATAATTCCAAATGATGACCAACGAATTAAGTTTTTTGATATTCTTGCCCGTAACAATAGAAGTGTTGGTTGGAAAGAAGTTTGTAAAGCATGTTTGCCAGACGAAACTTATAAATTATGTTCGTTTGATGGGCACGAGGATGATTTTGATTTTCAAGACAAGGCGAAGGATATTAAACGAAATTTTGTTGAACTACTTGTGTCTTTGGGTTGTAAAAAAGGAAAAATTGACAAGAAGCTAATAAGTAATAAAAACAGTGGCTATTTATTTGTCCGATAGTAAGGTATTTTCTTTTCTAGTTTTCTAATCTTGTTTCCCACCAAAATTCCATTTACGCCTTATTTTCCATGACATATGATGTATCTATATGAATACGAATGATTATAGAACTTCTAATTTGTCGCTAGCGTCAGCGATAAACATTTTTCATCCCATACTGGAAATTGATAGAACCAACCCCAAGGAATGTGTATTTGTTTTTTTAATGACTGATGATTTACAGACCATCATTGATTCGTTTTGGGATAGAACCTTGACGGTTACCCCGATTGATTATTTCCAAAGTCTTAAACAGGTTAAGGGCAGGCTTTATTCATAAATAATATGGAAACTTCTAAAAAGCCATCCCCTACTCCAGTTGTTACGAATAACTTAACTAAAGGTGGTTTAACAGATGTTTTCTACTCAAATGTTTCCGAATGTCTATCAGTTTTTACGGACAGAGTTAATTTGACCGACAAGACCGCCCCGATAGTAAATGGAGGTTCAAAATGATTTGGAAACAACCAATCCCAGTTGAGATTCCACAACTTAAGGGAGATAAGTTTGCGACAACTGTTTTTCAGATACTACTCTTAAGATGCTCTAACGAAAATAGAACCGTTTATGTTGGGGATTCAACCGTAGAACTGCAAAGAGGTCAGTGTGTTTGTGGTCGCTATGAATTGGCTAAATGTTTTGGATTAAAAAGGAAAGAATCAGCAAGAATACGAAATGTTTTAAGTAAGTTACAAATAACAGCCAAACTAATAACCAAACGAAAAGCAAAAGATTGTTCCGTCATTACCGTCTTAAATTATGATGAGTGGGTTGAAATGACCAAACTACCAAACAATCAAACACCAATCCAAGACCAATCTAACGCCACTAACAAGAGTGATAAGAGTGCAAAGAATAATAAGGTTAAATTATCTAACTCAAATAATTCCAAGAAAGTTGAATGGTCGCCTGATGCAATAAAGGCTTTGACTGGTTTAGGAGGTCTAAATTTATGAATTATACATTTCCATCAACCTTTCCTGACTATGATTCTTGGGTAGAATATACTGAAAATTTAAGAAGGGAATGGGTAAAATCTAAATTCTGGGATAGTTTTACCCCAGAAAAGTGGATTGAAGAATTTCCCGAGATGCAAGAGAGGGTTACACAATTGTATTTGGAGAAGTTAGATTTAGTTTCAAGACTAAAAGAGGATTTTATTTTAACTGAACAGTTTTTTTCAAAAGACCTTAACACGAGGATTTTTGAAGAAGCTCAATTGGATACTACCTTGGGTGCTGTAATAAATAGTTTAGAAAAAAAGATAAAAGTATACGCTCGGATGTTAGCTATACTAAATCCTAAACAATCTAATAACGAAATTATCACCGAGAGAGATATTGATGTTGCTAGAAACTACCCGATTGTTGACTTGTTGCCCGAACTTCCCAAAAGAGGATTTATACTTTGCCCTTTCCATAAAGAAAAAACACCATCATGTAAAGTTTTCACCGACCATATCCACTGCTTTGGTTGCGGTAAGCATATCAACTCAATTGGATATTTAATGGAAACCCAAAATAAGACTTTTATTGATTCAGTTAAATTCTTATGCCAGAAATAAAAAGTAATAGAGTTACTAATTTTTTATCAAGTGACATTGATTTCCATGATTCTGAACGGTTGGAATCTGGAATAGTTGGGCTAGACAATTCAATCAAAGGATTTCGTAGGTCAGGAACTTATTTAGTTGCTGGCGTTGAAAAGTCAGGAAAAAGTTCTTTTTTAATGGCTATGATGCTTCATTTTTTGTCTTTAGGGAAGAAGGTGGCAATTTTTGATACCGAACTTACTGGATTACAGTTTTATGGTAGATTAACCGCCTTGGAAAACTCCATTACAGTCCAAGAAGCCGAAAAGAACACAGACCTTGTTATTTCTACTAGGAACAAATACGAAGGAAAGTTATTTAGGTTTGATTCAACAAAATTGAGTAAAAACGGAAAGTTTGATATTAACCTAACTCTTGATTTGGCAAATAAAGTTGTGAGTGATTTAGCTGCTGATGTTTTAATTTTTGACAACCTTACCACTTACCAATCTCAAAGTTCACTAACAACCTATACTGACTTACCTGCGGCAATGACACAAATTATTACACTCACTAAGCAATTAAAAGTATGGAGCTTTGTAGTAACCCATGCAAAGGATTCTCTAAAGATTTCGGAGATTCCCAAGGCAACTAAGGCATTCATTGACGATAATGAACCACAAAAGATATTCTCTAACTCAATTGCGTTAATACGAAAACCAACATCAGCTGACATTTATGGTGGAGCACAGGCTAAGTCGCAATTTTCTGGAACACTAATTATTTGGCGACCATTTCAAGAGTTTCGTGATTTCAATAACATAGAGGGGTTAACATCAATAATCGTGTCTGGATTTCGTGATGGTGGTCGTAAAGATATTTTAATGGTGTTTGACGAGCAAAGTATTAGCTTTACAGAAACAACACTTGATATGATTTCTTTTAATCAAAAGTTGCAGGCAGTAAACAACAAAGGTATCCCGACACAGGATTAAAACGGTTGACATAATGGTAAACTATTTTGTGGATTTAATACTTATTTTATTAGGTGCTTTGATGGTTGGATTTGGTTTAGGTGCCAAACATAGTCATAAAGGAAAGCATTGATTATGTTTTTACCAGATAAAGCTGTAAAAGAATTTAATGAGATATACAAAAGAAAGTTTGGTGTTGAATTAAGTGAAGGTGAAGCAAGGTTGAGAGCTGAGAATTTTGTCAGATTGTTAAAGTTGATTACAGACCCTATCACCAAGAAAGATGAAAATGACCAATGAAGAAGTTTCCACTCTTTCTAAATTCATTGAGCTACTGATTAAAATAGACAAGAGGGTAAAAATCGTTGCAAAAAGTGATTATAAAAACAAAAATCAAATTAAAACCAAAGAAAAGCAGTAAAGTGTGACAGGTGATGTATTTTGACTTCACTAAGTCTTGTTATAACAATGTTCACCCTTGCCCTTGCGGCTTTTTGGGTGATCCAACTAAAAATTGCACCTGCACTCCGTTCCAAA
>CAYPFM010000009.1:0-11496 GCA_964410185.1 uncultured Candidatus Saccharibacteria bacterium | reverse complement strand
CCCGAGCCGAAGCCCGAGCCGAAGCCCGAGCCGAAGCCCGAGCCGAAGCCCGAGCCCGAGGACGATGTGGTCCTCTGCGACATCGACCTCGGCGACTATATCCAGCCGGACGGGACCCTCGGGTCGCTGGCCACCGAGTATGGGAACGACGCGGCGAAGCTCTGGGCGACCGAGATGAAGCCGGGCGGAGCCATGTGGCGCTGGGGTGCGGCGGCCATCGGCTCGGGCGTGCGGCTGCTCGGCGGGAAGGAGGAGTCGCGCTGGCCGCTGTGCTGGGGCGGCGGCGACACGCCCCCGAAGGGGTGGGCGCGCATCGATTGGGCGGCGACGCTGGCGTTCCGCGACCTGCTCGATCGGATGGTGAAGGGCGAGGATACGTTCGTCACGCCCGAGGCCGTGGGCGGCCTGTCGGCGATGGCCCTGGCATCCGCGCTCTATCAACGCAGCCCCGAGCAGATTCGCAACTTCGGCAACTACAAGGTCCCGCCGAACGCCTCGTTCGTCACCAATCCGCTCGATGCGGTCGGCGTAACGCTGTACAACATGCTCGTGGGATTCTTCAATCAGTTCATTGCGAGCTAACATGGGCGTCATCGACGATACCGGCATCGACCTGGCGGACCCGAAGGTCGGCCAGAATGTCCTCGCGCCCGCCATCGCCGCCCGCTTCGGCGCAATCATTCCCTATGCGGGGGCGCTCGATGCGGTGCGCAGCATCGTGACGAAGCTCGGGAGCCTCGGCGCGATGACGACGCTCGGCGCCATCGGGGCTGTGTACGCCGCGGGGGCGGCCGCGGTCGCTGCATTCAACGGGCGCGTGGACGCGGCGTACACCGAATCACAGAAGCGCAGCGCGGCGGCCCGCGAGCTGTTCGTGCAATCGCAGTATGTGCTCGGAGACTGGGCGACCGTCATCCCTGCACAGGGCCCAGACCCGAGCGACCTCGACATCAAAGGTCCCGCATCACAGTACCCCAGCGGTATGGTGTGGCGCCTGGACAAGGCCGCGGGAAAGGACAGGCTGGTCTCGACGTGGAGCACGCCGCCATATGATGAGGCGGGCGTCGCCCCGGACGCGTGGCTCGGCGGATTCCAGTGGCCTATCAAGTCGCCGCTCACGGGATACCGCAGCGACCCAAACAACAACATCGCGCCGCGCTACTTCGTGGACCATCAATGGCCATGTGCGGCCATCCCGGAGAAGTACCGCGACCACTACTGGGGCACGGGAACCCTCTGGAAAAACAAATACGACACGGTCATCAGCGAGACCGGCTATGTGCCGCCGCCAGACTACTCCTATCTCTTCTCGTGGGGCACGGCGCCCTATCTGAGCTGGAGCACTGCCAGCAACGGTGAGCCCCGGCTCGCGCGCTATGACCTCTCTGCGGCTGCCACCGCAATCCACACCGCAATCCACACGCTCACGCCGATTCATGCAGCCATCGACTCCGGCGAGGTCGCCATGTGCTACCGGGCCTGGCTCGACGCGACGCAGCTGCGCGCACTACCGCCGGTGCCGAAAAAGCAGGTGGATTTCGGCGTCTACCTGGACAGCGACCGCCTGCCGTGGAGCCCAAACGCCTACGGAGAGATTTGGACCGTCGTCCCCGGGCCTTCGGGGATGTTCAATAACAAACCGTGGTCCACCAAGAATCCCGGCGGCATGGTGGAAGGACACCCGCGACCCGAAGGATACGGGTACGCGTATGCGTTGCCCGCGTCGGTCGCCCGGGACATTGAGGAGATGTTCCGCGGATGGTTCGCACTGCGCCGCGCGGCGATGTATCAGCTGGACTTAGCAACCCCCGCATTCCGCGAGGCCGCCGCGAAGTCCAGGGATAGCGGCCTGCGCAAGGCGATGAAGTCCGGCCCCCCGCCCGCGAAGCCATGGCAACGAAGTGACCCGCTCGGCGACGGGTGGACGCCTGCGGCGAAGGTCGGCGACCTTCCGCTCGCGCCGCCGCCACAAGGCGCGGGCCCCCAGGGTTGGGGCAGTCCCCCCAGCTCGGGTGGGGACAACTCGGGCGGCGCCGGCGGGGCGCTGGTCATCGGCGCGGCGGCGGCGGCGGCCTGGTGGGCGCTCCGGCGTCGGCGAGCTTGACCAGGCGGTGGGGAAGCTCCAACATCGGGCGCATGAGCCGCACCCGATTCCCCGCCATCCTCCTCACCACCCTTCTCCTCGCCGCCTGCCCGGACGGCGCGCCGCGCCCGAGCGACGACTCGGCGGACCTGCCGACCGACGCGACCATCGGCGCGTCGGAGACCACGGTCGCCGACGCGAGCACCAGCTGGTCCACGTCAACCGGCCCCACGTCGACCGGCGAGACCGGGGACGGGTGCGGCGAGGACCCGCCGCCCGCCGACTGCCTGCCCGAGTGTGGGGCGAAGGGTGAGTGCCCCGCGGCGGGGATGACCTGCCAGCGGGTCATCATCGGCGGCGAGTGCGTCGTTGGTTGCGCGCACCCGTGCACGGTGGGCACCGTGCCGCCGCCGGGGTGCGGCGAGTGCCGCGAGGTCATCCCGGGCGACCCGAGCTTCGGTTACTGCGCGCCGTTTGGGTGCGCGGGATGATGTCCAGGAAGCGCACCCGGGCTCTCATCAGGGCCGGGCTCTGGCTGTCGGCGCGCCCGCGGGCACCGCGGGGCGCCCGGCGGCGGTCCGGGTGCTTGCGGGCGGGGAGCCGCATGGCCGCGGTGAAGCGCCACACGCGACCCCACACGCCCCACAGGATGGCGACCGCCTCGGCGGGGAGCGGGCCGCCGCAGACCACGCCTCGGCGCACGTAGCTCTGGTCGGTGCCCGCGAGCATGCCGGCGACGACACCAGCGAACGCGGGGAAGCGCAGCGCGCGGCGGATGGCGGCGATGAAGCTGCGGGTCTGCTGGGTACCCGTGGCGTCCGCGTCGGCGACGCCCTCGGGCTCGGCGTCGGCGACAGCGAGTTCGCCGCGCAGCGTGTCCTTCCACCCGTTGACGATAGCGGCGGCGCGCAGGCGGGTTGCGGCGTCGGCATCGCGCTCCAGCTCGGCCGCCAGACGCTTCGCGGCGCTGTAGAGGGCGTCGCGCTCGGCGTCGCTGGCGACCGCCGCCCGGAGGGCGACGCGCACGTTCAGGGCCATCTGGCGGCACAGCGGGCAAAGCCCACCGCGGCGGGGAAGGGACCCGCAGCCCGTGGCGCAGGCGCTCACGCCTCCCCCTTGCGCGCGGCGTCGCTGGCGGCCTCGGCGTCGGCGCGCCGCTCGGCGCAGCCGGTGCACACCGCGACCTTGCGCGTGCTCTCGCTGCCATCGGCGCGGAGGGCGAACACGAGGACCGAGGCGCCCGGCGAGCCGCACGCGGCGCACATCCCCCGCGGCTCGGCGCCTCGCTGGAGCCGGCGGGCGCGGCGGCATCCGGCGCACATGCGCCGGCCGATGACCTCGCCCGAGGCCAGGCGGGTGATGACGACATCGTCGCCGCACCCGGGGCACTGGTGGACCGAGTGAATGCCGCTCACGACGCACCCCCGAACTCGCGGCGGCCCGGAGCGACAGGGCCCCAGAACTCCAGGCAGCGGGCGCACCCGCACGTGATGCCGCACCCCCAGGGGACGCGGCTCGGCGGGGCCACGTCATGGCGGGTCTGCCAGGGCATGACCGGACGCGGGGCGAACCGGATGCGGACGGCGAGGTCGCCACCGCGCGCCCTACGCTCCCCGTCGCTGAGGGCGGACACCTGGACCACGCGGGCACCGATCGACTCCAGGAGGGCGCCGCACTCGCGGCGATGCTCGGCCGGCGCGTAGAAGTCGCCGCGCGCCTCGCCGGAGAACTGCGCGACCGTGGCGACCACCTGCGCCGCGAGGTCGCGGTGTTCGTCGCACCACACGTTCAAGGCGCGCATGTCGGCGACGCGCGCCTCGGCGTTGGGGACGCCATCCTCGCCGTCCATGGCGCCGGACGTGTAGACGATGCTGGCGACCGCCGCGAGGTTGGGGGCATGCCAGTCCGGGAGCGGGCTGCATGCCTCCTGCGCGGTCGCGGGGGTGAAGCTCACGCGCAGCACCGCCGCGCCCGGCGAGGCGTGCGTGTCGCAAGCGACCTCGGCGACGGTGCGGCTGGTGTAGCGGCTGAGGGAACGCAGCCCGAGGACCAGCCCGAGGGCGGGCGAACCCTCAAACCGGGGCTCGTGCGAACCCTGTGCGACGCACGCCGCGCGGTGCATGAGAATCGGGAGCGCATCGCACGGAGCGACGACGTAGAAGGTGTCAGGAGTGGACGGGAACAAACAAGACTTGGCAGACATCGCGGGACTTCCTCTCGCTGCGCAGGCAGCAAAAGGTACATACGCGATGTCTGGACAGCTCGCAAGAACTATTCTTGCGGCGCGTTTGCGTCCATGGCCTGCGCCGCCGCCATCATCACCTGCCCCATCTCCATCATTTTCTCCATGGGGTCCTTCGGGGGGCCCGCGGGGACCGCGTTCGCCCGCTCGATGACCTGGAACCCGCGGGTCTGGATAACCCGGAGGTTGGCGAGAGTATCGGCCGTGATGCACATCAGGTGCTTGTGGACTTGCGCATGGGCCTCCATCATGTCAGGCGTGTTGAACACCCGCTGCAACGCCAGAACGTTCTGTTCGAGCGCGTAGAGGCGAGCTTCGAAGCTGGCGAGGGAGCGGTCATTACCCCGGGTCGAGTCGGTCATAGAACGGACCGTGAGCACGAAAGCCGGGGTTGTCATACCCGGCTAATTTCCGCGCACTCGAACGCTGGGGTCCGGGGGCGCGCCCCCGGCGGCCCGCGCAGCGCGGGCCGCGCGACGTTTCACGTGGAACATTCCTGTCCGGTCGTCAGAAAAACGCGCACATTGGGGGTTGACACCTGTGCAGTAGGATTGCTACCTAGTCGGCCGTGCACATCCGCATTCATCACGAAACCCTCATTTCCACCCCCGAAATCATCGGCGGCGAGGATGCCTTCGTCGCCGACCGGACCCGCGGCCGCGAGTCCACCGTCGACATCGACGTGAGCCTCGCCGAGCTGGAGACCATCGGCGACAAGCTCGGCGCCGGGCTGTCCAGCCTCGGCTACGCCGCCCTGCTCGCCGCCGCGCCCGAGGGCGGCGAGGTCGGCGCGGTGTTCGGCATCCCGGCCGCCCTGTCCGGTCTCCGCGCGCTGACGCAGGGGGACGGCGAGTGACCGCGCTCGTCGATGCGTGCCGCGAGGGCGCCGCCCTCGCCACGCGCGCGGGCTTGCCGAAGCTCGCGCGCGACCTCGGGCAGGCCGCCGAGGTCATCGGCAACCCGGGCCTGCCGACCGCCGCGCTGGAGCGCGAGCTGTCGGCGACCCGGGCCGCCCTCGCCGCCGCTGAGGACGCCGCCCGAGCCGCGTCCGCGGCGCTCGCGGCGCCCGCGTGCGCGGCGCCCGCGGGCCTCGACGCGGCCCAGCACCTGCGCTTCGTCATCGGCGAGCGCGACGACGCCCGCGCCGAGCGCGACGACATCGAGCGGATGCGCGCGGCGGTCGCCGCCGAGCGCGACGACCTCGTCGACCTGGTGGCCACACTCCGGGCGGACGTGGCAGCGGCCCGCGCCGAGCGCGACGCCGAGGTCGACGCACGCGTGGCGGCGCAGGCGGCGGCGGTCGCCGCCGAGGACCGCGCGACCCGCCTCGGCGCCAAGCTCGGCGCGCTCCAGGAGACCCGCAAGTCGGCGACGCCGAGGAAGCCCCCCAAGCGATGAACGCGCTCGGGACCGGGAATCACGCCGAGGTCGTGGGCGTGCTGCTCCGCCCCCAGGAGGCGCGGTACTACCTGGCGGCGGGCGGAACATGCCTGCCCGGCGGCCGGGCGCCCGCTCGCCTGCGTAGCCGCGCGACCGTGGAAGGCGGCGCGTGGTTCGTGGCGTGGGACTTGCTCGGGCCGAGCGGGGCGCCGGTGTTCACGGCGTACCGCTTCGTGCCGCGCTGCCGCGCGGCGGTCACCAGCGACGCTGCCCGCGTGGAGGCGTGCGCGTGACGACGGTCCGGGTGCTGACGCCAGCCCCGGACCGGCGGGCTGCGGAGGGGGAACGCCTCGCCGCCGCCATCGAGCGCCGCGCCGCCGCCCGGGTCGCTGAGGTTGACCTCGGCGACCCGGGCTACTGGCGGCGCGTGCGGTGTGTGTCGCTCGCGGGCACCGTGCTCGCCGAGGGGGCCGGCGCACAGGAGGTCTATACATTCGCGTGCGAGCTGTGCAGGGAGAATCCTCCCGTGCGGCTGGAGAGATATGATGCGCAATCTCGACGGTGGGTCATTGGATAAAATCGTCACTCATTACGAGCGAGAGTTCACGACGCCGGAGTTCTTTCCGGAGTACAACGATGCGAAGTTAGAGCAGACGCGCCGCAGGGTGCTCGCACGCCGCGAGTCGCAGTCAATGTCGAGTCGCAACGCGGCGAGGGTGGTGCGGCGTGCCGCGTGAGTGCTTCGCCGCGCCGCTTCGGCGCGCTGGGGTACGTGGTGTGTTCGGGGGCGGCTGCAACTGCGGCGATTGCCTCTGCGCATACTGGCGCCACAGATACCCACGCGGCGCGGTCGCCCGATTCCTCGCGTGCGAGGACGCCGAGGAGCGGTATGGGGACCGCCTCCTCGCACCGCACACCGCACTTGCAATCTCCGCGATTCGGGACCTGGAATGATTCGCGTCACAATCGAGGGGGTACCGCCGCGCGAGTGGTGGTACCCGTCCAAGCTGGGGCAATCGCAGTTCGCGGACCATGACGGGATGTTCGTGGATACGCAGGCAGCATTCGCGTGGGTCCATGAAATCGTGGTGGACTTCGCAAAATGCGTACCCGCGGTCATCGGCCTGGACGTGCTGTTCAGGGTATACGAGGGACTGAGGGTTGGGACGGCCCCGAGGACACGCGATACGCCGCGCGGGACGCTGCTCATAGGGTGTATGTTCCGCATGGTCGCCGACGCCCGCGGCTTGCGGTGGCGGCGAACACAAGATGACGGCCCGACGCCGCCCGAGGCGGTGCGGAAAATCCAACAACCCGCCAAGGTCCGCAAGCCGGTGACCGGCGCGGTGGGGTACGACGATAAGACCGGCGAGGTAACGAAGCCCGCAGCGGTGGACCTGCCAGGAGATAGCGATGCACAGATTCCGACCTGTTAGTTCATTGCACGTGGATACGATTGCGTGCACGGGATACACCAGCAGCCCGGGGCACTACTGGTATCAGGTGAAAGACGGCGTGTGGCACGCGGGCGACTGGGTCATCCGCTGGCGGCACAACCCGAAAAAGATTACACAGTTCGGGGCGCAAGCGACCAGCGATGCGTGCTGGAGCGAGACCGTGTCGGATTTCCATCTCACGCACGGGTTGACGACCGAGGTAACGATTACTCGCGTCGACCTGTGCCGGGATGTGGTGGGATTGCCGGTCTCAAGCTGGCTCGCGCAATACTTCGCCGGCACGCGAGGGACGACCAGCGAGGGCGAGGACGGCGAGGACAATCCGAGCGGGACGCATCAGTTCATTTCGAGCAAGACGGGGAACACGCTGTATATCGGCCAGCGCGAGGGAGCCGCGTGCTTCCTGCGGCTGTACGAAAAGCACAAGCGCGGAGCGAAGGGGACCGCGGCCCGCCTCACGAGGGAATGGAAAATCTACGGGTGGGCCGGAGAGGACGTAACACGCGTCGAGTACGAACTGAAACGCGAGGGAGTGCAGCGCGCAATGCACGGGCGCGACGTGGCGTGGAATGATTCGCTGGCGAGGATTCGCCTCATCGTGCGCCCCCGGCACGAATACAAGCGGCCGAGCACGGCTCGCACTCACACGGACTGGCGGCGCCTCGGGAACCCCGGCAAATACAAGCTGCCGCCGGTCAAGGAAAAACCGCTCATTGAAAAGATGACCCGGGCCGCAGACCAGGCGAAACGCCGCGCCAGTGCGGCAAGCATGGCGCTGAAGGACTACCTCGCCGCGCTGAACTATCTCGCCGCCGATGGCGTGAGCGTGAGCGACGGCGATATGGATTCCCCGGACTTCGAGGTCCGGGGGAAGCGAGGCCAGGTCATCCAAGTCGCGCTGCCCGTGCCGCGCGGCTCGGATGCCGCTGGCGAACACAAGCGCCGCATGGCGGACCTTGACGACCCAGACAGTACGGAGTGAGCAATGACCAGCAGCAAGCCACAAATCACCACACTCATCGCAGCCATCGAAGACCACATGGCCAGCATCCGCGAGCACAGCACCGCGACCGAGGAATACAGCGAGTCGCGGGTGCGCGTCATCGCGGCGCTCACGGTCGCATTTCAGGCGGGCCCGCACGGCCTCGGGGAATCGGGGATGCTCGCCATCGAGATTGTGGAGCTGGCGATGAAGCTGCCGCCGCAGCCGGACGTGGCGTACGGAAAGGATGCCTACGTCGTCGGGACCACAATCCATCAGGTCCCCCGCTTCCCGCTCCCGCATGCGATGCTCGCCGACTGCCTGGCAATCCTGCGCCGCGTGGAGAGTGCGGACGGCACGCGGCTGGACGGCGCGTGGTCGCAGGAGTCCGCGGCGCGGGCGAACGCCGCCCGCTACGTGCCGCGCGTCGACCTCGCCCGCGTCGACCTGCCCGAGGTCGTGGTCCGGCGCGAGTAGGACCAGCTGGTCCACCAGGCCGTGGCCGGGCACCGATCGGTGCCCGGCTTTTTTGCGGCTGTCACCGCCCGCGGGTGGTGACAAGGATTGTCCCCCGCCGAGCTGAGGGGACACGGCATTGACAGGGAGGGCGCGCGGACCACGGTCGGGAGATGGACCCCCCTTCACCCGGAGAACAGACATCATGGCATGCACCTCCTGCGCCGCGAGCGGCACGAACTGCGACTGCGACGACTGCCAGAACGGCAAGTGCGAACTCACCGTCGCCGCGATGCGCGTCGCCACCGGCGGCGGCGTCACGGCGCCCTGGCCCGGCGGCGGCGAACTCCAGACCCCGCCCGGCCGCGCCCTCACCCCGGAGACCGCCGCGCAGACGGGGCGCGCCGAGGTCACGTCCAACTGCATGTTCGGCCCCCCGAACGAGACCGCCTGCCAGCGGCGCGTGCGGATGATCGGGGCCATGTCGGCCGTGTACCCGCTGAAGGCGACGCTCGGCGCTGCGGGGACCATCGGGTTCTCCCCGTACGACCCCGGCGCCACGGTCCTCATCGCCAACATCGACTCGGAGCGCCTCACGGCCTGCCTGCAAATCTGCGAGATTGCGCTGCGGGTCCAGCGTCCGGCGGGTACGTACATCGTCGGTTCCGCGACCGCGGGCGTGGCGGTGGGCATGGCGAACACCCGGTCCTCGTGGTACGCGACCGAGGACAACGTCGCGCTCCAGACCAGCACCGCCAGCGGCCGCAAGTTCGGCCGCCGATTGCTGAGCACCGACGCCCGCTGCAACTGCGACTGCATCTGGGCGTGGAGCCCGTGGGACCTGCCGGCGCAGCTGGAGTTCACCTACCCCAACGGCCTGGTCCCCGCCGCGGGTGACATCGTGGACCTGGACTTCCAGGTCGAGCGCACCTACCTCGCGGCCGCCGAGTGCGCCATGCCCGAGCGGTGCGGCCAGCCGGTCTGGGCCGGCCCCGCGCTCGCGCCGTAGCAGCGAGCAGGCGAGCAGGCGAGCGGGGACCGGCCCCCGCTCGCCGGTGTCGAAGCCGGACCCTTCCACCACGAGCACCACGAGGAGATACGACCATGGCCAAGCAGACCAAACTGGAGAAGGCTCAGGATGCACTCGCCGCCGCCCGCAAGCGGCTCGCCGGGTTCCGCGAGAACAAGACGAACGGCCTCATCGCGCGGGGCCTCGGCGCCGCGGGCACCATCGCGGGCACCGCGGGCAAGCTGGACGGCGTCATCAACATGATTCCGGGCGGTCACTTCGGGCACAGCGACTACACGAAGGCGCCCTCGCTGTTCAGCTACAAGCGCTTCCTCGCCGCCGCCGGTGCGACGGCCGCGAGTGTGTACTTCCTCGACGGTATCGAGGGCGACGTGGCGTCGCCGGTGCTGGCATCGCTGGCCGGCCGCGCCATCGCCCAGCACAATGCGACCTTCTACAAGAAGACCGCCGCGCGCAGCCCCGAGGAGCTGGCGAAGGACATCGGCGCCGCCGAGGCCGCGAAGGTCGCCGCCGCCAACGGATACCCGCAGGTCTAGCCAGACCACCGGGTATGTACCTTTCGCCAGTGAGGAGGAGATAGACCATGTCGAGCGCCATCGAGTACGCCCAGCTTGTCAGCCGCCTGGTGAGCCTCACGGCAATCCCCGCCGACAAGCGACTCTCCAGCCCGGAGAACACCGCCGCCGCCGTCAAGGCGCTGGCGGAGTTCAAGGCGTACGCGATGGACAACATGGGGGCGACCGCTATCGCGGGGTACGCGAAGCGATGCGGGGTCGTGGCGAACTGGCTGAACGCGCCGTCCCCGGAACCGTGGGTGGCGTTCGTGGCGGGCGGCCCCGACAAGGCCCCGCCCGCGGTCGCCCTGCTACAACCGGCGCCGAGCGAGCCCGGACTGTCCTCGGCGATTTGGGACGTGCTGGTGGCGTACACCGGCCCGGGCATGCTCTATACATACCTCGTGGAAGGCAAGGTCCCGACGAATGGCCTCATGGCGGCTATCGAGGGGGCCATGGGTGCCACGGCCGACAAGGTGTCACAGGTCGCAGGGGACCTGTGGAAGCCGGTCCTCGGCGTCGCGGTGGTCGTGGGCGTGTTCCTCCTGTGGAGGCGCAAGTGAGGCTGCGTCACCCCGCGCTAATCGTCGTGGGCTGTCTCGCCGCCGCCCTCATCGCCGCCCGTCCGCTGCTCACGCCGAGCAACGCGCCGCCGATGGACCCGCCGAAGCCGCCCGAGCCCGAGCCGGACCCACAGGACGCCCCATGGGCGCCGCTACAGGACGCCCCGGGCCTCGCTGTGCGGCTCGCCGAGCGGGCGTACACCACGCCGCCTGTCGCCGCTCGGCTGCGGTATGGCGGCCTGGTGGCGCAACACTACGGCGGCGCGCTCCAGGTCGCCGACATCAGCGGCCCCGCGCAGGGCGCCGAGTTCCCGCCGCACAAGAGTCACCGCACCGGCCGCGACGCCGATGTCGCATACACGCTCGCCGCATATCCGACGCCCCCAGAGGTCGCCGCGACCTACGGGTTCGCACAAGTCCTACAAGCGCTGCGCCCGTGGACTGAAAAAGTGTTCGTTTCGCCGCCGCGCAAAGCCCAGCTGGAAAGTCTCGCGGCGACGTACGAACTGGCAATGCCGCCGCTGGTGGCAATCGACGGGCACAACAAACACGCACACATCCGCTTCATCGCGTAGGAGGTCCACCATGCCGATTCCATTCCTCGTTCCCATGGCGATCGCCGGTCTCGCCGCGCTGGTGCTCGCGGGCTCGGGTGGCACCAGCTCGCCCGCTCCGGCGCAGCCGAAGTTTGACCCCGAGCCGAAGCCCGAGCCGAAGCCCGAGCCGAAGCCCGAGCCGAAGCCCGAGCC
>CAYPFM010000008.1:7316-15570 GCA_964410185.1 uncultured Candidatus Saccharibacteria bacterium | reverse complement strand
CTTTTAAAAATTTTTTTGTTCGTTTTAAGGCCCTAGTTTACAATGGGGGTATACCCCTCATTTTTGCTATTTTCTTTGTGCCGCAATAGAGAAAATGCCCAATAGACCGACCAATATGACGAATGGTACATACCCAGGGAGATTGATATCAACCTCCCCTCCACCGTCAATCTTCTTCTCAACGTCAGTCTTCTCAACGTCAGTTTTCTCATCGTCAGTCTTCTCGTTTACCTTACCAGGGTCTACATAGCCTGGTAGCAGATCTTCTACACTTGGTAATATCATTTCAGTATACTGAACGTGTTCACTCAGGGCCCATACTTTCCATGTTCTACCATTCACTTCGTATATATTCCATCCATCGGCTGTTATACCAACAGCTGGATACTTAGTAATATCAAATGGAGCACCACCACTCGTCTTTACGCTCATCGGTAGTCGCCACTGATAGATAGTTATGTAAGTATCTTCTTCTTCCGGCCATTTCGTTAGCTCGGTAAATACAGCTACTCCATTATCGTCCCATGATACTTTCCATTGCCTTCCATTAACAGAATATAGTGGCCACCCTTCGTCCGTTCCATAACTAGAATAATCTTTAGGATTAAACGGCGCGTCTATTGGCAATAATACTGTTTTAATCGTTCCACCGTGCGAAATACTAACGTATAAATCAGTATCTATCATTGGTGCAATTGAATCCACATAGTCCACGCCTCCAACCTCGTAATCTCCTCGCTTGATTCGTCTCCATGCGCTTGACTTTTCAGGCACTATCATTACTTCGGGACCGCGGCTTCCAACCAGTATCATCTTGACGAACAGGGTTTGTATCTGAGGGTTAGTGTAGATTTTCCATCCGTTTTGATTGGATGCAAATCTATAGCCTAGACGATCGACATCCCAGAAGTACCACTCGAACAACTTGCACACTACAGTCGGGAACCCGTCGCCTTCCCATATAAACTCCTGGCCTGGCATCTCGCTATCCAAACTTCCAAGCCAATAACACACTGGTGCACCCATTTGCATACTTTTCCCAGTATACACGCCGCTCCCTGCTCGTTCTTCCGCGACATTGTAATAAAAGTTGAAATGTTTAATGGTCGCGGGGGTAACTACATCGTAGACCTTCTCCTCGATCAAAAATCGTTGTTTAACAGCCATATTTTTACTATGCCAGTTTATACTATAGCCAGTATAGTATAATCATCAACAAAAAATGACCGCAAGTCAAAGAATAGTCATCAACAGTTTCGACCGTGACTACACGTCTTACCCCAGTTCTACTCTCTTTCGCATCTACCTAAACGCGGTCAAAGAGAATGTAACCTCTATCAGACTAGGCGACGCGATTATTCGCAACTCGCAGTACAACTTTGACGATTATACCATCGGTGGTCGCAGTCTCAAGAACAATGTCCTTTACTGGTATGAAAACGTCACTCTGGTCCAGGCTACTATCCCGCCGGGTAATTATCCGATCACCACACTCCTATCAACGCTCTCCTCTGTTATGACAGCGGCTACCACAGTCGGCAACGTCTACACCGCCACTTACAACACTCTCTCTGGCAAGATCGAGTTCGCCGCTACTGTCACTCCGTGGGGATTCGACTTTAGACCCATTCGTCTCAACTCCGCCTACTACCAGATCGGTGCCAATGAAGAGCAGACGCCTATCTCTGCTCTTCAGCAAACTCTCCCGAGACCTGTTGATCTCTCTGGTTCACCATACGTGATGATCAAGATCGCAAATATTCAAAGTAGTGTTTTCAACACGTCCAACGACTCTGCGGCCTTTCTCGTTCCGTTTAACACGCAATCGGAGAACGTTGTCTACTATGAGCCGCCTAACTCGTCTCACACGGCCTACAAAATTACAACTCCTGGACTGACGTATCTTGACATCGCGCTAGTCGACGACTATGCGAATCCTATCAACTTGCAAAACTCTGAGTGGTGCTTTAGTATCATTCTAGAGTAAAAAGCCTTAATACGTCCCAATGACCTTGCCTGTGAGATGACAGAAGATCTTGCCATTGCGTCTATAAGGCTTCGTCCTAGTATACGCTTTTTTCTTAGCCGCGGGCATTACTAATCCAGTGCTTGAGCATGGTGAAATATCAGACTGCTGGATAACTCTAGGCACTACTGGTGTAGTGCTACTTACATTATCAACACTCTGTTCGTTCTTAACACTCTGCTCTACACCAGTAGTGCTACTTACATTATTAACACTCTGATCAGCCATAACAGTACCACTTCGCATGTTATTAGTGTAAGTAGTCAAGCCTGCCATGCCTACCACCAGTCCTAACCGTGCATAAGGTGATGTAAGCTCTTCAATGTACTCTGACTGCTCCAACAGTATCTCGCTAATGCACTCTTGAATCTCGCTCATAGAACTGCTCAGGTTATCACTGAATCCCTTCAACCCGTCAATGTAGCCTTCACTAGCCTGCGCAAGCCCTAAGAACATGATGGTTCCAATCCGCGACATTTTGTTGACATTTGATAAATTACTTTGACAACTACTAATTTTTTGCAACTCTTCAACAGAGTACATCCTAAGGTCATCGCCGTACTTATATCGCAACGAGCTAGGGAACTTGGTTCGCCTCGGTTGCATCTGTTCGAACAATTCGATCTGCTTGATCAAACACTCCTTAAGCTCGGCTACCTTGCCCGGATCAGTCACGGTCCTCCTTTCGGGATACAAAGCTGGTGGTACCTCGCTATCCATCTGGCTATAGCCACTTACCTCGCGAGGACCTACCTCCTCCGATGTTACCTCTATCCCTCCTGTACTAGCACCGTCCTCAGCGCCATCTGCGATCAAATTCTTCAACTCCGAAATACTCAATGACATTTTATAAATATTTCTCACACTATATATACACATTCAAAAAAAATGTCGGCTGCATCAAGTAACTCCAAAACGTACGCATGCCATATAGATAGCCTCATTGACCGCTTTTTGCAGCATGCCCAAACCCAATATCCACAAGTTGACCAACTAGGTGATGACATTTACGCGAAATTTAGCTACCTTGTCGCAAGTATGCCTACAGGCCTTACGCGCAATGATACCCACATCCACACCCTTATGCTGAAGATTCTTAACTCAATCACGGATTGGCGCAGACATTCACCGCTGGCTAACCATAGATTAACTTCGCTCTGGGGATGGCCGGGAGACGACCTAACGTATGAATTCGACCAGTTATCGGTAGATATCTCTTACAACTTCAATCGTATGAATAAGGTCCAGTGGAAGATCCAGGCGGTTCAATCCGCGTTGCAAGAAGAGTCCAGTGATTCACTGAGTGTCGCGTCATCAAGTTCAGAAGAAGATGATGAACAGCAACCTCTGTCGGTTCCCTTTTCCCGCTGCGCTGGGGGTCCAGAGGGTTCGTAGAAATGCCCCCTCCTTTCTGCTCGGCTCTACCCGCTGCGCTGGGGGTTCAGAGGGGGTGCCCCCCTCAAAGAGCCCTCTAAACCATGACCTCCAGGGTCCCCTAACTGAATCTACTAGTCTTTTAACCCTGAGTCAATCAGAGTCAGACGAAGATGAACCACTCGATATGGACTCTATTAGCCCCCTGGTCTCATTAGACCCTTCTAGTGAGTCCCTGCCGGTAAATGGAATGGGTATCAGCAAGTGAAACATCCGCCGTCCCAAGTAAAAGACTATTAAAATGTGCATCCTATTATTAAACCCGCGTTATTTAATTACCGAAAAATCTTCACATCTGAATAGTATAACCGACTCCAAATGGCTGACACTATCGACGTCAACGAGAAGACTACGCCTTACGTGGCTATGAAGCTGCAGGATGGCTCCACCGCCTATGTGAAGCAGGACAGTCTTGATTTCTACGACTACAAGTCCGAGCTCAACATCCTTAACCCGGTCAGTGGACAGCTCTCTCCCACTAACTCCACCTACGTGGACTTTGACCTGAACGCGGCTGGTGTCCACCGTATCGACAACGTGTTCTTCTCTGTCACGATCACCAATACCGATGCTGTGAATGCTTTGCTGCTGATGCCTCTGTCTTTCTTGATCAACCGCGTCGAGCTCCTGTGCAACTCCGCCACCGTCGCTACGCTTTACTCCCAGGATCTGTTCTTGCAGACGCTGATGTCCGACTCTGAGATGCTTGCTGTCCGAGGTCTGTCCGAGGGCTTTGTTGTCAACCCGACTACTGGCGCTCTGACCGCTGACACTACCACTCTGGCCGCTCTTGCCAGCCGCACTTACTCTCTGCCTATCCACAGTTTCCTGTCTCAGGCCTTCATGCCGATCCTCAAGACCAACAACGCCAAGATCCGTGTCTACTTCAATGCTGGCTCGACCCTGGTCCAGTCTACCTCTGTTGCCGCTTACACCGCCATCTCGTACGGCACGCCCCTTATTCACATTCAAGGCCGTGTCTATGGTCGCAAGACTCTTGAGCGTCTTATGGAGGAGTACCGCAAGGCTCCGCATATGGCCCGCTGCATCATCCGTCGTGAGCAACGCATTAACGTCGGTGCTGTTACGGCTGGAAGTGAGTACCAGCAGCTCTTGGGTGCCCTCACTGGCTCTTATTCCTTGCTGCGCTTCTCTCTGCTCCCCAGCGGTGCCCAGCAGGAGAACCAGATCGCTTACCGCCAGTTGTCTGAGATCAGTCTCTTTGACAGCGTTGGTCGCCCCTGGTCCTTCGCCCAGATCTCCGATGCTCTCATCCGTCAGCAGATCATTCCCAGCAAGAACAACACGCTGATCGCCAAGGCCAACTACCTGTACGAGCTGCCGTTTGCCCGCGACCCCGTTGGCGCCTTCCAGACTAACCGATCTGCCGGTTCTGTCTACATGGATGGCCGCTGGTACATCCGCTTCAAACCCGCTGCTACTTCGGCCGGTGTGGACCTTATCATCAACGGCCATGAGTACGCTGTGTTCCGCCAGGATCCCGATGGCTCAGTTAAGATCATGCAGATCAAGAGCATGGAGTATTAGTAAGGGGAAACCCCTTACAAACCCCCAGAAAAGCCTAGCAAAAGGGCTTACAATAGCAAAAATACTCTCACCAAAGTTCGCGTCTAGCAAAGGATGATATGAGCATTTCCGACCTCACTAAAATCGCGAAAAAGTGCTCATTTCAACGCCAAAACTGCTGCGAAAGTTGATCAAAGCATTAAAATAACCTTATTTTTTCCTAAAAACCCGTAAAAAAATAAGCATCAAAAAAATCTGATCGTACTTATCCCAAAAGCACTATTTGACACCGCGAAACTACTCGAGTTACAGCAGTATACAGTGCTCCCGGACGGTTTAGATCAGTCACCAGAATACCTACTTTACCTGAAAGTGTCGAACCTTGATAAGAGTCCACGGTCGAGGCGAACGCGACCTCTAGTGGCTGTTTGGCCTCCGTGAACGTTCTGCGTATATGTAAATCAGCAGATGATTTTTTTACTATTTTTCTAACACTCGATCCACCTGGTTTGGTGTATCTAACTGGAATATCAGTGGTATCATCAGCGCGATCCATAAACCAGTCATTTACATTAGATAATCGGTTCCAAGACCCGCCAATCACAACAGAACACTCCTCCTTTGTACCCCAGTCGAAATAATGCTTAACTGCGTAAACTTGGTCACTATAACTCATATCGCGCAACGAGTCCAGAAACTCGCAGAACTCACCTGATTGGCGGCGGATAGTGGCAAACTCCTTCCAGTCAATAGCATTCTCAACCAACGGCAAGATAGATCGACCATTCACGTTGTTGCAGATTTGGCACGGGTCGCCGAGCATGACAAAGAACGAGTTAGGCTGGCGTCTAAGCATTGTTTCAAACTGCTCGCGGGTAAACATAGTGAACTCGTCAATGACATACATAGGCCTATAATAACCCATAGCTCTAGACGCATATGCCGAGTCGGACATGCTAAATTGGAACATCTTGGCTGCTGTATGAACATCTTTACAACCCTTGGCCTTAAAGGCGTCTCTAAGCTCGCACGTGGGCGTCAACAGGCATTGACCAGCCTGAATCCACGGATATGACTTGCCAGATCCGGCAGGGCCTGTAATCCAAGTAACTTGTTTTGAGGGTACAAACGGCAAATTTTGGATAGAAGGTAAATTGTTATCGGTTTTTCCTACCCATTCCACATTCTTAGAAATCGGCAGTTCATAGTGGTATGGCTTAATCTTGTCAAGCTTGAACTCGCCTTCTAACTGACTACTAACGATATTCTTACCACTAGAGTTGTCGATAAAGATAGCATCAACATACACGGCCTTGATGCTGTCGAACTCGAATTCAGCCATCTTCTTGAGCATCGCGATGTTATGATAAGCCATAATGAACGAATAGATGTGCTGATAGGCGGACTTAGGCGCACAGTGGATAGTCATGTCTATCGTTAGGTCTTCCGAAAACCCGTCACCCAGTACACTATTGCCAAAATACAGCGGCTCATGCACCAACCCTTGTTGACTAGCTGTATAAGCTAGTGACTCAAACTCAGACTTGTTCACATGCGGCAGCACAACCTTGCGGACGTCATGCGACTGAATCAGCTTGCCAATGACCGTATTGCGCAAAGTCTTAGGCGTCGTGGGACAATCCAACACAATCGGCTTCATGACTGAATACAGTGCTTGACTTGCTTCAAACTGACATCCCACTGACACAAGATAGCGATACATGGGCGCGGGAATAACGCTCAAACTAGCGTTGGTAAAGTAAAACTTAGCAAGCGGTGTCAAGCTAATAACCTTGTCAACGATAACAAACGCAAGACACGTGTTATCAAGATTAAAGCGGCTTTTAGAAAAAGCCGAGCAAAATGCGCCAACCACTAAAGACTCAGTAGGGAATAAGTTTCCAACGATAGAACTAGGATAAGCCTTGTTACGATCGAGCTCGATCATCCTTGAACCAAACTTGGCACGCTTCAGAATCGGCGGATATACAATAGAATCAGCGACATGCGACTTGTAGTTGACACATCGTTTAAGATTGTTACTGGTCACGAATCGCTTGAACTGGTAAGACGCCTCGTTGTAGCAAGTATAGTACAATGGATTTTCAGTATCTGCAGGTGGACGATAAGTCTTGACAATAGTAAGTTTACCGTCGATAAGTGCTGTATAGCCCAGGATTTCAGGCTCGTATTGACCGTCCTTAGATACAATGTTAAATGCGTCTCCGAGACTATCCGGGCATATTCCGTTAACATACTTTACTGCTTCAATATCCTTGTTCTTCAGCAAACACTGCGTGTAGTGACTGAACTGGTTGACGATGTCAATTCGTTTCTTGCCCTTATGGCCGATGATAAACAGCGGTTCCAACCCAAGCATGTGAGTCAAACGGTTGTGAATAGCCAATTGAACATCCTTGCCACGGCGGATCATAGGTTCGATGTCCGCGACTGACTTATGCACGCCAACTGGCAGATTCAGCAGCTTGCGCTTGTTATTGCGCAGAACTTGGTCAATGCAATGTAATTCAATGCCAACAGCGCCAAAAATGCTACCAGGTGTGGGTTTCGTGACAGCGCCAGGGTCCAGTGTGCGAAAGACGAATGATTCGATTGACACGAGATTGTAACCATGATCAGAATTAGATGCACCAGTGTTATTCCCACCGATGCTATTTTCCATCCATTCCTCGATTTCGCGATCTGAGTGTAAGTGACCTCTATTTTTAGGTCGCCATCTGGTGACCGTCGTCCATTTGGCACGCGTAAACTTGCCGATGTCGGTAATGCGAATCAATGGTCCGCCTTCGTACAGCGGAAGAACAATGTCAGGTAGATCTTGCTCAAATATATGCAACCATGCGATTTGAAACTCGCTACCTAGTGGAATGTTGTGAATCGCAGCCCGAATGTGATCAGTCACACCAAATGTTGTATAGACTTGGCCATCGATCACCTTGAACAGCGAGTCACTTACACTTCCAGGTGATTCGTGAGTATAAAACGTGTCAAGGTGAGCGTCTTTAAGCTGGATTTGTTCGGCAGCATACTTGTATTTCTGCTCGCCGGTGACCTTGTATGCTTCTGAGTATCTGCTCTTGGCTTCTAAATAACGCTCTTCGAGTTCAGCGCGGGTAGTGGCCATGGCTATACACTATTAGTATGATACTCTACTATATACTATACATTTACAAAAATATTTTATTGAAATTAATTACTAAAGAAATTAATCGAGGCTCTGGATCCTGTCTGCGAAAATAATCGCGT
>CAYPFM010000008.1:4571-7216 GCA_964410185.1 uncultured Candidatus Saccharibacteria bacterium | reverse complement strand
TATAAAACACAATGGATAGACTAGAGTTTAGATCCATCCCGACTGTAAATGGTCATCAGATAGGCAAATTTGATCCCAAGTATGACTTTCTGTTACTGGAAGAGCCTAAAGGATTTGAAGGCGACGACCAGCCCAGGTGGCAGGTAGGCGACATCGAATACACGACCAAATGGAAAGGGCAACAGCTGAGAGTTAGTGAAACGGCTTTTAGAAAAAGCCGAGCAAAAGGAGGGGGGTACCCCCTCTGGACCCCCAGCGCAGCGGGAAGGGTCGAGAGGGCAAGAAGGGACATAACACCGACTGCTGCGCCGACTCTGCCCCTAAACCAAACTGGATCAGCATACGACGTGCCTCTTCCACCAGAGCATGAGCATTCTGACCCCCCACTGAATACTTACGGTTTGCGTGATCTATCGATTGTTTATAAGGAAGAATACGACGCATTTAGGCAAAAACTGCGCGATGAGGATGTTGAACCACACGCATTGAACCCGCTGGCTAGCTCATACGGTCGATGCCCAGAAATCATCCGCGAATGGCTGTCCTTTTTGGCTTCCAAGGGGGTAACTTACACGGACTATTCTATGACGGTGGACTTCACTAATGACCGACAGGATGGAGAATTTAAGTACCCTACCCTTGTAAAGTGTGAGGGTGCGCACTTTACGAAACCCAGCGTGCCGAACTGGGGTATTTTTGACGATAATCATTCCCTAGTGCCCGATTTGTATCCGTTCATCGCATGCAGGCAGGTTTATTCACCAATTGACCAAAGCCATACATGGTACATAATTGGTCATTATTATTATTACACCGATCCAGTTTTCGCTGATAACCAGTTTGAGTTCCCGAGATGTTCGCTAATCGAGTATATCAACAATATGGATCGCTACGTAGGAGGCACGCGAGCTAGTTGCATCCAAGTGTGTAAAGACTTTGGTATTGATACAAACAAGACGGAGGGTCCTGGTCTGCTAATGCCAACGCGATATGCGTATGTATCGCGATATAACTGGATGTCGCCCGATTCAATGTGGATGTTTCAAAGCTTGCAAGACGCTATGGATATGGGAATGAAAAAAGTTGTCCCCACGCTTGATCTCATGGACTACGGGGACTTTAAATCAACGACTAATGTGAAGCGTATTCGCTGGTACGACACTGGTCTTGATTATCGGCTTAACATCTATGCCCGCCGATGTGTCGTAAATTTATACGATTATGACAAAGAGGAGTATCTTGTAGCACCCACCGTTTCGTTTTACCACGTCATTCCGCAACTTAGATCGGCAACATCATGGAGTTACCGCGACTGGGACACGTCGATTACTAGGGACCGACTAGCGTGCAACCCAATTACGAAGTTGCCTACTTTTAAAGCAGGTGGCGCTAAGCTTCTGACTACCGATATTCAGGATGCAGCTGAGCGGGATCTGATAGGTAGGGTTGATATGAAACTGGTCTTGCAGTCTGGGGCTGTTCTAGGTGCTAGTGCTCTGATCGGCATCTTGTTGTATTACAAGACTAAGGATGCTACATTGAGTGCTCTGGTAGCAGGCGGTGTTCTGATAGTTGGTGGTGCGACTGTTGTGATTTTGAATATCGAACAGTTGGCTAGCATCTTGAATCGGGTGATGTACGAGAATCCTTTGGTGGCCGTAGCAGGCACAAGTATCGCGGCAGCAGGCGCATTTGGAGCAGGCACAGCATTGATCAAGAAGTTTATTTAACGGGTTAACTTTATTTATATTTATTGTATTATTTGACCGGTAGAGTATAACAACTCTAACATGTCTGGTGCAGGTATGTCACAACAGGAAAACGCAGTGGCGCAGGCTGAGGCTGCAAAGCGAATTAAGTGTATGTCTACTGACGCACTGAAGATTGGCGCTACTAGCGCTGTGTTGGTCGGTGGTGCTATGCTCGTGCAGGGTGATGGCGTGAAGGGTGCCGCGAAGTCGGCTGGTATTCAGTTGCTTGCTAGCGGCGTGACTCACCTGGTTGCGCCCTATTTGGAGTCTGACGAACCCGCGAAGAAGGACGAGTGGAAGTGGGATTCTCGTGCGTGGTCTGGTCTTGCAGTTGAGGCCGTCGTGGTTGGTGGTCTGTTCACGGCTGCTGAGCGATGGGGCCGCGGCAGCTGCTGCCCCATGAAGGACTTCTTGACTTCTTCCATTGCTGACTTCGCGGCTGGAGCTGCGATTGTCAAGGGGTTGAGTGATTACAGCTCGAAGGTGTGCTATGTCAACACGTCTGGGGTGTAATCGTGAGAAAAATATGTAGAGTAATATATAGAGGACCTTTTAGAAAAAAGGAGAGGAAAGATGACCCTGGATCACAAAAAAATCGAGGAGTTCTTGAAGACGCCAGCTTTGAAAATGGACGTTATGCGCGTGTATATTAGCGGTAGTATGTCCAAGTCTGAGTTTAAAGGCTTGTTTAGCAAACATAGTGCTGCTGCCAAGGACTTTGGAATAAATGTAGACAGTTTCGAGCAAGCATGGGGCTGCTGCAAGCAGAGTTCTGTCATCTCAAGCATGATCGAACTTAGAGAGTAGTTCAACTTTTTAGGAAACAACTTCTCCAGAGCGGCTTTTCCAAAAGCCGAGCAAAAGGGAACCGATAGAGTTGGACAAGAGCGTAGC
>CAYPFM010000008.1:0-4471 GCA_964410185.1 uncultured Candidatus Saccharibacteria bacterium | reverse complement strand
GTAGCGGTAGAGCTGGTCAAAAAGTAGTAATTAATTATTAAAAGAATTAATGGGTAGTAGTATAAGGAGAGATGGAGCAGACCTACCTTGGTTTCTTTGCATCGCGCGAGATGGATTGTGAAGTTGAGCAAGCTTACTTCAATGGGTTTATGACCAAAAAAGAATTTAAACGCTTATTTACTCGGTATCCTAGCGTAGCCAAACGATTTGGCATATCATGGTCAGAGCAAACTTGGATTGAGGTGTGCAACATATTTTGTGAGGGATACGGTCCATTCGAATTTGTAGAATCAGAGTACTAAGATATTGTCTCGTAGACTCAGATCTGCATTGTTAATGAGAATCGGGCTATAGCCTGTCTTTGACTGCATAAACTTTACAAAATCTTGTTTTTTTGCGTATTTATTCTGGTTGTTAAAGATGAGCTCGTACGTCTTAACGCAAGAGCGGAAGACCCAGATGTACCTTGCATTCTCTCTCACAACAGGCGGACACTTGGCAGCGTATTGAGTAAGGAGGAACGTGGCGATATTGAAATGCCTTCCCTGCGTGAACAGCTTTTCGACTGTAGCATTGAGCTTGTAGATGCCGATGAAGTTGTCGATTATAACATACTTGGGAATCCTAGTGGATGCTTTGAATAGCATGTCTGTGTAACTGTCAAGGTCTTTGAACTCGATAACAGCTGCATTTTTGATAGTTGTGTACTCCCATGGTGTTGAGGTTGCGATGATACCAAACGTGAACTTGTGCCGTTTGATGACTTTTTTGGTGAAGGTTGTCTTGCCAGAGCCGGTAGCGCCGACGATGAGGTTTTGACTTCGGTTAAAATCGATCTCCATTTCCGTTTTTGCAAAAACGGAACAAAAAGCGTAATGGTAAACCGTTGTATACTAGTGGAAAAAAAGAAAGATTGGAGATTAGACGATCTCTAATAGCTGTTAGACAATATCAGGACCTTGGAATGGCACTTGGCCGATGTACTGCTTGTAGTACTCGTATTCCTTAGAAGTGGGATAATCGGGGTTAAGTAGGAGCTGTTTGCGATAGAACTCAGAGACAGTAACCTGTGATTTACCGAGTGTCTTAGCTATCGCCGAGAAGCTATAGCCTTGTGTTCTAAGAAAGTGAATATGTGCTAAGCCAGTTTTGTTGAGCTTTTTGGACGGGCGGGGTTGTTTAGTCCTCTCGTAATACATTTTGCGGTACTCCTGAAGCGGCATATTCTTGATCGTGGGTTGATCAGTTTTGGGTTTTGCGGGTCGACCACGGGGGCGACGAGGGATCTGTTCGATCTGTTCGATGATAGTGGTAGCCATCTCATACTATAAGAGTGATTAAATATTTAAATCAATTAATTACATTAATTATTATAGAAATATTACGTGTTCTATTGAATTAGAATGGAATGGGCAACCTATGCAGGATGCATGGTGGTAGGTAGGGCTGTAGGTAGAGTAGCAGTCTCTTTGAGTGATAGATTACTTGATTATTTAGAAGGTGTTGAGAAAGAAAAAGAAGTGATTACTACTAGATATTACCATTCTGATGCGGATATTAACAGTGGTTGGGAGATGATAACAGTGGACAGTAAACAAGAACGGGTTTTAGAAAAACCCGAGCAAAAGCCGGTTAGTAAATAAAGTGCTGGACTTCGGTGTTAAGGAACCATTGACACGTGGGTGCGCCAGTAATCCAGTTGACTACGTTAATCTGCCCAGCTAATATCTGTGCATTCTGCAAGAAGAAGTTAGCACTGTTAATACTAGGCAATATCACATTCGGTGTGTTAGTGTAGTCAGCTCTACTAGAACGCCAGAGAATAGGAGATGTTTGCGGCGTAAGGACATCACTTGTAGATTGTCTAACTGTAAATTCAAGTTCCCATTGGTTAAAAGTACTATCTGGTGCTAGACAAACAATTTCTAGCTTGATAACATGCGCCCATGCTTGTGATGTTCCAAGTGGATACAGCAGGCCGGCATCAGGCAACAAGTTGATGTTAGTAGGCGTGCTGTCTGCGACACTAACTTTCTGTCTAGACGTGATCTTCCTTAGTTGACCGTTAAAATAGTAGAGATCAGTCGGAATTGTAGTCGTTTGTACAGTTGACGTAGGGATAGGGGCACCATAAGGAGAAGAGGTGCCAATTACATCAAAAGAGGTGGTCGGCCCTGAGATAATGTTCTGAACTGCTGAACCGGTAGCTGCTGAGGTAACAAGTCCATAACTGTTGACAGTAATCGTGGATACAGTGTAACTACCAGGAGTGACACCAGATGCCACCATTGCGAGGTTAGGCGTTGATCCGCCTGTAGATGTCAGTGGTAAACTAGCCGTGACATCAGTGACTGTACCCGTGCTGGGGATCACGTTCAGCAAATTTTTTGCGTACCCGGTCGGCTTATAGCCGAAGAAACTAGAGTTCTGCATTTATGCTAGTATACTATTTGCGTGGTATAATATAGACAAGAAAATGTCACTGTACCAGCAGAATCAAATCTTGAATGACTCACAGGGTGGTGACCATGTCATTACTACGTTGTCTAGTAACCAGAATATGGTAGTTGATGGCAGTGGGAACATTACGACAAGCAGTGTTCCAGTGGGCGGTGTTACTGCTGTTAACGTTACATCTCCGATTACATCGACTGGCGGTCTTACGCCTACTATTGGTCATAGTGTTACTACAGTGGTTGCCGGTAGTTATACTAACACAGACATTACAGTAGATGCGCAAGGACACATTACAGCAGCTGCCAATGGAAGTGGTGGCGGCGGAGCTACCAGTGTTGGGGCCGTATCCAATGTAGCCGACGCTAAGGCCGCTGATATTACAGGCACGGTGTTGACAATGCATTCTGGCTCAAGTACGACATCAGGTGTGGGACACGTTCAGACATATAGCGCAGTAGGCAACTCTGCAGTTGGCCGAAGCTGTTTTCCAGCATACTCAGGTGCTACACCCGGATCTAACAATACTGCAGTTGGTGTTTTGTCTTTCGGTGGAGGAAGCGTGTTGAACAATGCCGCTCAATGTACTGCGTTAGGATATGCTTCTATGACAGCCGCAACTACTTGCCAGAACAACTGCGCTGCTGGATTTAACTCGTTGTTAGCTATCACAACCGGTGGATTTAACACTGCGCTTGGTAGTTTGGCAGGCCGCGGTATCACAACACAGACGAATAACACGATGGTAGGATGCCAAGCAGGAGGCACGGCAACGTGTACACAAGCTGTCCATATTGGTGGGCTGGCCGGAAATGTATCAAGTAGTACAAATGACGTGTTCGTTGGCTACTCGTGTGGTTCAAACCACACGTCTGGTAGTAATAACGTCGCGGTTGGATCGTCGGCTTATTCATCGGCTGGAACTGGAAATAACAATGTGTTTGTTGGCACAGCGGCTGGATTGGGAGCTCTGGCTGCAAGCAGTAATGTTGGCATTGGTAGAAATGGATTGGCTAGTCTCACATCAGGCGGTAACAATGTAGCGCTGGGAGATCAAAGTCTATCGGCTATGACTACTGGAAATAACAATATTGGAATTGGATCTGGTTGTAGGTTGGCTGCAGTGGGCGATTCGACTTGTATAGTAATCGGGTCGAGTACTGTGGGCAACGGAAGTAATACTATGACGATCGGCACTGGATATGTTAGGGCTGTAGCCGGTGGATCTGCGTTGAGTATCAACGGCGGTACAGGCGAAGTTACTCGTGCTGTAAGTAGTTTGCGGTATAAGACTGTAGTAGATAGGAATCCACCAGTTGCTTTGTATGCTGACAAGCTTTTGTTGTTGGAACCTCGTGGAGTGACGATGAACAATGAAGTTGGAGGCGGAGTAAGGATTACTTACATTGCTGAAGAGGTTGAGGATATTAGAGGTCCGTTGGGCAATCCTGTATTTGGGGGTTTGTTGGTCTATGCTGACATTGACGATCCCTCGAAGCCTATGGTTAGTAAAACGGTGACTGAAACTGTTACCGATGAAGATGGAAGTATGCGTCAAGTAGAGAGTGTTATTCAAGTTCCAGACAAGACTAGGATGGTCGATGGTATCAACTATGCTGGATTTGTTGTACCCATTATCGAGTTGCTGAAAAAGATGAATAGTGAGATTGAGTCACTTAAGGCGAGGCTTAAGGCCGCTGGTCTCTAGAACTTTGCTTCTTAGATGCTGTTTAAATCTAGACTCTCGAATGTATTTTTTGAGTCTACGAGTTAGCGGCATCTTAGTATATAACCGGCTTTCGTGAAAGCCGAGCAAAGCGTAGCGATAACGAGGAGAAAAAGAAGTTTGATAGTAGAATGACCGAGAAGGAAATGACGCAGATACTCGGAGGACTGATTCTATTCTCAAGTTTAGCGCTCGTAATCGACTGGAAGCTGTTATTCTTAGCAGTCGTAATACCCGGTATACCCCCATTGTAAACTAGGGCCTTAAAACGAACAAAAAAATTTTTAAAAG
>CAYPFM010000007.1:0-18542 GCA_964410185.1 uncultured Candidatus Saccharibacteria bacterium | reverse complement strand
ATGGGCAGGGTTTCACCGTTCTCGTCCTCCCCAAGGGGGAGACGCGGGAGGCCGGCACGCTCATCATCGAGCGTGAGGTCGACCACAACGAGCAAACGGTCGATGTCCGCGTGACCTGCTTGCAGGGCACGACGGTCATCGAGAACGATGCGTGGGAGGGTTATCCTAACGTTCCCTACGCCCGAATCGACGCGTGCATCGAGGCCCAGCGCCTGCAGATGACCGCCGAGAAGGGTGGTTGGACGAAGGGCTACACCATCACGCTCGAGGGCGGCACCTTACCGCTCCCCGATCCCAACGATCCGAAAGCTTGCCTCCCCGAGGTAGGCTCCGGCATCGAAGATGACACCCGCACGCAGGCCGAGCTCAATGAGATCGTCCCCGCTGGGACCATCATCGTCGAGCGCGAAGTCGTGTTCGGTGAGGGTCGGATCAACGTCCGCGCGTACGAAGTGACCGGAGAAGGCCGTCAGGCCTATTGGGACACCTCGTACCATCTGTCGATCTGGTACGGTTACGCTTCCCTCGAGGAAGCGCAAACCGATGCCTGCACCGAGGCGCAAGCCCTGGTGGAGGATGCCCAGGTCGACCGATCGTGGAACGAAGGTTTCACGGTCACCTTCGACGGCAAGTCCGTCGAAGACATGTGCTTCTAAGCACTGCTGTGGGGCGGCGAAAGCCGCCCCACAGCACCCGTACAACTAAATCAAGTACTTTGTACTTTCCCACTCATACCATCTGCGGTATGCTCATAGAAAGGCTCATGCATGATTTTTTATATATCTCTGCCTGCTGTTTTCCGATAACTCGGAACTGATGAGTTCGGTATGTTCCTCAATTGCGAGGCAACATTGAGAACGAAACAGCTAGTTCTTTAACAAGGCACTCAATAAATATATTTACTTGGTACCGGCAACTGGGTACGAAGTCACCTTCTTTTTCGGGCAGGAATTGAAGAACTTCGTGCCCGCTTGTCGGTACCATGAGGACGAAAGTACGTCCGGGACTGACATGGGGGAAAAGAGATGTTGTTACAACCAAAAGATGTCGGACGAAGAGTCCGTCATCAAGACGGATCAGTGATTACGATCACTGGTTATGACCAGTACAACCATTTCTACACCGGCCGCAACGAAGCGACCGGGAAAGAAGCTCCGATCTCACAGATCTCAATCGTTGAATACGTGGAGGAAGAACCAAGTGTGCAACCACCAACAGGCGGGCACAAGTCTGCCTGATCACATCTCGAATGGGAATGTTGTCAAAAACACATTCCACCAAGAGATTGTGATCGTCGAGATAGATATTGAGGGGACGGGAATCTGGATCCTCAATCTCTCCACAGGCCTCTACAAAGTAGACCTGTGGCCGTTCATTCTTGATAACGGGAGGAACTTTCCTTTCGTTCGCAAAGCGAGCTCGAATGAGCTTGCCAATGCTCAGCTTAGGCTGAAGCAAATCAGGGAGGTAAAAACGCAGAAGGTCTCGTAAACCAGGCGCCCGACACGCCCCCGCTTGGACTATTATCCGCTTCATAACGGAGACACCAAGCAATGGGAGCACAAAGAGAGCCTATCGAGGCTCAGTACCGCGTTTTGACTCGGTGGAACATGTTCAGTCGCAACTGTTTCTTTCAGGCATGGAGGATTTTCTGGCAGCCTCAACTGAGGCTACCCGCTATCACTAGCCTGATGGTCACAGTCACATTTCTCCTCTTGGCTACGGCTGAGATGAGAAAATTCCTGATCGGACTGATCATCGTCAGCCTCATCTCAGGGATTTTGATGAGGATCGCGCAGAGCGAACTCAAAAGAACCTTGAAAAGGCGACGAATCCACCGTGAGCGAAAGGAGAAGAGAGCGACATCAGCTCCGCAAGCCAGGCGCCCGACACGCCCACGACCGTCACTTCCCCGCATTGGCGTCTCATTCTCCTTTGGAGACGAGCACATGACCAAGTGGGTAATTCTCGCCGCGGGAATTGGATTGGGCCTCATGCTCATCTTTTCCGCACCAGTCCTTCCAGAGCTGGGATATCTCGTCCTGGCTTTTGGAGTCCTAGGCTTTTTCGGCTGCTGGCACGAGGAGAACAGTGCTCACAAGCACGCCTCCAGCCACCAAAGCTGGGAGAGCTACATGGATGCCTGCAGAGGCTCCAAGAAATCGTCCGACGACGAGAAAAGGAGGTAAATCCTACCATCAAGCGGCAGGCCTCGCCTTTTTCTCTCACCATACCATTGAGTGCCTTGCCGTTTTGTGAAGAAAAGTATTTTTCTTCAGGAACCGGCATGACAAATTTATTTTATAAAACACTCTCTTTTGTGGCTTTGATGCCATTTATTCTCCTGTCATTACCACTTAAAAAGTCATCTTACAACGCATAAAAAGAGCTTATAACTTCCGATTTCTTGAACCTTTCTCTCTTTATTCCACCTATTCCGATTCAGAATCCCTATAGTAATTAATTCCCGAACGTCTTGACATATCCTATAAGTTATGATATAGTACGCACTATGAAATAACTAGCTTCCCTGCTAGTTCTTTTTTAATAAATATGAACAAATCAATACTTTCACTCTCTACAACAGTTGTAGCATTTGTGCTTTTTGCAGCACCTGTTTTTGCTGGTTCAAATGGAACATATGGTGATGTAATCTGCCAACCACAATATGGTGGATCAAACTGTGAAGATGTTGAACTTCTTATTGATAAAAAAGTTGCTTACCCACAAGCAATGACAAAAGGTGGCTCACTCTCTTTTACTGATAATCTTGGTGTCAATGATGAAAAATATGCTGCTTCTCAAAAAGTAACATTCCAACTTACAGTAAAGAATACAAGTAATACAGAACTTAAAAATATTTCTGTTAAGGACGTTCTTCCAAACTATCTGACACTTAATACTGCAGATAACAAAGATTGGAAATATGATGCTTCTACTCGAACACTCAGTAGAACAATTGATTCTCTTAAAGCTCAAGAAGCAAAAACTTTCAATGTAGTTGCAACAGTCGTTGAAGCAAACATCCTTCCAATGGATCAAGATATTACTTGTGTTATTAACCAATCATTTGCATCAGCTGGTAAAACAACTGTTCAAGACAATGCACAGCTTTGTATAACAAAAGTTACGACAACAAAAGGTGGACTTCCTGTTCACCCAACACCAAAAGCAAAAACAACTCCTCAAACAGGAGCAGAAGCAATTGCACTTATTGGACTTGTCCCAGCAGGACTCAGTGGTCTTCTCTTAAGACGACGCGCAGTGAATAAGTAAAAAAACATCATTGCGATTGGAGATCATAGCTGGCGCCCAAACAACTAACTCCACAACCCTCTAAGAAAAAATGCCCAACTATGTTCCCCAATCTCAATTTGAGTGAGGGGATTTTTTGTACCATATCAATCCAATTGCGGAAAGAGACGGGATAAAGAATAGCTCTTTAACAAGGCAATACATTATTTGAACAGATATTTCATTTCTTTGAAGGATCTGGTATCAGGTGCTGGCTACTGCGTACTATGGTGTGTGTATGTTTTTTGGGCAGGAGAACATACTACTCATAGTGCGCGCTAGCCAGTACTTGGCCTGCGCCTATGTGGCGCTGCAACCAGATCATCACTGATGAATCCGTTATCAAGAGGAGGATTCCTATCGAAATCTCAGACTCTCGACTCAGGAGGCCTCGTTTGAGGCCCCCTCGCAGGAGCGAAAGCTCCCTCATGCATACCGTTCGCAACAACAGAAAGGAAATCAGTCGTGTCAACAATTGACCCCGACATCCAGGCTGCGATCGACGCGTCAAAAGCAGACACCGACAAAAAAATCGGTGCTGTTGAGAAAAAGGTCGACCAAGGTTTTAAAGACGTCACCGCGAGCTTGAAAGAGCTCATTGCGGCGTCAAAGACTCCGCCGACCGATGAGGACGAAGCCGACGACGCCACCGACGAGGTGTGCGAAGACGGCAAATGGCAATGCCCTATCTGCAAAGACGCAAGGTGTTTCGACACCAAAAGGTCCTTGCAGGGACACTGGCGTGCCAAGCACGCCAAGACCCAGGGCCCGCTGTCTGATGACATCGAACCTGTCGGCTCCAAGCCGACAAAGACGAAGTCAAAACCGGCGAGCAAACCAACGCCGAAAAAGGCCGCTACACTCCCTGTCCGTGAGGACGAGGAAGAAGCTGGCGGCCCGATCACGGCCGCTATCAAGTGGTTCCGAAATCGGAACAAGGAGAGCTGAGGTGAAGAAGATCAAGCGAAAGCTGATCGAGTGGATCATTGTCGTGGGCATCGTTCTGGCACTTCTGGTGCTAGGATATAAGGCCATTTTTCCCTCCGGGGAGAATGCGCCACAGACCCCGACACCTACAACACTCGAGATCCGCAAGACCGAGACGGCGCGAGACATCGCGACGAAACGAGCGGAAATTGAGTCAACAGCGACACAAGCAGCACTTGACCGCGAGGCAACTCGCGAATCACTAGCTGCTGACGCAACGGCAACGGCTGAATGGAACGCGTTCTACGCGACCATGACTGCCGAAGCTGAAAGTTTTGACGCCACAACTACCGCAGAGTGGGCTGCATTCAATGCAACGTCCACCGCGATGGCAGTAACGTCAACGCCAATTCCTACCTCTACCCCGACTACCTAGTCGACGGGAGACGACAATCGGTCGTCTCCCACTCATTAACGGAGAAAACACCATGAGAGGTAAGATCGAGTGGATCGTAGTCATTCTTCTCGCCGCAATCCTGGTCCTCGCCTTTGGCGAGCGTGCCATGGACGAGGCTGAAGAGCTTTCGTGTAAGGTCATTCCCGGCTTTGGCTGGTGTGACGGCACGGAGGACTCCGATGACGAATCGGAGTTTGACATGTCGACCTCAGAAGGTCGACAAGCCGCCTTTGAGGCGACCATGGAAGCTGAACGCGCAGATCGCGAGGCAACTCGCGAAGCTAGACGCGCAGAAGCGACCATGACCGCCGAGGCACACGCATTCGAAGCCACAATGGCTGCTGAAGAAGCAGCTTTTGAGGCTGAGATGAACGGCAATCCAACAACGACGCCGGTTCCTTCGGGTAATACTGGAGGAACAACTGGATCAACTGGCAGTTCTACTGCAGGATGCATCCACGGCGCGTACAACAGCCTGAATGTCGGGTGTACAATCCCGGCCGGCAGTGCTGCGATCTTTCGGATCATCACGGCTCAACCCAGCGCAACTGCGCCGGGTGAAGTGAGTGTGTGCTACACATACTCACTAGGCTCAGCTATCACTGTCGGACCTCAATCCAGCGGTGACTATGTTGACGCCTGGGCTCGGCCAGGATTTACATCCTGGCCAGGAATCGAAAACGAAGCCGCAGCGGAAGCGCAAGCTATCCGGAGTGGCTCACTTGGGGGCACCTGGAAAGTATCCGGGGCCAATCAGTGCGGTAGCTGAGAAAGGAAAAGTCATGAAATGGCCCAACGCGCCTTGAAAAGCGCAAAAGCCTATCGACCCGTTCGCCCTACCCATCTTCAAAGAAAGGCACGAGAGTGCAAAAGTGGAAGACCTATCGCCAGCTGGTCACTGGCATCGTCATCGCTATCATGATCCTGACAGGGTCAATCGGGATTTCCCCGGTGGCCGCGCAGGACCGTTGCGCGCCCAATGCGCAAAACGAGGTAGCAGACGGCTGCAATCTCGAGGCGGGTACGCTCGCTCTCTGGGAAGGCGCCGCTTGGCCGAGCTCCTGGCTCTACGCCGGGTACATCGGCGACGATGGTTTCACCGTGAACCGCGCCAGCGGCTACAACGCCTGGGCTGGCTTCGATAACTTCGAGGCCGCGCTCGACGGCACGTGCCGCACCGCGGAAGCACGGATGACGTCCGACGGCGGCGGTTTCACCACCGTCTACGTCAACGATACCCCGTACTCCGACAGGGATGCGTGCCTGGCCCTCAAGGCCTTCGGCAACGCCCCCTCCGGCAGCGACTCCGACCAGGAGAACGCGCCGGCGAACACCGACGAGGAGTCCTCTGAAGGCAACAACGCCCAGGAGGAAGACGCCGACCTGCTAACAAACAGCAGTCTCGGGCAAACGGATACCGATGAGAATGGCTCGTCCCAAACCGAAGAATTCGAGACCGGCACAATCGTGCCGGCTGGAGTCTACGAAGAGGGTGATGGCATCCTTAACGGTATCGAGTGCCGCCCAGCGCTCCATACTGTGGAGCCGGGTGACCGCAATCAGTCTGACGCACCGGTCAGCTCGGAGTCCTCGATCTACGAGGAAGAAATCTCGAGCGAACCCCCCGATACAAGTGGGATGGTCGGAAGCGTCGACAACGTCGAATCCGGCGAGTGCATCAACGCGGGGTATGTCCTCTACCGCTACGTCAATCACGACGAAGGATACGAGGACATCAGGCCGCTCAACATCAATGGAATCGCGATCGTCGCAGGCACCGTTGAACTTGAGGCTCATGACATGTGGGAAGGATACGGCTCCGAGAGAGCCGTCCTCGACGCCGCCTGCAACCAGGCCCGCTCAGATGCAGCATCTGCCCGCATTGTCGACGAGAACGATGACGGACAAATCACCCCGGACGAAGAGGATTGGAACGACGGCTACCGCGTCCTCTTCAATGGCAAGCCTGTTCCACAGGTTTGCAAGTAGCCTCCCGAGGGTGGGCCACGTCGTGGCCCACCCCACCCATCTGTTCACATCAGGTCTCACCAGACCTGGTATATATCGCTTCTTCGATCTGCGAAGGAGAAGATGATACCGGGGAAAGGAGCTTGATGAATGTATTGCCGGTATCTCCCGATAAATTCGGGACCGATGAGTCCATTTCGCCAACTGGCGAATGAGGACGAAATACTAAAGAAAGGAGAAAATATGAATACACTTATTGAAAAAAGTAGTGTTGTAATCGCAACAGCTATCATTCTAGGACTAATAGCTCTTTCTGCTGTGGTTTATCTACAGTCACAAAGAATTATCAAAAACCAAGCAATTGATGGATGTTATCATACGGCTACGATCCAATTTAAGGATGGAGATAAAACTATCTCTACACCTGAAAACTATTGGTCTGAGCTTTGTATGGAAAAGAAAGGATATACAAAATAAAACCTATGAACATTCTAAAACGCTTTGAAAGCACGGATACTGTCCTTGCTATCACGAGTTATCCAAATGATTTGGACTCTTCTCGTGGTAAAAAAGAATTTAATGCAGTTGCGTGGCACAGTCAAAAAACTCTCATGCATTTATCAGGCCTAACAAAGGTTGTGGTCTTTGCTGAGAAAAGAACAGGCAAAAAGTTCTTTCAGCCAAATGATTCACTGATTGTTCAGAGGATATGGGAAAAGGGAAATATTTTCTCACTCCTACTCATGCTCAAACAAATTCTGAAGCTTCCAAAAATAAAGAATATTTTTGTTCAGTTTGAGTTCAATGTCTTTGGAGGGATACTACCCAATCTTGTTCTCCTTCTTAATTTAGCTATTCTGAGACTTTTCAGAAAACATATTACTTTTGAGCTTCACCAGGTCATTACTGACATCTCTCTTCTGCAAAAACATATTCATATCACACATCCTCTTTTGCAAACGTTCTTCAATATAAGTCTTGGTCTTTTCTATAGACTACTTGGATTTATTGCTCAAGATATTATCGTATTCGAAGAAGAACTTAAAACTCGTCTTTCACATTTTGTCAAAAAAGACAAAATTCATGTTCTTTCACTTGCAGTGGATAGTAAAAAAACTATCCCTTCCAAAATGGCACGTCATGCAGTAGCTCTCCCACAAAAAGATTTCACGCTTTTGGTTTTCGGCTTCATTAATGGCTATAAAGGTATTGATTGGATTATTGAAAAAGTAAAAGGACTTGAAGGGAAAAACGTACGACTTATCATTGCAGGTGGAGAAAATCCATATCTCAAAGATAAAAAACATTATCAAGATTTCTATAAAAACATTGTCGATGAAGCACAAAAATACTCACATGTCACACTGACTGGTTTTGTACCCGATGAAAAAGTACATGAGTACTTCAGTGCAGCTGATCTTGTTCTCATGCCTTATGAAGTTTTTATGGCTGCTTCAGGTCCATTTTCACTTGCACTTTCCTACCAAAAACCACTTCTACTATCAAGTGTTTTAAAGGACTATGCCAAATCACAGGACTTTAGTGATGCACTAAATCAAGCACAGCTAAAAGAAAAAGATATCTTTTTCTCCCTAAAAAACAATGACCTTCTCACTCTTATTGAGAAGGCACAAATGGATTCAGCATATAGAAAAAAACTTCATCTCTTTATGAAAGAACTAGCAACGCTCAGATCAAGTACAACTGTTGTTGCTAGACTCTTCTCTATCCTCACAAAAACAAACACTTCTTTATCGTCCGTTTTACAAGAGGAGAAATCCCTCAGTATTCGCTAAGATAAAGATATGAAACATTTTCTCAAGTACAAATATTATGCCCTTCTTTCAGGAGTTGTCCTGTTAATTTCGCTTTTAAATATAACTCCTCAGACTTATCTACTTGGATGGGACAACCTTCAAACCGACCTTAATCCACTGCTTGGTATAAAAAGAGCATTTTTCTCAGCCTGGCAAGAATACCAAAGTTTTGGTCTTCCCGCAGGCATGGGTCACGCAGCAGATCTTGTACGTGCAGTTCTTATTTATCTTCTCTCATTTATTCTTCCTCAAGAACTCCTGCGCTACAGCTTTCATTTTCTGATGATACTTCTTGGAGCTCTTGGAGCATTTCATCTTTTTCGATTTCTCGGTTTTGATAAAAAGAAAGAGTACCTCGCTGCGATAGCCTCACTCTTCTATATCTTTCATTTTAGTATTACTCAGATGATGTTTTTTCCATTTGAACCGTTTTCTGTATTTGTTGCGAGTCTTCCATGGCTCATCTGGATTTTTATCAAAGTCCTCCAAACCAAACCCACACATAATGATTGGCTCATCTTTTTTTCTCTATTCCTTCTTGCAACTCCTCTTGCAGTTGCTCAGCAACTTTTTGTCGTACTTTGCCTATTTCTTGCACTCCTCTTCATTGGTATATTACTTAAAAATCGCACTTTTGAGACCCTAAAAAAAGTAATTATTGCAGGGTTACTTATTCTTGCTGCAAACTCCTTCTGGCTTGGCAATCAAATATATTTCCTTGCAACAAGTGGAGCTGTTGTCAGAGAAGCGAAAATAAATCAAATTGCAACAAATGATGTTCTCTTTGCCAACAGAGACAAAGGAAACATCAAAGACTTCGTTCTCTCTCAAGGATTTTTTTATGATCGTGTTGATCAAAACGAAAAAGGACTCTTTGACACATGGAAAGCATACCGAGGAAATATTTTTATAACACTCATCCTCATTGTTCTTTTCGCCGTAACAATTCTTGGACTCTTCAGAAAATCAGCACAACGAACAGGGTTCACACTCATGCTCGGAGTCACTACTCTCGCACTTCTCAATAACATTTATGGTTTGTACGAGCTCAATGCACTCCTTCGAGAAAATGGTTTTATCAACCAGATATTCAGGTCTCCATTTACAAAATTTAGTATTCCCTTTGCGCTCATCTCAGCATATTTCTTTCTGTATGGACTTGAAGGAATATCAAAAAAAATCTCACTTGTATTAAAGAAAGTGCAAATTGTTCCCGTCATCATGACTTTCTTTATTTTGCTCTCAACACTCCCGACATTTATGGGGCAAAATCTTTCACCCGCAATGAAAGTTTATCTCCCACAAGAATATAAAGATGTCATTTCCTATTTTCAGACTGTAGACAAAAACAAACGTATTGGACTTTTGCCTGAATATACTTTTTGGGGTTGGTATCATAATCGCTGGGGATATGATGGTTCGGGTTTTCTTTGGTATGGAATTGAACAACCAATTATTTCAAGAACTTTTGATGTATGGAGCCTGACAAGTGAAAGCTATTTCTGGGAACTCAAAACTGCACTTGATGCAGAAGATCCTCGTGCACTTGAGAATGTCATTCAAAAATATAACGTTGATTATCTTCTCTTTGATACCTCACTTCTTCCTATAGTTTCAAATACAAAAGGCATTCAGTATCAAAGTATTGAGAAAACACTTTCACAAATTGACTCAATTTCTTTAGAAAAAGAATGGGGTCCACTCAAGCTTTACTCTATTGCTCAAGAAAAACCTGTGAAAAATTTTATCTCTCTTGCGACATCGTTGCCAAATATTGGACCCGCAATAAAACTGACTAATACAGATACCGCATATACTACATATGGAGCATATCAAACAAATCCAAATACAAGTTATGATCTTTTCTACCCTTTCCTTGATTTAACGACTCAGACACGTGTTGCAAACAAAGAATGGCTTATCTCAGAGAATAATGCCTCCTTTTCCTTTACGAGGCCCCTTGTGTTCAATGGACGTGACTACGAGGCTGAAGCAGCAACAGAGTCAGCAATAAATCTATATACAGAGAATAAAGCAGTTCGTTTTGTTATTCCATCAACTATCTCACTTGATGCAAATCGTATTACTGTGGCTGTTCCAAAACTAGTCCAAAAATCATTCATCCCCTCATCTGCGGAGGTCTCTCAATGTAGTCCTCATGAAGGAACAATTCGCCGTGAAAGTTTTGATAACACTCTAAAAGTCATTACGCGTGGAGGGACAACCGGTTGCTTTAGCTTCGAAGACATTACCCTTGATCAGGCATATGGATATCTTTTAAAAGTAGAAAGCAAACATAGTGAAGGGCAACAACTTTTTTTCTATGCACTTGATAAAACAAAAGATCAAGCATATGTGGAAGATAGACTAACAACAGATACACAATTTTATGTCATTGGATCTAAGTATAACGGTGGCTTGGGATATGCGTTCACCTTTCAAAACAACTCACTTCCGACCATTGAATCAATCAATGAAATATCCGGACTTACAATCTATAACTTCCCTTATGCAGAAATTAAATCGCTTGTACTCAAAAAGAAAAATACGACTCTAACTCAAGCGACATTTTTAGACGACTATTCAGCAGAAAAAAAATCACTCTATGCGTATCACGTGAGTGTTCCTCAACAAGATAGCCAATCAACAATAGTTCTTCATCAATCCTTTCATGAAGGTTGGAGAATGTACCGTATGTCTTCAGAGTCTCCCTCGTTTTTTGAAAAAACGCTCCCATATCTTTTCACACAGGAGATAAAAACACATACCAAAATAAATAACTGGGAAAACGGATGGCAAATTCCTGCATCTGAAAAAGAGAATACCTATCTTTTAATTTATCTACCCCAACATCTTCAATTTGTTGGAATGATCCTTTGTGCAGTTCTTTTGATTATCCTCAGCATCTCAGCGCTCTTACCTATGAAAAATTCTTCAGACAGGAAGAGTTGACAAGACTTAAAAAGATGTGGTAAGGTAAATGTCCTATTACATCATCAACTGCCGCATCCCTTCGCTGCCCCAAAATGTATGAAAACATCAGACAACTTAGTTTCAATTATTATGCCGGTCCGCAATGGTGAGCATATTGTTGAAGACACACTCCTTGCTCTTCTCGATCAAACCTATTCTGAGATAGAAATTATCGTTGTGGATGACAATTCCTCAGACAATACATTTAAGGCACTTCGGAGAGTAAGACGTAAAGATAAGAGAGTCTTCATCTCACAAAATGTCAAAACATATGGACTCTCAATTACACTCAATCGAGCCTTGAAAAAATCCAAAGGACAATATATTGCATTTATGAACATGCATGATTCAAATTCACTTGAGAGAATAAAACGTCAGGTTCTCTACCTCAAAAGACACCCAAAAGTTGTTGCGGTCGGTACTCAAGCTTTCTTTCTTGATGAAGCTAAGAGGCGAATTGGAAAAAGTGAGTTCCCAACAGAACACCATCAGATCAGCAAAAATCTCCTAACAGGCACAGCAATGCAGCTTGAGAGTGTCATGATCAATAGGTATCTGCTTCCAAAAGACATTCTTAAATTCGATCATCAAAAATTCCCTGATCTCTATAGATCACTTTTTATGAAAATAATTTCATTTGGTGATTTCGCAAACATCAACGAACACTTGTATTATCGCTCACCAAAGGACAATCATCTCGAAGAATTAAGGCTACAAGTCGTCAATCACGTTGCACTTTGGACGAGAGCATGGTTTACTCATGAAAATCGACCATCATTCCAATCTCTCTTCTCTCCGCTGAACAGTAAAGTTCGCTCCTCACTCAACTAATTCCCTGTTTCTTTTTATCCAAAAGTTATCCACATATATTTATGTATTTATTTTTTGTTGATTTAACAAGCTAAATTGAATAATAAAAACTCTAGGCCTATGATATATTTCGATAGAATTTGCTATAGGTTGACAGTCAAAAAAACATGTGCTACTATGCAGGGGAAATGAAGTTACTTGGAAAAATCATGAGGATGCAAACAAGATCAATCAAGAGAAAATCTCTTGCTGAATACCAAAGAGAGGTACTTGTTAGACAAGGAAGAGAGCAATTTCAACAATTAGCAGATCGTGGTTTAAGTATTAGACTTGCCTAAAGAGAAGCTGATTTTTGCCCACAAAAAAGAGCATCACTTTCGTTACTCAGATGATAAGTTCGGTACGAGAAGCAATGCTCTTAGGGTAAAAGGCAGTTAGTCCTTCAGGCAGGAAAATAAAAACTAATTGCCAAGAATATTTATAAGAGATTATAAATATCTTGTCAAGAAAAAATGACGAAGCTATTTCATTCACTTTGTGTTGATTTAGAAAGGTTTTTTCATTTTTTTGGCAAAAAAAACCTCATAACACGCTTGTAGGGTGAGATGAGGTAGGAGTTTAGGGCAGGAACTCTTACCTCTTTTGAACCTAAAAGCACTGATATGAGGTTTTTTGTAAGAAAATTATATTTTCTTTGCAAAAAGAATGCGACCAGTAACTGTCTGAATGACACGTGAAACAACAACGTCAATTGACCTTCCAACATAGAGACTTCCATCCTCCACAACGATCATTGTCCCATCTGAAAGATATCCAACTCCCTGTGTCTGATCCTTTCCTGGGTGTAAAAGCTTAATGTGAAGAGATTCCCCCGGAACTGCAATAACTTTAAGACTATTTGCAAGTGCATTCACATTAACTGCAAAAACATTCTCAATTGTTGCTTTTTTTTCTAAATTGTAGTCACAGGTGATTAACTTCCCTTTATGAAGTTTTGTGAGCCTAATGAGCTTATCATCAACCTGCATCTGTTTGTTGCTTACTTCCTTAACGCCATCTTCAGAAAGAATATGCATCTTCATCTTCCTACCTTTACGAAGAGTCTCAAGATACAACATGCCTTTTCTACCCCGTTCTCTTTTAACCATATCCTGAGAATCAGCAAGATGTTTTAACTCTTTCAAAATACTATCTGGAATAACTATCACTCCATTAAGAAGTCCTAAATTGATCACATCAAAAATCCGACCATCAATAATTGCAGAAGTATCCAAAAAAACAGGATAATCAATCTTCTTTGCCTTCTTTGGTTTTTGCTTTCGAGGTTTGGGCATAGGAATCATGCTCGGAAGCCTCATCATAAGCGTTCGTGCTACTTCATCGGCCAATGCACCCACAAGTTTTGGTGAAAATGCAGGTAGCCGAGAAGCTTCAGCAGCCTGAGGAGGTGTTGGTTGTGGGGCAGGCTGTTTGTGTCGCGTCTTTATTTTCGCTTCAGCCATAGATGTTATTATACCTCTTCTTTCCCCTTCTGTGAACCTCTTTCTAAAAGAACCTGCGCGAGAAATCGATGCGTCTTTGGGGTTACAATATCTGTCAGTCCTAGCTTTGAGGCTTCCTTCATCCTTTTTTCAAGTGATGAAATATCTCTTAACTCTCCCAAAAGACCTACTTCTCCAATTCCAACTGTTTTGTTCATCGGAATATTCCTAACTGAAGAATATATCGCCAGACAGATTCCAAGATCAATTCCTGGATCTGACAGCTTCAATCCACCTGCAACATTGACGAAGATATCCATTGAATCAACAGGCAGTTTGCAGTGCTTTTGAAGAACAGCAAGCAAAAGTTCTACTCTTTTTTGGTCAACACCAGAAACGACTCGACGTGGCATAGGAAGTCTTGTTGAGACAGCGAGTGACTGAATCTCCACTAAGAACGCCCGTGTCCCTTCCATCGTCACTACAAGAACTGTACCGGGTATGTTCTCAGTCTTTTTTGAAAGAAATATTTGCTCTGGATTTGTAACTTCCTTCAATCCTTCTTCGTCCATCAGAAAAATACCAACTTCATCAACAGGACCAAAACGATTTTTCAAAGATCTCAAAATCCTTGTCCTCGTTATTTTTTCACCTTCAAGGAAAAGAACGGTATCTACCATATGTGAAAGCACCATTGGACCTGCAACCATTCCATCTTTTGTGACGTGACCAACAAGAATAACTGGAATTTTAAGTGCTTTCGCAACTCGAATATACTGCATTGCTGCGTATCTCACCTGTGGAACAGATCCTGAAAGTCCAGCAACATTTTCAGATTGCATGGTCTGGATCGAATCAATAACAAAAAGATCGGGCTTCATCTCATCAATATGGACAATTGCATCATCTGGATTTGAGAGCGAAAGAAGATAAAGTGAGTCAAAATCTTGATCAAAGTTTTTTTTCTTTTTCTGTTCCAAAATAACTCTATCCGCTCTCATCTTTATCTGCTCTGCAGACTCTTCACCTGAGATATATAAAATCTTTTTACCAGCCTTAGCAAGAGAGATACAAAGCTGAAGAAGAAGTGTTGACTTACCCACCCCAGGATCTCCAGCTAAAAGTGTGGCAGATCCTTGCACAATACCACCACCCATAACCGTATTCAATTCCTGATATTCGGACTGTATTCTCGATGTATTCGAATATACAATATCTTTTAATTTTTGAGGTTTTGCTGATTGTTGAGAAAGTACTGTTTGAGATGATGTAGAAAATCCAGTGGACTTAAGAGATTGTTGCCTAAACTCTTTAAATGAGTTCCAACTACCGCATTCAGGACACTTACCCATAAAAGCAGGGGTATCATATCCACATTCTTGACAGACAAACGAAATTTTTGGCTTTGCCATAGGAGCATTATATCATCACAAAAAGTCTCTTCTAACGATACATGAGAGGCTTCTCAAGAAGAACAGGGGTTAACTCAAGTCTACGTCGTCGTACATCATGGCCCGATACTGTCGCAGTAATATTTTGACCAACTTCATAAACAGTTGCTGGTGGTACTTTTTCTTTTTTGATCATTCCCTCAGTCTCATCTGAAAAGACAACAAAAACATTTCCATCTTCAACTCGAGCGACACTCCCTGTTACTTTTTTCTCTAATGGATAAAGTACTTTTCTCTTTTCAAATGGATCGACGGTCATTCTTTTCAGTGACAAATCTACTCGTCGAGAATCTCTATCAAATCCGATAACTGAAGCCTCAATATCTGCACCAACGGTATAGAGACTGGCAATGTCTTCTGTTCTTTCCCATGCAATCTCTGAGATATGAATAAGCCCATCGACTGTTTTTTCTAAAGCGTCTTTAAAAGGGTGAAGAGTTATAAATAAACCAAAGTTGGCAATATGAGAGATTGTCCCATTTACTTTGTCCCCACTTTTTAAAATCTTTGTCAGTTTTTCAAAATCTTCTTGAGGAAGAGTTGTCTTTTGTGAAAAAATAATTTTTTGATCTTCTTTATTATAATCTGCCACACTTACCTTTACTGTCTTTCCATTTGTCAAAGACTGAGTAGAAGAAAATGAAACATGTGAATTTGGGAGAAAACCATTCAATCCTGACTCAGAGACCAGAACATATCCGCCTTTTGTAACCTCAAGTACTGTTGCATTAAATTGTTCCTGACTTTTTTTAAGTCCTTCCACAATATCCCACATTTTTGTGTCCAAAAATCGTCGAAGTGAGACAATTGGCTGACCTGACTCTGATTCTGGAGAAATAACAGTTGCCTCAACGTCAAGACCAACACTGATACTATTAAGAAGTTGTCTCATCAATCGTGGGTCTTTTTCAATAATGAGTGCTTCACCTTTTGCATGAAGATCAACAAGAATTTCGTTTTTTGATATTTTGGTAATTTTACCTTTAACTGTATCGCCTTTTTTAAATGAAACAATAGATGTAGAGTGTTTGGCCATTAAATCGGCCATTGAGGTTGCTTTAGAAGATGTATCTGCCATGTGTCATAATCCTTTCAGTGAAGTGGTAGAAGTATAACACTTCATACCCCTCATATCAAGCTTATTGCGTTGATAAAACTAAAAAAGAGAAATATTCTGGCGATGACTTATTGTCCCAGGAAAAACCTAGTATCGTGGGCGCTAGTGCGTTTCACTTCTCTGTTCGGAATGGGAAGAGGTGGGACCACACTGCTCGGATCACCAGAAAATTTCTCTTTTTTAAATGTTTCAAGAGTTGCCAAAAAGGCAAGAGCTCCTTAGTAAGTGAAGAGATACCCTCAACTATTTCCCTCGTTAAAGAAAAATAATTGAAGGTGGAAAAATTTTGTCGATAAAATCTACTACTTGACCATTAGTACTGGTAAGCTTAACACCTTGCGGTGCTTCCACTGCCAGCCTATCAACCTCGTATTCTTCAAGGGGTCTTCGTGTCTTACGACACATGAAATCTAATCTCGGAGACGGCTTCCCACTTAGATGCTTTCAGCGGTTATCCGATGGGAATCTAGCTACCCGGCGATGCAGGCCTTACAGCCCACAACCGGCACACCAGGGATTCCCTCATCCCAGTCCTCTCGTACTAGGGACGAACCTCCTCAAATTTCGACGGATATACAGGATAGAGACCGAGCTGTCTTACGACGCTCTGAACCCAGCTCGCGTACCACTTTAACCGGCGAACAGCCGGACCCTTGGGACCTTCTCCAGCCCCAGGATGTGATGAGCCGACATCGCTGTCTACAATACAGATTCTGTTCAAGTTCTGTACCGTCTTCCCTTGTTACCAAGAGCATTGACTATACCTTCATCCTATTTTCATAGGAGCTAGCCTTTTATAAAAGTTATAATTTTCATCAAAAGATGAGAACTTCTATCTTCATCCATCAAAAGATGGAATCCAGTCGATACGGGTCCGCCAACTGGCGGATTCCCTCGGTGTTGACCTTTCATCATTGCATATGATCAAGTCGGTGTTCACCGATTTTAGCTAGTAAATTTATTATTCTCACACAGTTCTCTATGCTGTGCGTTTTTGAATAACCAAGCATGCAAATTTCTCTGCAGGCGCCCCGATGTGTATTACATAAGGTGCCAAACCGCATCGTCGCTGTGGACGCTTGGATGCGATCAGCCTGTTATCCCCGGGGTAGCTTTTATCCGTTAAGCTGCGTGCCTACCACTAGGCCTCGCAGGATCACTATGACCTACTTTCGTACCTGTTCGACTTGTTGGTCTCACAGTCAAGCCGGCTTATGCCATTGCGCTATCACTCCGATTTCCATCCGGAGTTAGCCGACCATTGTGCGGCTCCGTTGCGTTGTAGGAGCCTACCTCCCCAGTAAAACTGCCCACCAGACACTGTTCCACTGCCGTATTTTTGTGCGGCTAGCGGTAATGCTCACTCATTCTAAAGAGAGGTATTCCATTGGCGCCTTGCGGCTCCCTCCTATTCTCGACAGTTAGAAAAAGCTTGCAAATGTCAAGCTACAGTAAAGCTCCCGGGGTCTTTTTGTCCATGTATATCTAGGCCGCGTCTTCACAGCCATCTCAATTTCGCCGGGTAGAGGTTCAAGACAGTTATTCAGTCATTCTACCTTTCGTGCGGGTCGGAACTCACCCGACAAGGAACTTCGCTACCATAGAACAGTTATAGTTACTGCTGCCGTTCACCGGAGCTTTGATACCAACCTCACCAATTACTTGGATCAGCCAGCAATCATTGACTTACCGGCACTGGGCAGGTGTCAGCCCCTATACGTTGCCTTTCGGCTTTGCAGGGACCTGTGTTTTAGATAAACAGTTGCTAAATACTCTTTTGCTGTGTCCGTAAAACTAATTACGGAAAGGCATCTCCCATAGGTTACGCCTAGCTTTTTTGCCGAGTTCCTTGAACCTCTTTCTCCCGATCACCTTAGTCTACTCGACTTGCCCACCTGTGTCGGTAATGCGGTACGGTAAACTATGTATTTTGAGTCTTACGACTCGTAATGAGGCTTTTCTTGAGAGCTGAAAGCTACAAAATTAATCCCAATTGCTTGGAATCTTTCCATAACAGCTTGACTTAAAACGCAACGGCGGATTTGCCAACCATCACTATCTTACTGCTTGGACCGGACTGATCCGGCTCTGTTCTTCCACCTCTGTTACCCCCTTACATATACATAATCTGTACCCGAATATTAACGGGTTATCCATCGGGCTAATCCCCTTTAACGAGGAACTCCCTTAGGGCCGACTAACCCTCCGCTGACTTACATTGCGGAGGAAACCTTGGGCTTTCGGTGG
>CAYPFM010000006.1:0-23244 GCA_964410185.1 uncultured Candidatus Saccharibacteria bacterium | reverse complement strand
GAAGAACTGAAAATCTCAAACAATCAGATGAAATCTTCTGCGATAATGAAAGAAAACGCAGAACTTCACAACATTATTTCACAGAAAGACCGCGAATGGGAAGAGAAGATAAAAGATAAATTGAAAGAAATAAGACCCGTATCACATAATACATATATGCTATGTTGGGAACAATTAGAAAAGAAACTATTGAAAGAACTAAACATCAAAGAGGACTGAAAAATGCTATACAAAAAACTAAACGAAATGACACAGAACAGATCTAAAAACACACTAGAAGAAGCAGAAGAATCTAAATGGATGTGGTAAAATGCTTAATAAATTTATGAAAAGCATAAATGAAGATGTTTTCAAGTTAATTTTACTTGATGAAAATGTAGATTGGATTTCGAGCGAACGGAGTAAATACTAAAATCACAATTATGGGTGTCTGGATTTCTGAAATGAAGTCATAGAATCTACCAAAATTCAAACAGCCCTTATTATTGCAGACACCCATACCTTTTTGTATAAATCAAGGAGATGAAATTAATGAAACTTAAAACAATAAAAATAAAAAAAATTGCTATTTTTGAAACTATTGGAACAATAATAGTTATGTCAATGCCAATAGTAAATTTAATGGTAAATCATAATTATTTAAAATATTTAGGAGATAAACTAACTAAAGATAATTTAGAAGATTCTAAAAAATCATTGAAAGAAGGAATTTTTTGTTACAAAATACAAGAATTAGAAATAGTTGATGAAAAATGAACCAAGATTTAAAAATCGGAATCTGGACAATATGTTTCTGGATTTCATTTGTAACTCTCATTCATGGAGGAATATTTCAAATAGTACATGACATCCTCCCAAACTAAATCACGCTAAAGCGTGGGGTTTCCAATATGTTAAAAGAACCATTCAATCAAGTAGACATTACTTGCCCAAAATGTGGAAAGATGATGTATTGTAAAATTGAAGAATATCTTCAAGAAAAGTTTAGGTCGTGGTACTGTGAAAATTGTGAATTAAATTATAGATTGATTCCAGATAAATTGATTGAGGTGAAAGTGTCAATTCCTCCCAAAGATAAATCTTCGGGTATCCTTGACACGTTTTTATGAAATAATACTCTCAATAATATTATTCATATTAGTGATTTTAACATATAAGGAGATTGAACCAGAATGTCTAAAAAATGTAAAAACTGTAAAAAACTATTGAAACCAAATCAAGATAATTTCTGTAACGGGGATTGCGAAAGAGAATACGCAGAATACAATCAAGAAGTGAAATAAAATGAAAAAAACACTATTTGTATCAGTAGCACTATTGGTGCTAATGATATCAACGGCAATCGCATCGCCTGACGGTTACGTCAAGTGTGCAAACGAAGGGGACACAGTTAATTTCAAGCAACTAGTAAATGTAAAATATGGTGCAAACGGAATCTATGCAGAGAAATTCAACGTTACTGGGGATGTAGTATTCACTAATGACTTCTTCGGAGATCCGATTTATGGTGTCTTTAAAGAGGGATTCTATAAGAACGTCACAGTAAATAAAATAGAACCAGTAGCACCAAAAGTACTAGAAAAGCCAAAATCTAATGGAATAAGCCACGCAACAAGAGAAAGAAGAAATAAGGCACAAGGAAAAGAAACATTTCCAGTAATAGAACTTGCTGCAAACCATTCAGGAACTTATCTCGAATCAAAAAACCCTAAAAGCATACTAAAATACATTTTTGTATCAGAAAATGAAGTAAGCGGAAGAGTTCAACTTACAACAATTAACGGAATAGATTATTTCAAGCCAAGACTAGCAAACGCATCTTACTTTCAAATAATAAAGTACGGAATGAAGTCAAAAGACTTAGGAAATTTGTTTGTAGGATTCTCTTGCACAAAAGACAGTAAATTCTATCAGCTGAATAAAGGAATCTGGGAAGAAATACGTTTCGTTCAGTGGATAGATCAAGAAAAAGTTTGTTATGCAGATACAAACGAATTGAATGAGATAGTGACAAATTTTGCAGTAGTTTCTAATTGATTTTAATTATTTTAATTTTTTTTCTTATTCTAAACCAAAACATTTATATATTAGTTTATTATTTAGTTAGTTATTAAAGTATGGAGAGTGATTAAATGAAAACTTTGAATATACCTTTAGAAGATGCAGAATATGAAAAACTTCTCACTAGAAAAGGCGAAAAAAGTTGGCACGATTTTATTTTAAATTTGTAGGGTGTCAATATGAAAAAAAGTGATTTGAGAAGATTATCTGGAACACATAATAAAGATGAAATTGATTTTGATAAATGTCTTGAATTTGTGACTGATGAAGATTGTCAAAATGAAGATTTCTGTAAAAATTTTCAGACAGATTCTAATTGGAGAAATAGATTTTATTTGTTGAGAAGAGAATCTAAGAAACTTGAAAAAGAAGATGAAAATTGGGAATCTGTTTTCAATATAAAACAAGATAATAAGAAATTATCTGATGATCTTGAAAAGCTAAAGAAAAAATTCCATTTTCCTGATTTAGCTGATGTTCAATCTCAAGTTTTAATGCTTTTACTCAGAAAGGAAAGAGATAAAGCTACCGAATTGATAGTTGAATACATCAAAAGCAAGACTAAATTATATACAACTAGAAAAGATTCTGGTTCGCAAGTATATATCTATGATAAAGGAATATACATACCTAACGGAGAAACATACATTGAAGAAGTTACTAGACTTATTTTACAACACACTTATAATTCTTCTTTTTGCAATAATATCAAAGATAAGATTAGGGCTGATACTTATATTGATGAAGAACAATTCTTTAAAGAAAATATTAATGAAATTGCAGTAAATAACGGTATTCTTAATATAAAGTCAAGGATTTTAATGCCTTTTGATGAAAATACTAGGTTTTTCAGTAAAATACCAGTAGATTATGTTCCTGAATTGAAATGTGATAAGATAATTGAATTTTTTGAAGATATAATAGAATATGATGATGATATTATATTGTTGCAGGAGTTCTTTGGATATATTTTATATAAATCATATCCTATTGAAAAGGCATTTATGCTACTTGGCAAAGGTAGAAACGGAAAAGGTCAATTTTTAGAGTTAATTAAGAGATTTGTTGGTTCTGAAAATTCAGCAGCAATAAGTTTGCAGAAGATCTGTGATGATACTAGTTTTGATTTATCTGAATTGCATAAAAAACTAGTTAATGTTGGTGGGGATATTCCTGATACTTTTATTAAAGAAACAGGCATATTTAAATCATTAACTGGTAATGATTATATAGGTGTGCGACGAAAATTCTTAAATAATCTTAATTTTATCAATTATGCTAAATTGATATTTGCCTGTAATAAATTACCAAGAAGTTCAGATAATAGTATAGGATTTTGGTCTAGATGGATTTTAATTAACTTTCCATATAGGTTCGTAGATGAAGAAGAAATGCTTACTTTATCAGAAGAAGATAAAAAATTATGTAAAATAAGAAAAAATGATATGGTTTCTTATATTTGTGATCCTGAACAATTATCAGGATTACTTAATTGGGCTTTAGATGGCCTAGATAAATTGCTTGAAAAAGGTCATTTTACTTACACTACAAGCAATAAGAACATTCAGGACAGGTGGATTAAGGCTGCCGATTCTTTTGCTGCATTTTGCTCTGAATGTTTACAAGAAGAATATGGTACTTATATAATGAAAGATGAACTAAGAAAAGTATATAATAACTATTGCAGAAAGAATAAAATAGAACAAGTTGGAGATAAAGCAATAAAAAATTATCTTACCAAAGAAATGGGTGTTTCTGAATTTAGGGAACAAAACATAATAAAAGAATATATGTGGAAAAATATAAGTTTCAAGGAAAACACCAAAAAAAGCTATGATTTTGGAGTTTTAAGCACTTTTTCAGCAGAAAACAGTCACGAAGAAGTAGCAAATAACCAAGCAAACCAAATTAACCACCTTTTTTCTATTCCTTTTAGTTCAAAAAATTTAGAAATAATAGAGTATAAAAAAGGTAGTTTTGTTAGCTACCCTAGTTATTTGATTAAAATTAAGGAAATAATTGCCAAAATTCCTGAAAATAACGCTGATTTACTGGTTTCTTTATTTGGAGTAGAACTAATAGATAAATTTATTGAAAATGGAGATGTGTTTTTGAAAGATTCAACAACTTATAGGGTGGTATAAATGTTTCACAAAAAACTATTAACATCAAAAAGACAAGATTGGAAAACTCCTAAAAATATTTATGAAGAATTAAATAAAGAATTTAATTTTGATTTTGATCCTTGTTTAGTTTCAAAAGACACAATTCATCCAATAGATATGTTGGGTAGTAATTGGAGCGGAATTAACATATTTGTAAATCCACCTTATAAATATCTTGATAAATGGATAAGAAAATGTCATCAAGAATGGAAAAAAGATAAAACAATCGTAATGTTAATTCCGTCAAGAACTGATACTAAGGCATTTCACGAATTTATTTACAATCAAGCAGAGTTAAGATTCATTAAAGGAAGATTATGTTTTGATGATTCAGGAAAACCTGCACCATTTCCAAGTATGATTGTTATTTTTAAAAATAAGGTGGTATGAATGGAAAAGGATAAAATATTGCAGCTGGAAAAGACATTAATGACTTTATCTAGTAAATATAACTTCACAACGCAAGATCATAATGACTGTTATGATTTGATTTGTGAAATACTAGATGAAGTAGATATAAACAATTTACATCAGTTAGGCACTAAAAGTTCTTTTAGTCCAAAAAGAACAAACAGTAGAAATGCCTGAAACATCGGGCCTTAAGGAGTTAAGACCAAAATACATAGGTTAAGAATAGTGTGTAACTACAATATTATTTTTAATTTTAAATGAGGTAAAAATGTTTATAAGAATCAAACATATAAAGAAAAAAGGAAGTAAGATAAAATATCCTTATTATTATTTGATAGAAGCATATTGGGATAAAAAATTAAATAAGCCTCGTCAAAGGGTAATATCTTATTTAGGAAAGGCAGAAATAGGCAAATTAGACATTTCTAAAATAAATATGAATTGTTGTGAAATATGCGGTTCTATTGAAAATTTAACAATAGATCACATAATACCTTTAAGTAAAAAAGGAACTAATGAAAATTCGAATTTAAGATGTCTTTGTTTAAAATGTAATCAAAAAAAGAGAAATTTAGAAAGATGACAAACACAATAGCACATATTTTCGGAGTATTTTTCATAATTTGTTTTTGGTTAGTAATAATTAGAATAATTTGGGAAGATATAAAATGGATATTTGAAATATTGTTTCCAAAGAAGGTGAAAAAATGAGTTTTTACAAATTGAGAGTTTTAGAAATAACTCCTGAACCAAATGTTTCAGTAGTAGAATTAGATAACGAAGAGTTTGATAAATTCTTAAAAAGAATGAAAGAAGGAATACTTTTCTATAATGATGAAATGAAAAGTTTTTTCACTGCAGATACTTATTTCTGGACAAGGTTGAAAAAATGAACATAATCTATTTAAGAGTATCTAAACAAGACTTAAAAGGTCAAAATGGAGAAGAAAAGACCGAACAGCAAGTACTAGAAGATCAACTTCCACCAATTTTAAAGAAATTCAACCTAAAAGAAGAAGATTGTAAAATATTTAAGGAAAAAGGATCAGCTTATGATATAGATAAGATTCAGAACAGGACGGAGTTCTTGGAGATACTAAATATTTGTTTTAATGCAAGTAAAACAACAATTTCGGACTTATTGTTAAGAAATTATGAAAAGAAAGACATAAATCTATATGTCTTTGATTCTAACCGTATAATGCGAAATATTGAATATGGGACGCTTTTTACACTTCTAAGGTACTGGTTCGGAATAAACCTATTTAGTGTCAATCAAGAGAACTTAAACGTGCTAGAATCGGATACTTTAGGTATAAAGATGTCTAAATATGTTATGAGTTCAATAGATTCTTATTTAGCAGAAGGATACAGTAAAAACATATCTGACGCAGTAAAAAAATCATATCATAAACGTCAAGGAATAACTATTTCAAGAGAAGGAAAGAAATGGGGAAGGTATTTCACTAATTTGGACGGGAAAAAAGTGCAAATAAGTCCTTCCAAAGTACTAGAATTGAAGGAAAGGATAAAAGAACTCAATAAATCATATTGTCAAAAGGAAACACTAGAGAGAATAGAAAAAGAGTTCAAATTGAGAATAAGCATTAGTTTTATGAATAAGGTGGTTAAAAATGGTTGATTCTGGAACAGTGGCAATAGGAATAACCGGGGGAATATCCGGATTTTTGAACGGAATTACTAAATGGTTTTACGATCTATCTCTTTTTGAATGGTTTTTGATAGGATTAGTAGTTTTTGCAGTATTTTTCATTTTCTGGGGTTTAAGACAGAAAAAAGCATTTTCTGAGCAAAGATTAAGAAACAAGTAGTATTTTGCATAAAAAGAGTAAAAAACAGAAAAGTATATAAAGCAGTCATATTTATAGTATTTTATAGAAAGCAAATAGCTTTCGGGAGAAGATTTCAATGCAAAAGACAAAAGAAAGCAAAATAACTGTTTCAATAGAACCTAAAAAGAAAAAGAACTATTTGCGATACTGGATTGTAGGAATAAATTTCCTTGCGATATGGTTTGTAACTATATTCAATCTAGATCCTTTGACAAAGATGAAAGTACTTGATTGGTTGATGCAACTATCATTTATGTTCATAGCTTGGTTCTTCGTGATAATTCCAGTATGGGAAAAAGTGAGGGAGTAAATGGAAAAGAAACTAACTGAAACGATAAAAATAAGCAAAGATACTTTGCTGAAATTGAAGCAATTGAAGGGAACAGATCTAAAATACAAAACATATGATGATGTATTAAAAGATAGATTGGGCTAAAAAAATCAAATTTGTTCATAATTTTTTTTCTATTTTTCTATACATTCCCTCGATTATATTCTATCATTTAAGGCTATAACTATATTATAATGTGGTTACAGACAGTTTGGCACAGCAAGTTTCAACCACGTTTCTTGGAAAGTAATTACAAAAATCAAGATAGCTTTACAAAGTCTTAAACACAATTATAATGCATTACCAAGCCGAGAGGACACAAAACAACAAAAAAGTAACAAGCCCACCAGTTAGACTGTGCAAGGCTTCCAAGATTCCAAAAACCGAAAAACTTTAATAAGAGTAGCACATCAAGAGATTAAATGGCGAATTTTTCAAAGAATCAAAAGATGTTCCGCGAGGGAGAAGTCAAGTTCTCAATCTACGGTGGCGAATTTGCCAGATTTTACGAGAATCATAAGAAGCTATGCGATCAAATAAGTGGATTAAAAATTAAAAGTCTTTACAATCCTTTAGGGAATGTGAATATAACTATAAATCAAGATAATTTTTTAGAAGCTATACAAAGTCTTAGTGGATTCTTTTCAGATGTATCGCATTATATGGATATTCTTCAAAGAAAAATACTGCGATCTAAAATTGATGATTTAGAAGAAGAATATCTAAAAGACGAAATTTATGCAAATTTATTGACTAAAAAAAAGGATTTGAGTTCAAGTCAAAGATTAGAGAAGGATAAGCTGTATCTTAATTATTTAACAAAGTCATTAAAAGTGGCTTCAGAGATTTTTGAATCTCTCCAAAAGTCAATGGCTGTGACTACATCAGATATAGTTAAGATGATTCGTTATGAAAACTTTGATGAGTTCTATTCACAACTAACAGCATATAGAAACGAAATGATAGATAGTATAAGTCATTTCAGTTATAAAGATATGCTTTCAAACATAAAGAAAACTATGGGTTATTATTACACATATTCTTATTTGATAGGTAAAAGGGAAAAGTTTTGGATAGAAGAACTATTCAAAATACTTATAGATTATTACAATGAAGAAGAAACAGTAAGAAACATAATCCAGATAGAAGAAAATGAGTTGAGTGAAAGTAAAAGAAAAGAACTTAAACAACTATCGGCAGACATAAAAAGCATATTGGAAAAAATATATTTCTTGTGCAATTACTCCCTATCTCAAAAGAACATATTGATTAAGACATCTGAAAAGGTGTTGATAGATAAAAGTTTAGTGTGAAGGAGATGATGTAAAAATGTGGAAATGGTTGGAATCAACAATTTTGTGGGCAGCAAATATACCTTGGTCGGTAAGAATAGGTGCAGTAATAGTAATATTTGTTCTGCTGTTGTTAGCATACATCTATCTTAAATCACAGGAGTGAAAATGATTAGCTTTCCTTTTTGGGCCAAAGTATTAGGACTAATTGTAATGATAGTTCTGATAATTATTCTAGTGGCAGATTCAATAATAAAACACAAGAATAAAAATAAATCTCCTGAAGAACTATTGAAGAACAAAGTATATTCTAAAGGATTGATTAGGGGTTGGTATGTTCAGAATATGCGTAACGACATAAAGACATTCGGAATAACTAAAGAGGAATTGTTCGATGACTGAATCCCAAACACTTCAAAGCGGAATAAGTAAATTGCTAGAGATAGATAAAGAATTAGAACAAGGATATGAATTGAAAGATGAACAAGAAATGATTCTTTCAGATATTCTTTCTAAAAAGAATGAAGAAATTACTACTGCTTTGAAAGTATTGAAAGATTTAGAACATAGAAACCATAGAACATTTCAAGATATAGTTAGGATAGAGGAAGCAAGTAAATATATTTTCGACTTTTCAAGTAAGTTACGAGAAGATCAAGAACTGGAATTATTTTACAGCAAGGGAAACTTTCTTGACTTAGATAAGTTAGAACAAATCTATAAAGATAAGAACTTAAAGAAAGTATTCCCTAAATTCAATTTTAAAGAGTATAGAAAAATAATAGAAAATCCAATTTTAGAAATAGATTTCTTAGGGCAGACCATTCATTATGATAGATTAGTAGTGAAGAAACTCTTGATACTTCTAACACAAATGATATTCAACGAAATGGATATTTATATTTGTAATTGTGGTAAGGAAGGTTCTGGGAAATCTTGTTGGAGTTCTCAATTATTACTATGGTTCTATACAGTTCTAAATAAAATGGGTTTGATAGATTATGAGTACAACATAACTAGAATGTTCTTCTCTAGTATTATGTCTATGCTTAACGAAATGGACATACAGAATCCTAACGACTATTTCAGGATAATGACTTTAGATGAAGCAAACGAACTAAACAGACAGAACTTCAGAGATCAAGATCCAAGAGAGTTTAAATATGATATGAGAGTATCTCGAAAGATGTTGAGAATAATTATGTTGAATATGCAACAGATAGGAGAAATGGATATATCAATTTCACTTTCAAGATTAAACTTGATATTTGATTGTCAAATGGAAAACGATACGATAACGGGAATGTTGAAGAAAGGAATAATTGACACTTATTTAATACCGAGAGGAAATTTCATTTATAGTCAATATTGGAAAAAGAACATTTACAGGATAGACATACTCAACACACTATCTAAAAAACTAGATAGGAAAAAAGATTATTATATTTCTCTACCCAAAGAATTAATGATACACCAATTCAAGTTCGAGAATAAATGGGGATTTGATAAGGAAGAATATGACAAATACATTAAAAAAGAAAACAAGAAAAGAAGATTGGCTAACGGAGTAAAGACTACTGAACTAGTATGTTATTGGCTTTACAGAAAAGTTCCAGATTTCAAGAAATGGGGAACATTCGATTTAACTCAACCTTCAGAGAAAGCAGGATACTCTTTACTGAAGAAATGGTTCAAAGGAGTAAAGAACATATTCAATATGGACGAACAGAAGCTACAAAGATACGATGCTATGGCTAGAATGGAGAACAATGATGAAAACAGGACAAGAAAAGACGAATCTTTCAATGAAGAACAAGAAGAAGATGAAGAAATAGATGATTTAACACCAAATAAATTCAAAGAAGAAGTAGATTTCATTCAAGAAAAGCCAAAAACATTCTATAGAGATGCAAATAAATAAGAAAAGTTTAAATATCTGAATAATTATCTTACTTTAAATGATGCTACGAGAATCCAAAGGAACAGGGGTGATACAAAATGGCTGAATCAGTTGATCTGTTGAGCTCTATATCGATGCTTTTGAAGATTGTTGGAGTTTACGGAGTACTGAAGATTCTATTGTTCATCTATCTGTTGATAATCGGATCAGTCGCACAGGTTGCAATCGGCGGAACTATTGATGTTCCTGCTGCAATCAATACTGCGATTGGAACGCAGATTACTAACACTGCAACCCAGTTTGCAGCGATAGATACTGGTCTGCTTTTCATATTCGGATTGCTCTCCCTAGTAGTGATAATGAAAGTATTCTCACCACTATTGCAGAACGCATTCGGAAAGAAGAAAGCTGCTAAGAAATCTTCAGGCGGATTTATGTGAGTAAAATCTCATAAATAAGCCAATCGGAACGGATAACGGTAACGTCTTTCGTTCCCTTTTTTTCTTATATAAAATGAAACCTACAACAATAATAGCAATATTAATCGCAATAGCGATGTTTTCAATAGAACTTATTCTTAATCCAATAAACTTAAATTATCAATGTCTTAATGTAACTTATTCTTCAGATTTAAATGGAAAACATACTTATACTTGGTGTTCAGATAAAATAGATAATTTCAAAAACTACAATTATTACATTTTGGATTACAGATTTCAGAAGATAACAAATGAGTTCTATAAAGAAAAGACTGGAAAAGAATTAAATCCTGAAGAATATTATCATATGAATGTTTTCGATTCAGTTTCAGGAGTGATGGTATCCGAATCTAACAGATCATCATTTGAAGCACTTTCAGAATTGCCAAAATCAGAATAGTCTGAAAAAGAATCAAACTTCAAAGAATCCCAATCAGGATTAGTTCTTGCTTTCATTATATCAACAAGAGAATTAAACTTATCAATAAGTGTTTGTTTAAACAAATCAAATTCTTCTTTACTAACAGTTTCAGTCATATTCTGGCCACCTTCAATATTTCTTTAATGAAATCTTCATCAGAATACTCTTTACTATCTTTTGCCTGATAAAGTGATTTGTACTTAATGTATTCTTTTATGAAGTTTTCATCTTTAAGCATTATGTGTTTAACCATTTTTCAAAGATAATGATATAAACTATTTAAACTTTTCTTAATTTTAGTAAAATTTAAATACTACTTAAGTTTATTAAAACTTATGTTAAACTTAGCCGACGAAATAGATTTGAATAGTACAAAGCTAGAAAACAAGACTTTCGAGATACAAAAACTCATTTCTGAATTTGAGTATAGACTTCACGGATATATGTGGAAAAACAACGGAGAAAAAATGGGTTATGAAGGAAATGCTTTGTGTGGGGAAAAAGTAATACAAGGATTGATTTTATTGCTTCACGCATTTTCTAAAGAAATAATACTAATTTCTAGCAAGAATAAAGAAAGTTGGGCGAAACAACAGTGGATTACTTGCACACAAATGAATAGACTATTATTCAATTCTTACGGAGAAGTACCTTCAAAGAACTATATGGTTATTTCTATGACTTTCTTTAGCATAATGAAAAACATAGGAGATATAATAAATGCAAGTAACTCGAAGAATATGTTGAGAGATTTCTTCGGGATGAATAAGGAAGAAAATAATCCTATTAAGGTAGGAGATCCAATATGAGTTTTCACATATTCGCAAAAAAAGAAGAACGGAAAGAAAAACACAACATTTCTGAGTTCTTGAAAAAACTAATGGATAAGACTAATACTTATAAAAGATTAAGAAAAAATAAAGAATTGAAAGTTTATCTTGAAACAGAAAAAGCATTTACTGGAACAGAACTGAAAGAATTTATTTCTAAGTGTCCTGATAAGATAGATAAAAAAATACTATTAGAAGATTTGGAGTTGAATTGATATGGGATTTCTTGAAGCAATAGGATTGAAAAAGAAAGAATCTAAGAAAGAACAGAAGATAACAGAAAACAAAGTAAGGATAAGAATCCACAGGCCAAGAAACAATACTCCTGTCGAGATAGGTGTCTTTGAAGCAGAAATGACTAAAGACGATAACCGAAACGTAATTCTTATAAGCGATGAAAATAAATTCAAGGAAGAATTGAGTGTTTTGACTGATGCCTGTGTTTCTGATATAAAATACAAGCTGAAAACTAGAACTGATACAAAAGAATCACAGATAAAAGAACTTGAAACTGCGATAAAGGAACAAGAAGATAGGATAAAGGACATTAAAGACGGAAAGATAATAACTAAAACTATCTTGGATAAAGAAAAACAAAAAGACGGAAAAGAAATAACTGTTGAAAAGGAAGTTAAAGTAAATATTGTGAGTGAAGAAAATAAACTACGACTTTTGAAAGTAACTAAATATGCAATAGAAACTTCAGGAGAGGGTTCTTTTGAAATAATAGAATCTGACGGTATGCCTTGTATGTCTTACTTAGTACAAGACGGAGAACTAATCCCTGAGTTCTACAAAATGCCTAAAGAGAAAGGAGAATTATTGACGCTAAGACCTGAGGTTTCAGCAAATAAAAAACACTACAAAGAAACCCAAGATATACTAGATAGAGATTACATAGATAGTACTAAAGATCCTTTTGCAGGTTGGTTCGGATTAGTCGTTAAGATATTGATCGTAATATTATTTGTCGTAGGAGTATTCTGGAATGTACAGCTTTCAAAAAGAGAGAACACTTTGGCAGAAAGAGAAAGAGAGAGTGCAAGTGGAATTTGCATAAAGACGCAAGCAGAATGTACGAAACTTCTAGGTTTCCAGATAGAAACGAATCAAGCATACATAGATATAGGAAAAGCAGAAGTAAAAAGAATAAATGCTAGTAGAGAAGAAGAACAAGGAAAACCAATAAAAATTTAGAAAAGATTATATAGCTATAGTCTATTTAAATAAAAAATGGCATTTGAAAACATATCTTTAGAATTGCAAAATATATATTTGCAAGAATTTTCAAACTTTGCCAAATGGTTAGTACTAATTATTTTTTTAAGTCTTTCCGCACTTTATGTTTTCTATATTTGGAAACATCAAAAGAAAACAATTTTTGTAACAACAGCAGTAATGCGTTCAATATTATATATTCTATCAATTGCATGTATCTTATCAAGCCCATATTTATTGATACTTATGTCGCCACAGTATAGTTTCTGGGAATTTTTTACATTACCTTTGACACTGTATTCGGTATTCTTTATAGTGTTCCTGATAATATGCGGGGTAGATTTGTTAAGATACGGAATACCTTTGTTATTGAAATTTGGTAATATGGATATGAAAGATCCAAACGTAGAGGAACTCATGAGAAACATAGAGAATAACAAACACGGACTAAAATGATTGATGATGAAGATTATTTGGAAGATGAAACAGAGGAAGAAGAAGATGAAGATGAAGAATGGTCTATAAGAAAAGTATTTGGAATGATTTTAATATTTTCTTTCATAAGCATTTTAGCAATATTCACTTATTCTTTGATAATTGTTACAACTAACGATCAGATTATATTCAAACTATATGGAATAACTAGTGACTTTGTGACTTCGGGAACTATTCCTGCGTCTTATTTAACAGTTGCAGAAAATCTAGCGAATAATTATCCAAAAATAATAGATTACTTGGATATGATGTGGTTACTATCTTTTGTTTCTATGATCGTAAGTAGTTTAGGATACTCATATTATGCGAAAAGAGAGAGTTATTTTAGTCTTTTATCATTCGTGGCTTTCGGAATAATAATACTTTCTTTTGTAGGCGGGTTATTTATTCAGATAAGTACTTGGTTCAAAGATGAATTTATGGTGATATTTCCTACAATACTGCCAAAACTACCAATGTTTAATTTCTACTTGAACAATGCAGGAGTAATAAACTTAATACTGTTATCAATTTGTCTTATAATAAATTTCATAGATTTGGATTTTACTAAATTCAATGAAAGAAAAGATAAAGATCATGGAGAGATTTAGAATGGAAAAAGATAAATGGGTGTTACAATGCCTGATTTTCAACGGAGAAGTTTTCGATAATAAGGCAAAAGTAAAGAACTGGGTTTTATCGAACGGCTTTAAACTGTTGAATAAGAAAAATCCGGTGAAGAAATTTGATAATAATTATAGAGTAAGACAAAAAGAACCGAACTTATTTAAACCATTCAATCTACACCACAAGATAAAATCGTTATCAAAAGGAAAAGTCAAGGGGATTTACGGATTATTGAAATGAAATCTAAAATATTGATAGGACTAGTATTCACTTTCCTACTTCTTGAACTGTTCTCTGGAATGGTAAGCGCATATTCAACTAGAAATATTACAATAGATGCACCAGTAGTACAAGAAAATCCTAATACTAATTATGCTTCAAATTCTCTATTTGTAGTTTCAAAAAACACAAATAGAAATCAAAGAAGCTATGTATTAATAAACTCAACAGGATTAATTTTAACATCTGCAAATTTTTCAGGAATGGTGGGAACATACACTGGTGCAATAGCCGGAATAAGCATTTATTTCTATTATTGTAATGATATATTCAACGAAAACAACATAACTTGGAATAATCAAGCAACAGAAGTATTAAATTGTAATTCAACACCATTTTATACAAAAGTATTAAATACTTTTACATTTGCAAAATACTTTAATTTAACATTATCAAATCAATTTTTAACAGACACAGATAAATTATCAACACTCAAAATAATATCTGTTCCAGAATCTTATGATGCAACAGACAGAGGAATGGGATTTGAAAGTTCAGAATCTGCAAGTAAACCAAAATTGAATTATATTGGTTATTCTATTTCACCAAACGCAACAATCACAGCAAAATCAACTTATAACGGAAGCACAATCAATAGTTTCAGTGTCAGAATCCAGAACGGTTCAACAATAAGGACGCAATATACATCAACAGGAACAATAACGACGAGAATAAACTCTAGCTTCGCAACTAAATATAAATATAATATCACATTCTACAACAACAGCAACCACTTCAATAAAACTTACCTAAATTACAACTTCTCAGCACACTCAAACACAATTCAAGGTAATCTAACGCGATCTTTCTTATACGCAAATGTAAAAAGCAATTTCGATTCAAGCAGTTTAACTTTCAACGTAACAACAGGAACAACAACATACAACAACATAAATAAGAATACCAAGATATTTTTACAGAATAACAATTATAATAATTTGACATTTTCAGCAGTAAACTTTAAAACACAAATAGTTTACAATAAGAATACGAGCCAGAATTTAACAATAACATTAAATAGAACATATCAATACATTTTCCCAAGAAATAAGAGCAACAATAAACCGATAGCTTATTTTAACGTATCAAACGGAACATATATTTATCTGAACGCACAGAACACTACAAAAATATATTGTTACAATACATGCACTTTTATGATAAGTTCAAAAGATTTCATGAACAGTTATTTCACTAAAAATTCAAGCACAAACAAGAACATAAATATGACTTATGCAATAAATAAATTATATTTCAAAGACAATTCGGCAACAGCAATTCAAGGGTTATTAATTCAAATAACTTATCCTTCAGGATATAGCTTGAATAGAATTACAAATGTAGCAGGGATGATTAATTTTTCTAGTATTCCTTTAACATCAAATGAAACAGGAACTTATTCATTTCACGTATATGATAAAATAGGTTACGTCACCCCATTAACATTCACAGAAACTTTAACAAGTGCGAACATTCCTTTTACTAAAAATTATACTATTTACAAAGCAACAATAAAAGTAAATATTTTTGATAGATTAACACACAATCTTTTATTAAGAAATGTGTCTTTATATTTTTTAACACTTTTCAATGATTCAACAAATACTGGAGCATATTCAAAGACAAACATATCGATTTTAGCAAACGATTATGTGGCACAAGCACTAAGCAGTGGATACGGAACAGAGCAACAAACTTTTACATACAACGGAATAAGTAATGTTTCAATAGATTTCTATTTGTTGAATCTATCTCAATCAAACGTAGGAACTTTATTTGTAAGCACACTTTCTTCAGGATTATATAAGATTTCAGGAGTAAGAGTAATCTTAAGGGAATACGATCCAATAACTTTAACATTCATAGAAGTATCAGAATGTATCTCAAATAGTAACGGCGAATGTGCTTTCAATATAGAACTAGGAACAAAAACTTATGATTTGATTGCGACAAAAACAATAAACGGACAAGTTTATACTGCTTCTTTAGAGCCAGAAATAATTGTGACTGATAACGAAGTAAGAAACATTTATCTTTATTATTCTTCTTCATTTACAGCGTTGCCAGAAGATAATTTAGTTTATGACATAGATGAAACTTTCTTGAACAACGTTTCAACAATATCGACTAATTTCTACACGATTAACGGGCTTCCTTTAGAGATATGTACTGAATACTTTATAGGTTCAGTTTCAATAACAAAGAGTTGTTTAAATTCGACTTCTGCTATCCAGAATCTAGGAGTTTCATATTTATTGAACAGAAGTAATTATTACGTTGCTAAAGTATATATCGAACAAGGAACAACAGACAGAATATTAGAAACTTTCTATTATCCTACAATAGAATCAATAGAGGAAACCTTCCCTAGAACAGTACTAAATGCAGCAATATTAATGGCATGGGTAGTCTGTTTAGCTTTTACACTATATTCAAAGAACATTACTTTATTCGGAATACTAGCAATATTTTTAAGTTGGGGTAGCTTCTTTATGTTACCAAATACTTTAATGGTTGCTTTTGCAGTATTCAAAACAACATTATCTTTAAGCATAGTTTGGTTTGCTAGAAAACAGCAGGACACAGAATAATGGCATTTACAAAACCTGAATTTTATGTGAGTGTAGCTCTTTTAGTAGGTTTAGTTCTAACAGGAGTAATATCGTGCGGAAATGCATTATTATCAAATCCAAATATTACTTTAGATTCAGAAAGCATAATCTATGTTGCTGCAATAACCGGACAAGAAGCAAGTACGGGGTTTGAAGCAATACGTTTAACTAATACTTCTGGCTTGAAAATTGAAGATTTAGTGGGTGATACTTCTGACATCGGAACACCTTCGACGACAGATCAGTTGGCTGTGACTAACTATTTTAAGAACAAAGCAGATAAGAAACAGAATTACTTCAAACTGATATACAACGTACCTTCAACTATAATAATGGGGCTAGGTTTACCTTTAGAACCATTCAAAGACGTATTAAACATACTACTATACTCATTAACTGTTTTATTAGGTTTAATGTTTTGGTTGAAAGTGATAAAATGATGTTAGCAATACCCGTACAAATAGGTCTTAACCTAAGTAAATTAAGTAACGTGACTTCTTTTAGTGCGAACCTTAGCACAGATCCAAATCAAGTAATGAATAATGTTATAAGTCAAGCGAACACAGGAACATCAGGATATATGGGCTTCTTCATTATGCTCTTGATAACTCTAGTAGTTTATCTTACTTTGAGTGATAAAAGTCCTCTAGGAGATTTCGGATTCACAGATTTAAGAGCATTAGTTATTTCTTTAGCAATAGCGACCATTTTCGGATTAGTTGAAATAGAGTTAGGATTCATACAAAATTATAAGAGTGTCTGTCAATTTGCGTTCAGCTTTATGTTAGTTGCAATAATGCTTATGATTCAGGAGAATAAAGAATGAATTTCATATCTTGGATAGTTTTAGCAATATTTTTATTAGGGATAGCTAAAGTTTTAGATTGGCTAGGATTTTGGAAGTTCACTGGTAAAACAATAAATTTATTTAAGGAAGAAAATCGTTTAGAAAACAACAATAAGAGAAAACTTAAAAATTTTAACACATTAAGAAAAAGATTGAATAAATCAAACGACGAAATATGATTAGGCAACAGCAACCCCGAAATGTATCTTTGAGAAATGTTCCTTCACGTTCAACTATGCAAAGAACACAAACAGGAATGCAATCACAAGGAACAAGATCACTCATAGATATACAAAAAGAAAAGAATTATGTTTCTTCATTAGAAAATTCAGCATTATCTTATTTAACACAATTTGGAACAATTCAAGACGTCCAAAATAATGCAAGTAGTTTTTACAACGAGAACGTGTCAAAAGTAGAACCAAAATTTAGGGAACAATTCAAACAAGCCGTTTCTAAGGCGATTGGACGAATTAAATCGGTTCAGTCAAGCAAAGTATCTGAACTTAACACAAGTATCGCCAATTGGCAAAAGTCTTACGATAGACAAGTCGAAAGAATTAGAGAAGCAAGAAAACAAGGAAAAGACACATCTAGTTATAAAGGGGATTTGAGGGAACTAGATTCCCAAATAACTGAAGCTAAAAATGTCATTTCTAGATTATCTTCGGGAGAAATATTGGACAGGGATTCGATTTATAGATATATTTCGCAGAAAGGTCAATATTCTAGAGAAAAATACGAATACCGTTTAGCAAAAAAGAATGCAGAATTACAGAAAAAACAAGAAACAGTAAAAGAATCAGGAACGACAACTAGGCCAACAACAGCACCGCCAACATATTATTATCAAACAGTAGAATTACTTCCAGAAGAAGTGAAAAAAAAAGACGTGATTTTAACTAAAGGAGGATCTTACGAAAGGATAAAATCTCCTAAAGAAGAAGATATTACAGCAATCCCTAAAATAGAAGGGATTGAAGGTTCAAGAACTCCTGAGAAAGTTAAAGAGATTCCAAGAGTTAAAGAACTTCCTAAGATGCCAACAGTTTTAAGAGAAGCAAACGTGCCAAAGGGATTATTTGAAAATGCACAGAATAAGATAGATGAGGAAATGAGTAGAATTAGATTTTCTGAAATACGATCGAGAGAACAAATAGCGAAAATAAATAATCCTTATTTGAGAGCATTGAAAAAATTAGAACAAGGATATAAAACAACTGATGAAGAATTAAGATTAGGAACACAAGCAGGAATAATTGCATATGGAACAGGAATAAAAAATATTCCAGAAATAGCTAAAAATGTTGTAAGTGGAAGAATAGGTTTAAACGAAATAGCTGAAGGAACTAAAGAATACATTAAATCAGTTGGAAAAGATATTTTGACTAGACCTATTTATGGCGTAACAAGAACGGGAGTTGAAGCAGGACTAGATATTTTAACAGGAAAAGTAATAGATAAAGGAATAGACGTATTGAAAGGAAAACCAGTAACTAAATTTGAAGTAGAAAGGTTAGCTACAGCTAGATTGATAGGAGATAATAGAAATATAAAATTAAATCTTAAAACATATACTGAAATAACAAACAGAGTTCCAAAAGTAACAAAAGAATTAGAAGGAATAATACGGGGAAAATTGTTTTATACTGCTGAAGGAAAACTTAATGCAGTATATTCAATATATTCGAGAAACGGAAAAAGGATTTCGGGAAACACAATACTACAAATAGGATCAAGAAAAATAGATGATTTGCTTTCTAAATCAGATGATGTGATAACTAAAACAGCAAATAACATAATTAAAACGAGAAATATGGATTTTACTGCAACTGCTAGGATAAATTTAAGAGATAAGACATTAGAACTGCTTAAATCTAAAGCAACTAATCTTTCTCCAAAAGAATGGAATTTCATAAAAAACGCAGTAAATGAGAAAATAGCTGTGAGAAAAACAGGAACAAAAGAAGGGACTTTCGGATTTAAAGCAAAAGAATTAAAACAAAAAGTAATGAGCCAAGCAGATGCAGAAAGATTGAAGAAGATTTTTGAAGAAGCTATGAAAGGAAAGAAACCAACAGTGAATGATTTAAAGTTCCTAGAATACAAGAACACAAGAATAAAGATATTTAAAGATTCTTCTGGAAGAATGGTAATAGAAATACCTGAAAATTTTCAAGTGTTTTATAATAAATTACAATTATCTAAAATATCGCCTTATGCAAAAATAGTACCTTACGGAACAACCGACATAAGAATATTTAACAGAATATCAAAAAAACTAGGAAATGTAAAATATACTGATGATATAAATAAAATAATAATTCCTGAATCGGAAGAACTCTTGACTAAGATACGAAAGAAATTTAACGTAATAGAAACAAAAAGACTAAAAGATAAGACTATTTCTGTAAAACTATCTGGAAAGTTACCTAAATCAGATACTACTATTTTCGCACAATTCACACCAAAAAAATTCAAGAACAAAAGAGTTTATGATGAAATATTAAGAAATAATGAAAACATAAAAAGAATAGCTTTGAAAAGACAAGCAATAAAACGTGAAGCCGAACAGATGAAAAGAATTTTAGATAAAGCGAAAAGATATACTGCTTTACCTAAACAAGAAGCACGATTGCTTTTAGAGAATAAGAATCTAAAGATAAAAATAACTATTTTAGAGGACGGAACAAAATTAATAGAAATTCCTGACATATATTCGACATATAGAACAAAATTAAGTGATGTTCTTCCACAAAAAACAATAAAAAAAGTATTACAACCACAAATAAAAAGAGAACTATTTAAAGAAGTAGTAAATCCTGACGGAACAGTGCTTTTACAGAAATTAGAGGCACCGAGATTGCTAAGAAAATTCAAAACTATAAAATCGCAAAAACTTAAATCTGCTCTTAAATCTGTAAGTCTGCAAAGAACAGAAAGTTTAGTTAAATTAGAGCAAAGATTAAGACAAAAGACACGACAAGCACAAATATCTAAACAAAAAATATTATCTAGATTAAACGATCCGATAATAGCATATAGGGTAATACAACAAAATAAATCTAAATTAAATAGATTAGCTACTAAATTTGTAGTTCTAAATAAGCTATTATCTTTATCAAAATCGAAATTATCTGAAAAATCGCTAAGCACACAATCATTACAAGTTCAAAAAATACAACTAAATAATGAAAAAAGAGCATTATTGAAAGAATCTGAAACAGCAAAAGCTACATTGAAAGATAAAATTATCTCGTTAAGAAAAGATACATCTAAGAAATCCGAAACTATTTTATTGGGTTTGAGAGCATTAGTTCCAGTAAGTTCGACAGAATTTAAGTATTTATCAGATGTAATTAATCAAAAGAAATTAAGAAATGCAAAAATAGGGGGATTTGTTAAAACTACTGAAGAACTTAAAAAACCTAAATTAAAACTCTCCTGGAACATAAAACCGCAAGAAAAAAACACAACTTATCTATGTAACGGGTTAATTAAATCAAAAGGTAAAATAAGAGAACTGCGAATAAGAAAACCAGTCTATAAGGCATTAAAATATATGATTAATTTAGTAGATAACACGACTGCACGATCATTCGGCTTGAAAATAATAGGTCTGACTAGAGAAAAAGACATAAAAAAACCAAATTTATTTAAATTCAGAGCCAAAATATCTAGTGATCCTTTAGTGTTAGGAATAGTAGAAAAGAGCAAATATGCTATTGATTCCAAAGGAGAAAAGAAAGGATTGAGTATTGAAAGGAAGTTGAAACGACGTGGAAGATAAGAACAATAAAATAATCTTAGTAATCGCAGCAATATTCCTTCTAGGATTATTTATTTTCTTATCTATAAGCACAATTTCTGCATTGAGTAAATACAACTATGTAAGAATAAATAATTTATCAAATGAAATAAATAACATATCAAATGAATTGAATAAGACATATCTTCAAGACATACGTTTCCCCGCAATAGATTTAACAACAAATAACGTAAATGATCCAGATAAATCAACATTTAAAGGATTTCAAACCTGGTTTTTTTCTCCAACTAAATATGCTGAATTAGAATCTTTATTTCAATATCCTCACATAGAAGACGGTTTTCCAACATATGTTGTAAGGCCGCATTTTCATTGGTCTTTAATAAATAACGTATCCAACAATCAATGCATAGTTTGGGGAGCACAATATAATTGTGCCAATATAAATGGATTTTTCAATAGAACAACAACGATAAAGAAAAGATTTTGCATATCAGGAAATGTAGCATATAAACATATTTTTTCAGAAATGGATAACATAACTGTTTTAAATCGTGAAAATTCAAGACAGTGTATTTTTAGAATATTTCGAGATGCGACAAATATAACAGATAATTTAACTCAATCAGTAGCTTTAATAGAGTTTGATATTCACTATTATTATAAAAAATACGGGCAAATAATAAGTTAATTTCTTTTCCAATTTGGAAAAGTTTATATATTAGTTATACTTTACTAGTTCTATGAACGAAAAACTCAAAATAGCATTAAGTGATGAAAATCTGTGGTTTCCAAATGTTACTAAAGTAGCAAAAAAATCAAGAATGGAACGAAAAACAGCAGAATATCAGATAAAACAAGCAAGAAAGAAAGGTAATATATCTGTGAGTGTGGATATTAATAGTCCTTAACATAAAGGATGGCAAACACCTGCGTTTGTCCCCAAGACATACACCTCTTTTTCCTCACGACTGGAAACGGTCGTGAGTTTTATATTCAAAATGTCATTAATGAATTTAACTAAAGAACAGCAAAACATCTTGCGATATAAGAGAGGAACTCCGGAATACTGGAAAATAATTAATAAGGATCGCACAAAATGTAAAGTTTGCGGTTCTTACGAGTGCGAGTGTAATAGCATAACTTTAGATCAATTGATGCCAAAAGACAAGAAAAAATGACAATAAATAAAATTTTAACATATGTATGATATGTGTGTGAAGCATACTGCGTAATGTGGAGTGATTAACAATGCCAAAAACCACTAAAGAAAAAATACAAATACTAAAAGATATTTGTAACCATCTTGAAGATTTAGCGAGTGACGAAGATTTATGTAATGATGAATATGCTTTGCTTGAAGAAATAACTCATCTTGAAGAACACGATTGGGATTCAAATATACTTGCTCATTTCATAGACGGAATGCAATTAGGAATAAAAGAAACAGAATCCGATTTAATCAGTCTTAAAAAAGAACTTTCCAAAACGCAAAGCGTAGTCCAAGAGTTGAAAGATGAAATAGTGAGAATTATTACTGATAGAGAAATAATGAGAACAAGACATTTTAAACATATTGATTGTCAAAAAGAAACAATCGAGAAACTCCAGAAAGAAAATGAAGAACTGAAAATCTCAAACAATCAGATGAAATCTTCTGCGATAATGAAAGAAA
>CAYPFM010000005.1:0-37392 GCA_964410185.1 uncultured Candidatus Saccharibacteria bacterium | reverse complement strand
GAACCTACGACACCTGGTTTTGGAGACCAGTGCTCTACCAACTGAGCTATACCCCTAAGAACAACGACAGCATTATACCAGAGAAGTGGTCATAAGGTCACTTCTCAAGAGACGTAAAATCTGTTATACCTATAGCAATGGGAAAGCTTATTACTAACAAACCAGTCTTAATCATGCTGTTTGGGTTTCCTGGGTCGGGTAAGACTCACTTTGCGGCTGAGCTGAGCAAGGCGATGGGGGCAGCGCACGTTCAAGGTGATCGTATTCGTGCTGAACTGTTCGAAGAGCCGCGTTATGATAAGCAAGAAGACGCCGTGGTGGCACACCTAATGGAATATATGACCGAAGAGTTTTTGAGTGCTGGTGTTAACGTGATTTTTGACACTAACGCCGTGCGTTTAGTTCAGCGTCGCGCCTTGCGTGACATTGCCCGAAAAGTCAAAGGACAAGCCCTGATGGTTTGGATTCAGATTGATCAAGAAAGCGCCATGGCTCGTTTGGCTGGCCGTGACCGCCGCCGCAACGACGACAAATACGCCCGCCCATACACCAAAGAAGCCTTCAAGTTACAGGTTGGAGCTATGCAAAAGCCGCAGCAAGAAGACTACGTGGTCGTGAGCGGTAAACACACCTTTCCAATGCAACGCAATGCCTTGGTTAAGAAGCTGTATGATCTGGGGGCAATTTCTTCCGATACTGCCGTCAACAATGTCGCCAAACCTGGGCTCGTGAATCTCGTACCAACCGCTGGGCGCGTCGATATGCAACGCCGCAACGTTATTATTCGCTAAATATGGCCAGCAAAGAATTTTTAGTTCCTGATTTAGGAACGGTGACCGTCTATAAACGGCGGGGTGCCAAGAACATCCGTTTAAGCGTCAATAGTGATGGCAAAATTCGTGCCACCATGCCCACTTGGCTACCATATCAAGCTGGCTTGGCCTTTGTGCAACAGAAAAAGGAATGGTTACGCAGCCAGAGTCAACGGCCGGCGTTCAAAAGCGGCGACCGGATCGGTAAATATCATACCCTACGCATCTACTCGAAAGTTGGAATCGCTAAAGTACAGACTCGTTTGAACGATTCGGAGGCGGTGGTATATTATCCGCTCGGAACCACGTCGGCAGAGATTCAGGATGCCGCCCATGCCGTTTGTAAGCGAGCGGCCAAGGCGGAGGGCGAGCAGCTGTTGCCAAAGCGTTTGGCAGAGTTGGCGCGCAAGCACGGCTTTGCTTATAAGGACGTTGGCATTCGTCATCTCAAATCACGCTGGGGTAGCTGCAGTTCGTTGCACAATATCACCCTCAACTACTATCTGATGCAGTTGCCTTGGGAGCTGATTGACTACGTCTTGGTACACGAGCTTGCTCATACACACGAGCTTAACCATAGTCCACAATTTTGGTTGACTGTTCAAAACTGTTTGCCCGACTACAAACAACGAAGGCAGCAGCTCAAAAACTATCAACCCAGTCTGCTCACCTAGGCGGTGCCTAACCATAAGAAGTGTGGCATAATGGTGTCATGGTAAAAATTCCGCACATCCGTCACGCTGCCGCGGTTGATCATGAGCGACTGAACAGCCTCATTAACAGCATGGCCGATGGTGTTATCGCCACTGATGCGAAGGCAAAAATCGTCCTTTACAACGGTGCTGCGCTCAATATCCTGGACCTTAACAGCTCCATGGAGGGCAAACTATTGCCTCATGCTATTAAGTTGATCGATAAGAACAACCAGCCCGTGGACGTGGGGGCGCTGGTGCTGGGAGCCAAAACACCAGTCACCAGCCGCGATTACCGCTTACTTTACCCGGACAAGAGTACGATTAACCTCTATTTGAGCATCGCGCCGGTTCGCTTGGGCTACGGCGCGGGAGGTATGCAGGGTTATGTGCTGCTGATGCGCGACATTACTCGGGAAAAGTCACTCGAAGAAGAGCGTGATGAGTTTATTAGCGTGGTTAGCCACGAGCTACGGACGCCGATTGCAATTGCCGAAGGTAATTTGGGTAACGCCCTGTTCATCGCGCAAAAGAGCGCCAACTTGGATCCCGGCGTGGTGGATGCCCTTAAACAAGCTCATGACCAAACAACCTTCTTAGCAAGCATGATTAATGACCTCGCCACGCTGTCCCGGGCAGAGCGTGGCAAGCTGACGCTCGAGTTGGAAGCGATTAACGTACACGAACTGCTCGAAGAGCTAGCCAAAAACTACACACCACAGGCTGAAGCCAAAGGCCTCCAGCTGCTGAGCGAAATTGACCCATCACTGGAGTTATTAAGCTCAAGCCGCCTGTACGTTCGTGAGATTCTGCAGAACTTTATCACCAATGCCATCAAATACACCGAAAAAGGCAGCGTTACAATGGGTGCAAAGGTTAAGACCGGTGGTGTTGAGTTCTTTGTGCACGACACTGGTATCGGTATTAGTAAGACCGACAAAGAAAAGATCTTTGATAAGTTCTTTCGCAGCGAAGACTTCAGGACCCGTCAGAACAGTGGTACGGGACTTGGCTTGTACGTTACCATGAAGCTTTCTCGTCTGATACATGCCGAGATAGAAATGGAAAGTGAACTGAACAAGGGCTCAACCTTTAAGATATTCGTGCCGAATCTAAAATAGACTGCTACGGACGTTGACATATTCACCCCTGTCTAGTATATTGACTTCAGCGGAAACCTACTTTTATGTAGGTTTTTTAATTGGAAGTAATGGTGGAGAAGACGAATGGCAGATAAAAAAGCAGATCAACCCAAGCCGAAGCGCGCACAGACTGTACGTGAGCGAAGTCAAACCGATGCCGCTAAACCGAAGCGACGGGTGCTAAAAACTGCCGAGACCGTTGGTAAGCCCGCCAAAGCTGCTCACAAGGGTGTTAAAAAGGCTGTTAAGCCGCTCAGTCCGCTGGCCAAGCCATTCAAGACACGCCCCATGCGCTTCATTGGTCGCTGGCTCGCCAAACTACTGCTTATCAACTATCTGATCAGTAGCTGGAAAGAACTCCGACAAGTCACCTGGCCCAACCGTAAGGAAACCGCCAAGTTAACTGCCGCCGTTTTTATGTTCGCCATCGTGTTTGGGGCAATTATCGCCATTACCGACTACGGATTGGATAAGATCTTCCGGAAAATATTACTTTAGTTAAGGAGTTACAGGTTCATCATGGTTAAACGATACGACACAACAAAGCAATGGTACGCCATTCACACCTATAGCGGCTACGAAGAAAAGGTTGCCGAGAGCATCCGCCAGCGGGCTGAGTCTTTGGACATGGCCGACAAGATTTTCCAGGTCGTCGTGCCAAAAGAAAAGATGATTGAAGTGAAAAATGGTAAGCGCAAAGTCGTCGAGAAGCGCATCTTCCAGGGCTATGTTTTGGTACAGATGAAGCTGAGCGAAGATGCTTGGTACATCGTTCGCAACACCCCTTCGGTTACTGGTTTTGTCGGCTCCGGCACTGAACCGACGCCTGTTAGCGATGACGAAATGGAAAAGATCATGAAGCGTATGGGCCGTGCCGAGCCTAAGCACAAGATCGACTTCAACGAAGGCGAAGTGGTTAACATTACCGACGGTCCTTTCAAGGGCTTCGACGGTACTATCAATGAAATTGACGCCCAGAAGGGCAAGCTTAAAGTCTTGGTTAACATGTTTGGTCGGGAAACACCGGTTGAACTCGACAGTCTGCAGGTTAAGCGAGTCTAGACCCTTATGCGTGCAGAAGAGGCAGAAAGCCACGTCCCAGACAGGACGCGACGGATGAATAAGGTTGCCATGGGCTTAATTGGCACTGGTATTGGCGGATCACTTTTGGCGACAGCTGGCATATTGGTCGGTTCGGTCAAACCAGAGGCGGGATTAGTCGTTGATACGGTCATGGTCGGCCTGGCGACTGGTGGCATCGTGGTTGATCATCTCTTTCCAGATAGTGTTGCCCCGGCTCAACAGCAATCACCTAGCGAAACGACATGAACATCACCATGAACAACGCTGCCGAGCAGGTGCAGCGACAGCAAGACGTCTGCGATAAAAGCGACGTCGCCTTGCTGTCGATGGTTGGTGCCGAGTTGCTTGTTGGCAACATGAGCGCTGTTATTCTGCTCTCTGAACAGCCAACGCCGAGTGCGGTCGTTCGGTCGACACTGGCTGTGCTTGGTACCAGTATTTTGACTTCTGTCGTCTATCGCTTCCGCCAACACGATTATGATGTTCTTGACTCGCTGCGCGGGCAGCCAAACCAAGGCTAGACAACAGAGGTAGTCTGTAGTATAATTAACCGGTTACGCACAGTAGTTGCAAGCTTCAGCAACTATAAGCAAGAAAATCTTAAGGAGAACCCTCGTGGCAGGTAAAAAAGTAAAAGCTAATTTGAAAATGAAAATCCCCGCTGGCAAAGCCAGTGCCGCTCCACCAGTTGGTAGCACCCTTGGTCAGTACGGCGTTAACATGATGGATTTTATCCAGCCATTTAACGACCAGACCAAAGAAATGCGCGGTACCGTCACCGCTCATATCACCATTTATGACGACCGCACCATGGCCTTCCGCGTGGTTAGCGCTCCAACCGATGACCTGATTCGCGAGAAGCTTGGCATCAAAAAGGGTTCTGGCAAGCCGAACAGCGAAAAGCTACCCCAGAAGTTGAGCGACGCTCAGCTAACGGAAATTGCTGAAGCTAAGGCACACGACATGAACACCGACGATGTCCCGGCCGTTAAAAAGATGGTTGCCGGTACTGCTCGCAGTATGGGCGTGGAGATCGAAGGCTAATATGGCGCTCGAAGGCATGACTGGAGCTGAGCAGGACGCACAGGCAAATGAAGCCTGGCGTGCCAATGGCGCATACGTGCAAGCAGAAGTCGAACGAGCCTGGGGTGTCTATGGAGAACAGGCCATTGAAGATGAAAAAATGGCGGAAACTGAGTACAAAGACTTCATTGGAGGCGTTCCAAAAGTTATTCGCGATACCCCTGCTGAAAGCATTCATCTTCATGCGAATGGCAAAAAGCCGATTACTGAAGATCGCGTTGACGAGTACTTCACCAATCCAAATATCCCTGTTTAATAATTAAGTTTGTGGGAGGCCGTCGAACAGCCGCATGCACCACGAAGGAGAAATATCATGGCAGAAGCCAAAAAAACCACCAAGAAGACCGCAGAAGAAGAAAAGGCAATCTTAGCCAAGATCAAAGCCGCTGACGCTGCTGTAGCAGAAAAAGAAGCTGAAGAAATTGTTGAAGAAGCCATCGTAGAAGAGCTTAAGGCCGACGAACCAAAGCTGGCCAAGGCCGGTAAGCGTAGCGCCAAGGCTGTTAAGGAATCTGAAGAAAAGGTTGCCAAAGAAGAGCGCAAAGAAGCTGAAGAAGGCAAAGAAAAGCCTAAGCAGAAGCAGAACCCAGCTCGCACCCAGCTGGAGCGCAAGAGTAAGGCTTACCGCAAGCTTAATGAGCAGATCGAGAAAGACAAGATCTACAACCTAAGCAGCGCCCTCGACCTGGCCACTAAGACTAACCCCGTCAAGTTTGACGCGACTGTCGAAATGCATGTCAAGCTTGGTGTTGACCCACGTCACGCCGATCAGAACATCCGCGACATGGTCGTCTTGCCTGCCGGAACTGGTAAAACTGTTCGCATTGCCGTTTACGCTGATGCCGATGCTGCTGCCGCCGCTAAAAAGGCCGGAGCGGAAATTGTTGGCGAAGAAGAGGTTACCAAGCTGCTCGACAAAGGTACCTTCGACTTTGATGTATTGATTGCCCAACCAACCATGATGGCCAAGCTTGGTAAGTACGCTCGTGTGCTCGGACCAAAAGGTTTGATGCCAAACCCTAAGAGTGGAACCGTTTCTAACGACGTTGCCAAGGCTGTCACTGACGCCAAGGCTGGTCGGGTTGAGTTCCGCGTTGACAGCACTGGTATCGTACACCTGGGTATTGGTAAAGTAAGCTTTGGTCCAAAGAAGCTGGAAGACAACGCTCGTGCCGTTCTTGCTAGCATCAAGGCCGCCAAGCCAGCTTCACTCAAAGGCACCTATGTTCAGGCTCTCTACGTTACGACTACCATGGGTCCAAGTATCCCTGTTGCTACTAGCGAAGTCTAAGCATAATCAGCTATAATGCCTGCATGCCAGGCTACCGCTCACGAAAAGAAACACTGCGATATCGCCACCACCTAAAGCACATGCCTCCCAACGAGGAATGTGCTTTTTGTGGTATTAAGGATGGGCAAAAAGCCTTTGTGAAGCAGTACAAGGATTTTGTCGTGATTCGCAACTCTTTTCCCTATACCTACTGGGACGGCCTGGACGTCATCGACCATCTGATGATTATTCCTGTCGAGCATACCGACACACTGGCCGACCTGCCAGAACACGTCGCCAAAGAGTATCTGCAGATCCTGGGAGAATACGAACAAGCGGGATATAGTAGTTATGCGCGTGCGCCCAGTTCGTTGATTAAGTCGGTTGTGCATCATCACACCCACCTGATTAAGTCGGGGACGAAGCGTAGTAAGGCCGTTCTACAAGTAAAAACACCGTACATAAGGATTGTTATCTAGCATGATTATTATTGGCATTACCGGCCCAATTGGGCACGGCAAAACGGCTTTTGGCCAGGCACTGCAACGACAGGAGCCACAGTCGGTTCATTTTGAGTCATTCCAAGTTATTACCAGTCTGGCTGAGCAATGGCTGGCAATGGCGCCAGTTCTGCCCAAATCAAATGACATCGTCGCCATCAACAATTGGCTGCAGATGTTGGTGCCGGCCCTGAACAGTCAGTTTGACGTCAACTGCACCTTTATGGATGTGTTACTCAAGCATGACGAGATTACTCGTCACCCGGACCGCTATCAGCGCCTATTTGACTTCTTGGACCAGCCCAAGGCTGCCTACACCTCAATAACAGAGGAGAACAAGGAGTACTTTCGCCCGTTACTGCAATGGATGGGTGGCTACTTTGTGCTCAAGGTTGATTTTGGTATTTGGTATAAGTATATTCTGCGCCAAATTCAGATGAGTGAGACAAAAGGCGTGGTTCTGGCAACGGTTGGCGGTTTACGCTTCCCCGAGGATGCCAACATTCTAAAAGAAGCCGGAGCGATTATTGTGGATATTGAACGTCCCGGCGAAGCCGTCGCCCATCTAGATGATCCGACCGAACGACAACGGCAAACAATTCTGACCGACAGCACAATTGTTAACAATGGTTCGTTAGCTGATTTAGAGTTGTGTGCAGCGCACCTGTACGCCGACGTAAAGGCCGGGCAAGTAAAACCCACCTACCAGGCTATTTAGCCCGGTTCATGGCCTTGTTGAGGGCGTAGATGGCTCGAGAGAAACCACGCACACCGCCCTTATAGGCAATGTATCGGCTGCGCCAAGTAGGCTCGTATTTAGACTTAAAACGATGCAAGCCACTAAATGAATAAAACCGGTCACCATTGGCATAGACAAAGCGCATGGTTGAATCAATCATCGATCGATTGGCCGCTTTTTTATCCAAACCGGAGAGGGGGCAAAGGCCAAGATTAATTGTTGTAAAGCCTTGTTGCCGCGCTGATTCAATAAAGGCCATTAACAGATAGTCATTGACGTTGCCGAGAGCATGCTTGGTGTGACGGAGTAAGTCAAAATTGGCTTCGTGAGTTTGGTAAGTGGGGACCTGGTTAATAAAGGCCTGGATTGTGCCAGCAGCGTCACGTGCAACCAGTAAATTACCTTGTTGTAGATATTCTTCGCTGAAGTAGCCCATCATAAAACCGCGCTCTTGTCGGCCTGGAAGGGTCAGCCAGGCGTCGGAGACTTCGCGTACTCGCCCAATGACGGCGGCTTTATGAGGCGGTTGTAGCAGCTCCCAAGTATAGCCCTGCTTGGTAAACTTATTATTGATCTGCCGAAAGTACTTGTTACGAATAGTATTGGCTTGGAAGTTAGCGATATCGACGACAGCTTCCTCACCGATTTTTTGAGCCTGAAAGCCGTACTGTTGGTAAACCTTAAGTGACGACTCGGGTACATGGATGAAAGCCGGCAGCCAATCGTTCAGGCGGCAAACGTCGTTGAAGGGCTGCATAATTTTATGGCAGGCCCGGGCACTACCAAACGGATTGCCAACCACCAGAGCAACACCCCGTTGAATTCGATAGGCCAACATAGCCTTGCCAACCCCGACTTCGTCCAATGAAAAGTAGGTTTTGTCATGCGGCCAAATCTTAAAGAAGTCTTCGCTATCAGCCGAATCTTTTTGCAGCAACTCTATGGCGTGCTCACGATTAGGCTCCTGGCTGGTCAGCTTTGCCCGAATCGGCTGGAATAACGAAATCACGATGTAGCCAATGGCGACGGCGCTCAAAATGTTCAGACTATCGACAAAAACAGTTGCTCGCTTGGTATAGGGTACGAGTTCTTGATCAGTCGTGAAATCAAATTGGTCAACGGTGTGATGAACGGCTTCGATGATGCTGGCTTTCTGGTGAAAGTCACGCTGGTCTAATAATAGGTAGCCGGCTGTCCCGTAGGCCAGGATGACCAGCAGCATCACAATAATCACGCGCAAGGAAATACTGAAGTTCTGAATGGCACTCTTAACAGTGAAAACCCGCCGGAACACCACCAAAGCTGCCACTACGCAAAGCGGCAAAACGATGCTTCGCAGAAGAACACCGTAGTGGTGAAGCTGGGGATTATTGAGGTATTGGGTGACATTAAAGCCCAAGATGAAGGTATAAAGTGGCACCACCACGGCCCAGGCTGCCTTTTTGCGACGATGGAGCAGGGTACCAAGGTAAACCAGAGTCAGTCCGCTAACGAGCGGTAAAGAGACGATGGTGTCGTCGACGGCGTGGATGCTGTGCAAGCGGAGCTGGCCAAGCAAGGTGCTGGCAATAATTACCAGGCCGTTCCCAATCACGGCAATTGTAATCAGTTGCAGGATAAGCTGTTCGTGCCAGGCGGATGTTTGCTTCATAGGACAATTTCACTCTCTATTGTACTAGATATCCCGCCAATTAGTTGTAATATTTGTGCTTATGCTTGCACAAGGTATTTGACAAATCGTACACTATATAAAGATTTTTGGAGGGTTCATGGGGGTTTACAGTAACACACAAATCAGAGGGGCAATTGACGATGGTCACATCGTCTGTGTGCCGTTTAATAGCAAACAAGTTTCGGAGGCCAGTCTTGATGTAACGCTCGGCTATTACTACTATCAAACCAGTCAGCCGCACAAGGGTTACGTCTATAATCCTTTTGATCGCAACGACGTTAACCGTTACTTCGGCGAACCAAAGCAAGCCGTGCCACACCAGGACTGGTGCAATGCCAACGGAGTTAAACTGCTGGAAGGTATTCCGCCTGAACACCCCGTTATCCCTCTCAAGCCGGGTGAAAGAATCCTCGCGCATACCCATGAGTTCTTTGGTATCAAACCGCCTGGTGCGTGCGAAGTTAAAAGCCGCTCCAGCTGGGGTCGCAATGGTATTGCCGTTTGCTTTGATGCTGGTTGGGTTGATCCAGGCTACATTAATCGTCTAACGCTCGAAATCTACAACCTTAATGAACATGAGACCGTTTTACTGCCGGTTGGTGAGCGGATTGCGCAGATTATCTTTCACGAAACCGGCGAAGTTGATGGCAGCTACGGCGAAGGTCGCGACGATGGCTTTAGTGGCAAATACCAGTCGGGCAGCGACCTGGACACGCTGATTGCAACCTGGACACCAGACCAGATGCTACCGCAAGCATATAGGGATACGCGACAATTGCCGGGGGCAATTAAAGGTTTAAAAGCACGATGAGCAAGGCAAGCAAAAAACAAGGATTATTCCTGGTTATCGAGGGGACTGACGGTTCAGGTAAGGGCACCCAGTTCAAACAGTTAAAAGACCGTTTGGAGCGCCAGGGTTATGATGTCGCTGCTTTCGACTTCCCACAGTATGAATTACCGTCGAGCTTCTTTGTAAAGGAGTACCTGAACGGCAACTATGGTGGCGCCGAAGAAGTTGGCCCCTACACCGCGTCATTATTCTATGCGCTTGATCGCTTTCAAGCGTCTTCGCAGATTCGCGAAGCGCTCGAGCAAGGTAAGGTCGTTATTGCTAATCGCTACACCGGCTCCAGTATGGGGCACCAAGGCACCTGGTTTGCCACGCCCGAAGAACGCAAGGGCTACTTTATTTGGCTTGAGAACCTTGAATTCCAAATGTTGCGGATTCCGCGTCCCAGCGCCAGCATCGTTCTAAGAGTACCGGCTGATGTCGCCCAGTCTTTGGTGGACAAAAAAGAGGGTCGTACTTACACCGATAAAAAGCGCGATATCTTAGAAGCCGATCTGAGCCACCTGCAGCGCGCCGTGCAAGTTTACGATGACATGTGCGAACTCTTCCCCAAGGATTTTGTGCGGCTCGATTGTGTGCAAAATGGCCAGCTCCAGAGCATTGACACTATTAGCGAACAGATTTGGACCAGTATCCAAACCTTGCTGCCACCTAAGTCAGCCAAAGACATTCCAGCCAAATCATCCGCCGTTCGGGTTCAGAATCCTTATGTCGAAAAGCACCCTAATGGTCACTACGTGATAACACCACTTGGCCGCGAGTTTCTATCGGAAGCGGTTACCAACCTCAATGGCAATGTCTACGGGTTTAGCGACAAACTCGGCTCCATGACAATCGCGGCCGCCATGGCTCGCCTTAGCCGCCGTGGTGATGATATGCGCGTCACGCTGTTGGATGAATTCGCCCAAGCCGCCGGCAAAGACGCCAAGCTCTTGCAGCGCGTCATTACGGCCTATGGTGACGATTCGGTGCAGCAGTTGATTGGTCAGTACATTGTGGTCGAGAACGCCTCCAACATTCTGACCAAGAAGCTTGAGTGGGGAAGGCTGGCTGCCTATCTTGAACAGTCGACTCGCTACATCTACTTTGATCAAAAAGATGAACACGGCAAATACCGCTACTATGTGCCCGAAGAATTTAGTAAAGAGGTCAAAGCCGAATACTGCCGGGTAATGGACCAAATTTTTGATATCTATTCCAAGATGGTGCGTGACTTGACCGACTACATTGCGCGCGAGTCGGACACGCCGGTTAGCGAACGTGATGGTGCTTGGAAGAGCGCGATTCGCGCCCAAGCCTGCGATGCGGTCCGTCCTGTTCTGCCCGTGGCAACCAAGTCGACCGTAGGTATTTATGCTTCCGGACAGGCATTAGAGAGTCTCATTATGCACCTGCAAAGCGATGAACTGCCCGAAGCCCGGGCTGCCGGTGACCAAATTTTGGAAGAGGCCCGCAAGCTGATTCCGACCTTTTTGGAACGAGCTGACAAGCCAGACCGTGGTGGCGCCACAATCGCCTACCGAGCCAACACCTACAAAGCCGTCCAGGAACTGGCCAATGCGTACTTACCACAGTCGTTGGCCGCTCCTGTTGAAGAAGTACAACTCACTAGCTTTTGGCCGCGTAACGAAATCGATTTACTACCCGACATGCTTTACGAACATAGTAGTCTGCCACTCAAAGAAATCGCCGCTGAGGTTGACGGCTGGACCTACGACCGCAAGGTGCAGGTCTTTACGGCTTTTATTGGTGAGCGGCTAAACCGGCGCCACAAGCCAGGGCGGGCTCTCGAGAAGGCTCACTATAGCTGGGATCTGATCTGTGACTACGGCATCTTCCGCGATTTACAGCGTCACCGCATGGTAGATGATCTGGAATGGCAATTCCTAACCCCACGCTATGGCTACGAAATGGCCTCGTTGGTAGAAGATGCTGACTTGACCGACCAGTTTGAAGCTTGCTTTGACCTCAGCCTACAGCTATACAGCTATCTGCAGCAGGCTGGCTTTGCGCTGGAAGCCCAGTACGCCACGCTGCTTGGCCACAAGATGCGCTGGAAAGTTACCTATAATGCTCGCGAGGCCTTCCACCTCCATGAGCTACGTACCTCACCACAGGGTCACCCTGGCTACCGCAAGCTCGTCCAAGAAATGCACGAAAAACTTGCCCAAGTGCACCCGATGCTGGCTGACGCCATGATCTTTGTTAACAAAGGTGAAGATGCTGAGCTAACCCGCCTTGCAGCTGAACGCTACACCCAGTTTAAGCTTCAGCAACTAAGCTAGCTTCGATTTCTCGACGGCGTCCAACTTCTTTCCGAATAACCTCTTCGTTTTCACTCAGGGCTCGCAGAAGGCCGCGTAATTGTAGGTAGCGGGGCTCAATTGGGAAGGCACCGTGCTCACCGCGCTCGTGACGCCCCGCCCGAATGACAATTTTGTAACGCACCTCATCTTCTTCGCCAACACCCATTGCGGTTGGTGGTAGGCCGTTTAGTAAACCAGTAATTGCCAACCATTCATTGACTTCCAAGGGCGGCTGGACTTCAGCACCAATCTGTTGCATACCCATCTGAAGTGTTTCCTGGTTCCAGAAAGGTGGTTCAATGTTAGCAGTGGATATTTCGGCTGTACTCATAGTGATTATTCCGAGGCTCGAAATTCTTCCTGCATCGGTGGATATATGTGATCCCAGGTTAACTCGCCCTCGCCGTCGGCCTTGCGATTGGCGGCTTCCCACATAACGTGCATGCTACTACGGGCACCATTCTTTGTGTTGCGTCCAGCTGGTGCGACCTGACTATGCTCGAACATCGACGCCATAACGAGTGCCTCGGGCGTTACTACGCCGAGGGATACGCTATCGATGCGTGCAATAGCAAGCTGTTCTGCGCGTTGGCGCATTGCTTCAACTGATTGATGTCGTAGTGTTCCCATGTTCATTCTCCATTAAAAAACCGATTTCTTTGTTGGAAACCGGTTTGTGTTTTGCGTACGTGCCAGGATTCCAACTATTACGTCGTAAAGAGTGAGAGAACGCAGTTGCGCACTTCTGTCTTAGACGTAATAATTGCGGTCTTTGTCTTCACAATGAGCAACTTTACTCTTCTCAACAGGGGTTGTCAAGCACGGAATAGGTGGTACAATACGTTTATATGAAGCGCTTTAACCACTTGCAGCAGCTTGGACTCCTCCTCGGTCTTACCGGGCTGTGCTTCAATTTGGTTGAAGTCTGAGCGTACATACAAAAACGCCTTAGCACAGTCCCAAAATCAGACTTCAGCCAGAAGTCTTTTTTAATGCCAAATGAGGAGAATGAAATGAGTGGAATTGATATGTTTAGTGTCAAGCCGGAGGAGTTTGGCCAATTAGCTGAACAAGTCTTTGGTGACAGGGGCGGTTATGATGAAAGAACCCGTCAGGCGGTTATCGATAGAACGTTTGCGCTTGGGACGGTAGTCGGTCGTACTGTCGTGATTACAGCCTTTCGTGACGGTGAGGTCGGGCCACAAGTAGTTATCGAGCCACGTGGCGATACATCTAGCCTGCAGGTGGAGCGTCAACTGGTCGACCCAATCGCCCAAGGCGTCTAGCTTGACAACAAAAATCAAAAGGAGCAAGCTGGAATTATGACTCGTTCAATTATCTCAGTGATTATTGTGCACCCCGCGTACGCGAGGCGTTGAGTCGTTATATCTAGCAATAACAACAAACGGTCCTCGCAAGAGGGCCGTTTTGAATATAAGGAGGTCATATGCTTTTGAACGACAATTGTGGACTAATGGACTTGGAGGCTTTTCGGGCAGAAATTGCAGCTGGGCCAAAGGAACGAACAGTTCAACTCGTCCATGATCGTGAAAGCGGTGTCTGGACTAGGGTTGATACGGATGAGCCACAATCAACACCGGAGCCAGGTCAGGGTTGTCGTGTTGGGCAGTTCGTTTTTGACGTAACCTACCAAGATCGGCCGGATCTAGATCCTCGCAACGCCTTGGCCCAACCTGCCGAACCCACGCCACCCCGCGTGTACGAAGATTTCACTGACTGACCTCTGTTCATGGCTTGACCCAGGTCGCTATCTTTGCTAGACTGTTATCTAGTTACCAAAGACAGCGACGGGTCTCGCGCAAGCAACACCTTAATTATGTCGCCTAGGTTGTAAAAATCTTTTAGTCTTTGCTGTATACGCAGAGATTTTTTGTTTTTACGGTAACTCTAAACAAACATCACTCCCCAAAAGGTCGATACAATTAAACAGGAGTAGTCATTTATGGCTTTACTAAAAGCAAAAAAGAACGAAGTTGTTTCCGAAGTAAGCGAATTGCTCAGCAACTCTAAGTTGACTGTGGTTACCGCTTATCAGGGTACAACCGTTAAAGCGTTGCAGGAACTACGCCGCCAAGCCAAGCAGAACGGCACAACCCTCAAGGTTGTAAAGAACCGTTTGGTCATCAAGGCTATTCAAGCCAACGACAAGCTTAAAGACGTCGACACCAGCACCCTTAATGGTATGTTGTTGTACGCCTTTAACAGCGAAGACGAAGTTGCTCCAGCTCAAACGCTGGCCAACTTTGCCAAAACCCAACCCACTCTTCAGTTCGTCGGTGCCATTAGCGCTGACGGCGTCTTTATGACAGCTGATGAGGTTAAGAACTTAGCGACACTACCAAGCAAACCGCAGCTTATCGCCCAAGTGGTGGCAATGCTGGAAAGCCCAGTCAACGACGTTATGTCGGCACTGTCTGGCAACCTTCATGGTCTGCTCGATGGTATTGAAGCAAAAGCCGCTAATTAATTAGAAAGTTAAGGAGAATAACATGGCTGATATTAAGAAATTGGCAGAAGAGCTAACCAAGCTATCTGTACTAGAAGTAAACGAACTAAAGAACCTGCTCAAAGATGAGTACGGTATCGAGCCTGCAGCTGCTGCCGTAGCTGTTGCCGCTGGCCCAGCTGCTGACGCTGCACCTGCTGCCGACGAGAAGAGCGAGTACGACGTTGTCCTTAAGGACGCTGGTGCTCAGAAGGTTGCCGTTATCAAGGCTGTTAAGGACATCACTGGCTTAGGTCTTGGTGAAGCTAAAGCAGTTGTAGATGGCGCTCCAAAGAACGTCCTCGACGGTGCTAAGAAAGAAGACGCTGAAGCTGCCAAGAAGACCTTGGAAGAAGCTGGCGCAACTGTCGAACTAGTCTAGTACTACTTCACGCAATTAAGAGCCCTCGCAACAGGGCTCTTTTTGTTTTCTCAGTTTTCTCAATTTGTTGTACTTATGCTTGGGATTCCACTAAAATAAATACGTAAAGACAGAGAAAACCAAAGAGGCGAAAACCCAATGAAAGTACTGATGCTCGGATGGGAACTGCCTCCTCACAATAGTGGGGGGTTAGGTATTGCATGCTTTCAACTCTGTAAATCGCTTGCTAAACAAGACGTTGACCTCGAGTTTGTGGTGCCCTACGAGGCTGAGCACAAAATCGACTTTATGAAGGTGACTGCCGCTCATCCGCAAGACGTTGCACACGTGCTGCGTTCGGGCATTGCCTATGACAGCGACAAGTATGTGTATACCAATGGTGACGAAAAGTGGATGACGATTGTCGATCAACAATTCCTGTACGAAAAGTCGATGGATCGCCTCGTCAGCGAGACTCGTTTTGATATTGTCCACGCCCACGACTGGCTGACCTTCCGCGCCGCCCTGCGCGTCAAGGAGCTCACTAACTGCCCAATCATTTTGCACGTCCACTCGGTGGAGTCGGATCGGGCGGGTGGTAATCCGGGCAATCCGCTGGTTGAAGAAATTGAAGAGAATGCCTTACATTTAGCCGACAAAGTCATCGCCGTTAGCGAACACACAAAACGCTGTATCATTCGTGACTACGGTGTACCGGCCGACAAGATAGAGGTGGTTCACAACTCTATGGACGTCGAAGACACGGTGCCGCTGGATGGCGAGAATGCCTATAAATATCTTTCGATCATGAAGGGTCTTGGCTATCGGGTGATTGTTAACGTTGGACGGCTCACGATTCAGAAGGGGTTACCAAATCTCTTGTATGCGGCCAAAGAAGTTATTGCGAAGGCTCCCAAAACCCTGTTTTTGATTGTTGGTAGCGGCGGCCAGTACCACGAGTTGATTGAGCAAGCCGCCGAGCTCGGTATTGGTGCCAACGTACTGTTCACCGACTTTCAGCGCGGCAAGAACTGGCGCGATGCCTTTGCGATTGGCGATCTGTTTGTGATGCCTTCGGTCTCGGAGCCATTTGGTTTAACGCCGCTCGAGGCCATTGGGTATGGCACGCCCGTACTTATCAGCAAGCAGTCCGGCGTGGCCGAAAGACTGCAAAACTGCCTAAAGGTCGACTTTTGGGATGTTCAGGAGATGGCCAACTTAATGTCGGCTGTCATGCTGAGCGACCCACTGCGTGACGAACTTTGGCGCAATAGCTACCGAGAGTACCAAACCCTATCCTGGGAGCAGGCCAGTACCGACATCATGCGCCTCTATCAAGCCCACCACCAGCCAGCGGGGGTATTAGCATGAAGGCCATCGTTTTGTATTTGCACGTGCATCAGCCCTACCGTATCCGGCACTACACCGTCTTTGACACCGGCAGTCAGCACAACTACTTCGATGCCCCCTACGAAGCGAACTACAATAATCAACGCGTGCTCGAAAAGGTTGCCCAGAAGTCGTATCTGCCAACCAATAAACGGCTCTTAGAGCTATTGCGCGACAACCCTGGCTTTAAGCTCAGTCTCTCCATCACCGGCACCGTGATTGAACAGATGGAGCAGTGGGCGCCGGAGGCGCTTGATTCCTTTAAAGAGCTTTGTGGCACCGGACAGGTTGAAATTGTGGCCGAAACTTACCACCACAGTCTGGCATTCTTCTACTCGCGCGCTGAGTTCGAAATGCAGGTCGAAATGCACCGCCAAAAGATCCATGAAGTGTTTGGTCAGACACCGACGGTCTTCCGCAACACCGAGCTTGCTTACAACAATGATTTAGCCTATTGGGCCGACAAGGCTGGCTATAAGGGTATATTGGCCGAAGGTTGGGATCCAGTGCTCGATTGGCGCAGCGCCAACTACGTGTACCGACCAACCTATACTGATAATATTCGCTTGTTGATGAAGAACTACAAGCTCAGTGACGACATTGCCTTCCGTTTTGGCGACCAGAACTGGTCCGAGTGGCCACTGACGGCCGACAAGTTCACCAGCTGGCTGGGCCAAGATCCAGATGCCACCAACTTTAATTTGTTCATGGACTACGAAACGTTTGGTGAGCACCAGTGGGAAGAGTCCGGCATCTTTGGGTTCTTGGAGCATCTACCCAAGCAATGGCTCAAGCATGACGACCATCGCTTCATGACCGTCAGTGAGGTCATCGACTCATTCGAGGCCGTCGATGCCATCGATATGCCACAAACCGTCACTTGGGCTGATACCGAGCGCGACCTTTCGGCTTGGCTTGGCAACGACATGCAAAAAACTTCCATCAAGTCTTTGTATGAGCTGCAGGATAAAATTATTGACACCAAAGACCTGGCCTTGATTGAAGATTGGCGCAAGTTGCAGACCTCCGATCACTTTTATTACATGTGTACCAAGTGGTTTAGTGACGGTGATATTCACTCCTATTTCAGCCCCTACGAAACCCCTTATGAAGGTTACATCAACTTCATGAACGCCTTTCGTGACCTGCAAGTTCGTCTGGCAGAAAAAGGCATAAGCGTATAACATGATGATACAAACGGAAGTGGGAGCATAAGATGGGACGACCAGTCGTACTGAGCAACGGACAGCTCTTTGTTGGTTTAGATGAACTTGGTCTGGTCCATGACTTTTACTACCCTTATGTTGGCTTAGAAAACCTCACCAATGCCCGCAGCCTCCCGCACAAAATTGGTTTTTGGGTCGATGGTGAGTTCAGCTGGACTGATGACGGCAGTTGGTCGATTGAGCTTGAAATTGAAGAAAATGCCCTCGTCGGCAACACCAAACTGCACTCCGACAAACTCCAGCTAACCATTCATACCAAAGACTTTGTTGATACCACTCAAAACGCCTTGATTCGCCAGGTGGCCATCACCAACGATGCCGATACCAAACGTGAAGTTCGTTTGTTTATGCATCAAGTTTTTGAATTGTCGCACGACGGACGGGCCGACACCGCGCTGTATGTTCCCGAAGAAGACTATGTGTTTGATTATAAGGGTCGCTACTGTCTGTTGATTGGTGGCAAGACCGAAGATGGTGATAGTTTTGATCAATATGCGGTTGGTAATTACGGCATTGAGGGCAAGGCAGGAACCTATTTGGACGCCGAAGATGGCGAGTTATCACAGAATGCCGTCGAACATGGTGGTGTCGATAGCGTCATTCGTTTTTCTGGCCTGCTGGACGCTCAGGCAACGGTGAACGTTGATTACTGGATTATTGCCGCCACCAGTCAAAGCGACGCCCAGGCGATCCACGTCGCCTTTAAGAAGCAGTCTATCGATAATCGTCTGCATCGAGTTCGTAGTGGCTGGCATACCTGGCTCAAAAACGGCAAGGAAAAACCGTTTGGTCATGATAATCCAAGCTTTAAACACAGTCTGCTTATTATTAAGGCCCATTGTGATGACCGAGGATCGGTGCTGGCCAGTGGTGACTCCAGTATCTTTAACTACGGGCGAGACTACTATTGCTATTGCTGGCCGCGCGATGCCGGCTACGCCTTGTCGCCCTTAGTGCGGCTTGGCCACCTGCAAGAGGCCAAAAAATTCTTAGAGTTTGCGCAGGACACCCGTCATAAAGATGGCTATCTGATGCACAAATACCAACCGGATCGATCAGTTGGTAGCACCTGGCATCCGTTAGTGCATGGTAAGAGTCGGGAGTTAGCGATTCAGGAAGACGAAACTGCCAGCGTGGTCTTGCTTTTGGAGCAGTATTACCGGGTAAGCCAAGATGAGCAATTCGTACATAACCTCTACAAAAGCTTCGTTCAGCCCTGCGCCAATTTTATGACGAACTTTATTGATAAACAGACCGGGTTACCGCACGCCAGCTATGATTTGTGGGAGTCTAAGTTCCTCACTTCGACCTACACGACCTGTACCGTCATTGCCGCCCTGGAAGCAGCCGCCCGCCTGGCTGAGGCCTTTGAGCAGCCCGAAGACATGCAGCAGTGGAATCAGGCTGCCGAGGGCATTCGTCAAAACCTGGATACGCTTTACCATCCCGATGGATACTTCCGAAAGGGCTTTTTGCTCCAGGATGATGGTACCTTGCGCTATGATGACGTAATTGATATTTCGAGCCTCTATGGGGCCTGGATGTACGCCGGACTGCCGGCAGATGACGCACGGGTGGCAGGCACCGCTCAAAAAGTCGAATCGACGATTCTCAACAGTTCACCGAGTGGTGGCGTACTGCGTTATGAAAACGACGAATACTTCCGCGGCAAAACGCAATATAAGGGCAACCCCTGGGTCGTAAGCACCTTGTGGCTGGCACAGTACTATTTTGGTGAAGGTCGTAAAGACGAAGGTCAGCAACTATTGGAATGGGCCTATCAGCGTCAGCTTTCGACCGGTGCTTTGGCCGAGCAGTTCGATCCAGAAACGGCCGTTCCACTGGGCGTAACACCTTTGGTGTGGAGCCAAGCCGAGCTCGTTAGCACCATAATGGACTCTCATCTACACAACTAATTGGTCGCTCGGCCGGCTGACTTTTCCACAGAATCCAAAACTGGTATTTTGACTTGCCCAAGTATTCGTGATAGCTTGAGGGCATAACGTGTAGGTAAACAAAGACAGAAGTTTGACGATGGCAGATATAGCAGAAAAACAAATAAAGCGTCTCCGCTCCCTCTTGCAGGAAGCAGAAACTAACTTGGCAGCCGCCAAAGAGCTGCTCATTAGTGTTGTTGGCGACGATCCCGTTGTGACCGCATCTGTTAAAGAAGAATCCCTTGGTAAGGTCATTGAAGGCGTCTTTGATGGTCAGACCATGGTAGGTAGCGACGGCAAGGTGTATCCTGTGCCAGCTAACTATGCTTCTAAGTCTAAGCTGGTCCAAGGCGACATCCTCAAGCTGACCATCGCCGATGACGGTGCCTTCCTCTACAAGCAAATTGGCCCAATCCCACGCAAGCAACTGGTTGGCGTACTTGAACTGAAAGATGGCCATTACTTCGTCAAAGTTGGCGAAACCGAATATCGCGTCTTGCTCGCCAGTGTTACGTACTTCAAGGCCAAGCCGGGTGATCAGGTGAGTGTGAATGTTCCCGAAGAAGACGGCGCCGAGTGGGCCGCCCTCGAAGCCGCTCTCTAAACCGCACATGGTTTTTGGTCGTTAATCTGTTAATATCCCTTGAATATGGGAGTATTTAGACCTCTAATCGGTGGCATCAGAAGTGCTGAAGAGAACGCCGCAATTGACCACAGTAATGACAAGCCCTTTACACCGGCTGATGTTTTAACTGTTTCTCGTCCGGTCTTGGCGGCAACGGCTGGATATATGCTATTACATGGCAAGCGGCCAGCCTCAGTAGTTGCAGCGGCGGCTGCAGCCACGGACATGGAAGGTGTGCTGGCCCGTGCGATCGAAAAACGCTGGCCGGGCTCTGGCTGGGGTATTACTGAACATGGTGCCGAGTGGGATACGTATGCTGATGCCACCGCATTGCTGATAATTGGTGCTTGCGCCCTCAAAGGTCCACGCGTTTCGTTAATGGGTAAAGCTGCAATTTTTGAAATCATCGGTCAAGAGGGCTCCAAAGCTGGCTGGGCTATGTATCAAAATGCGCGATATCAGCAGGCCGAAGAAGGTCGGCTCTACCTGCCTCCATCACTTCAGGGCAAAGAAGCCATGGCAGAAAAACTGGTTGGTGCCGTCTTTGCCGTTGCCACAAATGACTTTGATGACTTACGTATGCGTACTGGTCTGGGTGTGGCTGCGCTTGGTTTCGCCACAACTGGTGCGATTCGCGGCGAGCTTGCCCGTCGCAGCTATCAACCAATGATCGATGAGATGATGGAAGCCGCTGCCGCGCAACCCCAACTGATTCTTCCCGAAGGCTTCGAGTCTTAATCCACAACAACTACCCGAAGCTGCATAGTTTATAATAAGAACACTATGGGGCAAGCGTTATATCGAAAGTACCGTTCTAAGAGTCTGTCCGAAATTGTCGGGCAGGAGCATATTATTACGACGTTGCAGAATGCGCTGAAGAAGGGCTCTATTAGCCACGCCTATCTGTTTACTGGGCCAAAAGGGGTAGGGAAGACCAGTATTGCCCGCATCTTGGCGCATGAGATTAACGGGCTCGATTACTCTAGCGACACGCCACATATTGATATTATCGAAATTGATGCTGCCAGCAACCGTCGTATCGATGAGATTCGTGACCTCCGTGACAAAGTCCACATTGCACCGACGAGCTCTAAGTACAAGATATACATCATTGATGAGGTTCACATGCTCACTAAGGAGGCCTTTAACGCGCTTCTTAAAACGCTCGAAGAACCACCTGCTCATGTAATCTTCATTCTGGCCACTACCGAGTCTCACAAGCTCCCAGAAACGATTATCAGCCGCACCCAGCACTTCACCTTCAAGCCAATTGAGCCCAGCAAGGCCGTGGCACATTTGCGCGAAATTGCCACCAGCGAGAATCTGCAGGTTAGCGATGAGGCCTTAGAACTGATTGCCGAGCACGGTGACGGCAGTTTCCGTGACAGCATTGGCCTACTAGATCAAATTAGCAGCCAAGGTACCAAGATAGAAGCCGATGATGTGCGCACCATGCTGGGTATCGCTCCGGCAACACTGATTCAGGCGCTGTATGAGGCTACCCTGCAACAAAGCCCCAAAGACGTGCTCAACAACCTCCAGACCATCCAGCAACAGGGCTATGAGCCCAGCTTAATTGCCAAGCAGCTTGGCCAGACCGTTCGGGCCCAAGTTTTAGCTGGTTCACCGGATGCAGCCGTCCTAACCGCTCTATTGAATCAACTGATTGATGTACCTGCCAGCAGTGATCCTGCCGCTAAGTTGGAAGTTATTCTACTTGGGGTTAATTTGAATCGTAATCCGCCAACCGCAACAGTTAAGGAAGAGGCTCCCAAGAAGCCGGTTGCCGCTCAGGTGGAGGCGGTCAAACCCGTCGCCGAAGTAGTTGCTCCAGTCGCCAAGCCGATAGAAAAACCAGTAAAAACAGTTGCCAAACAACCGGTCGAGCCCACCGAGAACATCGACGAAGCCTGGAACAACCTGTTGAGCGAAGTAAAGAAACAGTACAACACACTATATGGAGTGCTGCGAATGGCTAAGCCAACACTAAGCGGCGATGAAGTCACGCTGCACTGCCAGTTTCCATTTCACCAAAAACGGCTGAAAGAAACCAAAAACCAGCAGATCATTGCTGATTTACTAGCCGAACAGCTTGGTAAACCAGTTAAGGTGAATTGCGTTGTCAGCAAAGACGAGCCATCCAAAACACCACCGACTGCCGCGCCGGCAGCCGTACCAGCCCCGGTCATGGATACCATTAGCAATATTTTTGGCGCCACCGAAGTGTTAGAATCATAAATACTATGAGCTTCTACCTTATACCCAATCCAGCTTCAAAACAATTTGATGGCACCCAACGTCAGTTTTGCTCGTCTGCATATCAACCGATATACCTCCTCGCAAGAACTTTCGCTGAGTACTCATCAAATTGTTTTTCACTTAACATATCGGGAACAAGGTAGAAGCTCGTGGCAGACAACTTAAAGATACCGCCACAGAACAGTGAGGCCGAGGCCAGTCTACTGGGCGCTATTCTGATTGACCCGGACGCGCTTGTAAAAGTTGCCGACAGCATTGAGGCCGGTGACTTTTATGAGGAACGTCATCGCCGCATCTACGAAGCTGTCACCAAGCTATACGAACAGCACAGTCCTATTGATGTCCTGACACTTTCCGATCAGCTAAAGGCGACCGGCTTTTTAGAGGCCGTCGGCGGCGCCAGCTACCTCACCGAGCTAACCAACTTTGTACCAACAGCCGCGCACGTTGAGCAGTACGCCAACATTGTCGCTCAAAAGTCCCTGCGCCGCCGCTTAATTAAGGCCTCTCAAGACATTGTTGGGCTTGGTTTTGACGAGGGCAAGGATTTACAGGAACTGATTGAGCAGGCCGAAACAAAGTTATTTGAAGTTAGTCAGCAGCATGTCCAGCAAGACGTTTCCAGCATGGAAGACATCCTGGCGGAAAGCTTTGAGCGCTTGGACGAGCTACACAAAGACAAGGGCAAACTGCGTGGTGTGCCGACCGGTTATAAAGACCTCGATGCCAAACTGGCCGGGCTACAAAAGTCGGATCTGTTCATTATTGCCGCCCGCCCGTCGATGGGTAAGACGGCTTTTGTGTTGAACCTTGCGCACAACGTGGCCGTGAGTTCCAAGGCGCCAGTACTCATCTTTAGTCTGGAAATGGGTAAAGAGCAGCTGGTCGACCGTATGCTGGCCCGTGAATCGGGTGTTGACGCCTGGGCGCTGCGTACTGGTAACCTGAATGATTCCGACTTTGAAAAGATTGGGCACGCCATGGGCACCCTCAGTGAGGCTCAGATTTATATCGATGATACTCCAGGCATTACCGTCAGCGAACTGCGTACTAAGGCTCGTCGTGAAGCCCACCAGCGGCCAATTGGTTTGATTGTGGTCGACTACTTGCAGCTGATGAGTGGTGGCTCGCGTTTTGGTGGCGAATCCAACCGTGTCCAAGAAATTTCCGAGATTTCACGCGGGTTGAAGGGTGTGGCCAGGGAATTAAATGTGCCCGTCCTAGCCTTGAGTCAGTTGAGCCGTTCGGTCGAAAGCCGGACACCACCGCACCCACAGCTATCCGACCTGCGTGAATCGGGTTCGATTGAACAGGACGCCGATGTTGTCGCCTTCTTGTATCGTGAAGACTATTATAATCCCGAAACGGACCGCAAGAACATTATGGATATCATGATCCGTAAACACCGTAACGGTCCAACCGGTACCGTCGAGCTCTACTTTGATCGTGAGAAGCAGCGCATCAGTTCACTTGATACCAAACACGACCATCCGTTTAAGGATTAAGCACTACCGCTTTCAATGATATACTGGTCACAAGCATGAAACGACATTTGGGAAAATTGATTGGTACCTTCTGGCGACAGGCAATTTTTTGCGCTCTGGTCATTGTAGTTGTGGTCGTGGTTCTGTGGTGGCAACTGGGTACGCTTGTCCCTGGTCTGAGCCTCCCCGAAGAATACGCTCGCATGAGCGCTGACTCCTTCCGTAAACTAATTAACTACCCGCTATTCTTGCCGCACAAAATCATTCAGTATGCCTTTCTTCGCCTTGGTCAGCATGGTAGTTTTTGGCTGAGGAGCGCCAGTGCCCTCTGGGGTGTGGCAATCCTGGTCATCTTTTACGACATCATTCGTAGTTGGTACAGCCGCCGTATCGCGCTCCTGGCTGGCGCGTTGTTGCTAACTTCGGCCTGGTTTTTGCACTTTGCCCGTCTGGGCACCCCGTACATTCTCTTCGGTATGTCGATCGGGTTACTGTGGGTTGGTGTAAAGCTAAAGTCAGCCTCGGCGCCTCGCGTGCGTACAATCTTAGCCAGTATTTGCATCTTTGTGGTGTGTCTTTACGTGCCCGGATTAGCGTGGTTGATTATTCCGATGCTCATTTGGCAACGAAAGTTGGTTTTGACGGAGTTCACCAAGATACCACGCTGGTTAGCAATTCTTACGGCGCTTGGTATTGGCGTAGCGATTAGCCCGCTCGTCTACGGCTTGGCCCGTCATCCACATCAAATCTTCGACTGGCTGCTCATTCCAACCAGGCTTAATCTTGGTTTGTTTTGGTCCAATGCATGGCACATACCGGTTTGGTTAATTTTGCGCGGACCGGAGTATCCGGTGTACTGGCTTGGTCATCTGCCAATGCTTGATAGCTTTTGCATTGTCATGGGTATTTTTGGTATTTTTGTTCTCAGTTACTATCGATTGCTTGACCGCGTCAAAGCAGTGGTGGCAATTATTCTCCTGGCACTGGTACTAACAGCCTTGAATGGCTGGCTGGTTTTAGTTATCGCTCTGCCGTTGCTCTTTGTGGTTATTGCCGCCGGTATGGCGCTGTTCTTGCAACAATGGTTTACGGTCTTTCCACGTAACCCGGTGGCGCGCGTGGTTGGCGTCAGCTTGGTTGCCTTTGTTGTTTTACTGGCGGTTGGCTATAACCTGCGTAGTTACTTTGTAGCCTGGCCTCGCAATACGGAGACGAAACAGGTCTTTGATTCACATCTTTTGCTATAATTACTAGGTAACAACAATAGGGAGCGAATACATGAGCCGATTTGACCAGGCCAAAATGCTAATGCAGGCACGCAAAGTTCAAAAAGAATTACAGAAGCTAATCATTACAGTCGAAAAGGGTGACGGTGCCGTTAAAGTTGAAATCACTGGCGAACAAAAGATTAAAAAGATTAAGATTGATCCTGAGTACGTCGATCTTGAAGACATTGGAGAACTAGAGCGTTGGGTAGAAGACGCAGTTAAAGAAGCCATTGCCGAAAGCCAAAAAGTCGCTGCCGAAAAAATGCAGCCACTTATGGGCGCACTCGGTAGCCTTGGGATGTAACACAGCACCGAATGCACGTCCTACCGCCCGCACTAGAAGAGCTGATAGAAGCCCTCGGCAGCCTGCCGGGCGTTGGTCCGCGTACCGCTGAACGCTATGCCTACTACTTGCTCCGGGCCAACCCTGACAAAAGCAAACAGCTGGCCGAACGTCTCAACACCGTCCACGAACGTGTCGACTACTGCCCACGCACTTTTGCCTTAATCGAAAAAGGGAAGAAGCTATCCGACCTATATACCGACCCATCTCGTGATAAAACCGTCGTCGCCGTTGTAGCCGAGCCCTTTGACATCGTCGCGCTGGAGAAAATGGGCGGCTTTAAAGGCACCTACCATGTGCTGGGCGGCCTGGTGTCGCCAATTGATGGTATTGGGCCTGAGCAGCTCCATATTGCCGAACTAGTGGTCCGGATTGACGAAGACAAGGTAAAAGAGGTGATTTTAGCCACCAACGCCAGCGTCGAGGGTGAGTCGACGGCCTTATTCATTCAGCAGCAAGTTGGTGACCGCAAAGTTGTCATTAGCCGGCTGGCTCGTGGTTTACCGGTTGGCCTCGACTTGGAGTACGCTGATCAAATCACCCTTAGTCGAGCCATGGAGAGCCGACAGACGATGTAGCTCAGAAACTGTGGTGATACGGTATACTTGAAGCAATGAGTAATCTTTATAGCGAAGCCGAGCAAATTGCCACCATTTTGGCTGGCACCAAGAGCATTGTCATCATGCAAGCCGACAACCCAGACGGCGACAGCGTGGCGAGTGCTTTGGCGCTTGAAGATATCCTTGGCGAAATGGGGAAGGAGCCACACTTGTACTGCGGCATCGATATGCCAGCTCACTTACGCCACCTACCAGGCTGGGATAGAGTCAGCAAAGAGCTACCACACCAGTTTGATGCCACTATTATTGTTGATACCAGCACCGATGGGCTCTTTGAAACACTTCAAAAAACCGATCAACGCAAGTGGGTGGCCTCTAAGCCTTGCATCGTGCTTGATCACCACGACGTTGAGGCAGCGATTCCATACGCCACCGTTATCTGCAATCAGCCCGTAGTGGCAACTGGTGAGTTAATCTACGAACTAGCCCAGCAGCTAAAGTGGCCCCTCAACCAGCCTGCCCGTGAGATGATTGCGGCCTCAATAATGTCCGACAGTCTCGGCTTAACAACCCAAGCCACAACCGCGCGGAGTATCCATATTATTGGTGAGTTGGTTGATGCTGGCGTCAGCCTCGCCAAGCTCGAAATGCTGCGACGTGACCTGATGCGCAAGTCGCCCGAGCTCAATCATTACAAAGGGGCCTTGCTGCAACGAGTTGAATACCACGACAACGACCGCATCGCCACAGTTATGATTCCTTGGGAAGAAATTCAGAAGTATAGCCCCATCTATAATCCATCAATTCTAGTTATGGACGATATGCGCATGACTGAAAACACCGATGTGGCGATTGCCTTTAAGGTGTACAAGGATGGCAAAATTACCGGCAAAGTGCGTGCCAATTACGGCAAGAGCATTGCCGCTGACCTGGCCGCGCACTTTGGTGGCGGCGGCCATCTGTACGCCAGTGGCTTTAAGATTACGGATGGACGGCCATACAACGAGGTCAAGTCGGAGTGTATTAAGGTAGCTGCAGAACTACTCGACAACCTTACTACCGAAGACGAAGAAGAGGAATAATAATGAAGCTTTTTAATACACTCACCAAGCAAATTGGCCAATTTGTACCAATTAGCGCTAACCAAGCCAGCATTTATAGCTGTGGCCCGACTGTGTATGATCACATTCATATCGGCAACCTGCGTGCGTTCGTAACCGCCGACACATTGCGCCGTACTCTAGCTGCCAGTGGTCATAAAACCAAGCATGTGATGAACTTTACTGATGTTGATGACAAAACCATCAACCGTAGCGCTCAAGAGTACCCTGACGATGCGCCAGAGGAGGCACTCAAGCAACTAACGCGGGGCTACGAAGACATCTTCTTACAAGATATGCAGGCCATCGGTAATGATACTGAAGCGATCACGTTTGTTCGAGCTACCGAAAGTATTCAGGCTATGCAGGAGCTAACTACCCAGCTCTACCAAGCCAAGATTGCTTACCTGGCCGATGACGGTGTCTACTTTTCCATTAAAGCCTATCGTGCAGCGGGGAAGACCTATGGGCAGCTCCTTAAGCTAGACGCCGATAACACCAGCGAAGCCCGGATCGATAACGATGAATACGACAAAGAATCGGTGCATGACTTCGCGCTTTGGAAGGCCCGTAAAGGCGAAGAACCAGCCTGGGACTTTGAACTGGACGGCCACAACCTGCTTGGTCGCCCCGGCTGGCATATTGAATGCTCGGCCATGAGTGCCACCAATCTGGGTCAGCCTTTTGATATCCATACGGGTGGCATTGACCTCATCTTCCCGCATCACGAGAACGAGATTGCCCAAAGCACCGCTCTCAGCGATGAATATGCCCATTACTTTGTTCACAATGAACACCTATTGGTCAACGGCCGCAAAATGAGTAAAAGCCTTAATAACTTCTTTACGCTCCAGGACATTCAAGAAAAAGGCTTTTCGCCCGTAGCCTTTCGTATGCTGGTTTTACAGGCGCATTATCGTAATCAGCTCAACTTTAGCTGGGAGAGTCTTGAAGCCGCTCAGAACCGCTTGCAAAGCTTTGCTGACATGGCTGTGTTGCAATGGCAACCGGTTGATGACGCCAACGATGCCCCCGACTTTTCGGCCATTGGCCAACGACTCCTCGAACTAGCTCAAGATGACCTTGATATACCTCAAGTACTTGCCGAGGTAAGTAAGCTGGCAAAAAACCTTGAATTGAATGGGCTTGCAGAAAGTAGTCTTGATGGCTTCCGTGAGCTACTGACGCTTATAGATTTCTTGCTTGGCCTGAACCTTCTCGGTCAATCCGACCTTGATGACACAACCAAACAGCTGATTGCCGATCGTCAACAAGCCAGGGAGGCCAAGGACTGGTCCAGGACTGATGCTTTACGAGACGAACTAAGTCAACTCGGCACTCTTATACGAGACACACCAAACGGACCGGTCTGGTCGCGAAACTTGTCCCGGTAATCTCTATTGTTTGGTATCGTGCACGGTCTGGGCCGTTGGGGCCAGTTTGTCGCCAAAGTGATGTTCGATGACAATGCGCAAGCAGCCGGCGGCTGGGATGGCCACAAAGGCACCTAAGAGTCCGCCAAAACCAGCACCAATCAACGCAGCCATAAACACCAACAATGGTGTTAGCTGATTGTTCTTTGCCTGGATGTGCGGCTGTAGGGTGGCGTTCTCGGTTTGCTGATAGATAGGGAAGTAGATGGCCATAATAACTGCCAACGGTAGTGACGTGAAGGCACAAATCACCACCACGATGACAGCGGCAATGGTGTTACCAATTAATGGGATCAAGCCGAACAGGAAGACAATGCCGGCTAGCGCAACAGCATTAACGGTCACGTGAGTAAAGTGGCTGGCGATTGTTAAGGCAATAAAGGCAAATAAGGAGGCCAGAGCAGCGATGAACACCTGTCCGTTGACGTAGGAAGTAATGACACCGTACATCTTGTGGCCAAGTTCTTTGTAGGTTTTACTCTTTTCTTCTGGCAATACCTCATAGAATCGCTTAATCCAAAGCGGCCCTTCGACCAACATCATAAAGGTCAGGACGATGACCGTTAGAACTGCGATAAAGACGCTGCCAACCTTACCGGCAGTGCTGACCGCGACACTTGGCACGTCACCAAGGTGGGTACTTAGGTCATCGGTGACCTTATCAATCTGTGGCTGGAGGTGGTAGCGGTTCACGAGCCGGCCAACCGTCGTATTTTGATCCTTTACGCTGTTAACTGTGCTCGGCACCGTTTTTACAAAGGTATTGGTTTGTCGGACCAATGGCGGGACTACCAGCGCTAAGAAGCCTGATAATAGTACTAAGACAACAATATAGGCCAGCCCGGTTGCCCAGACGCGACTTTTAATATGCAGTTTGTGAGATAGCCAACTGACAGCCGGGTTTAAGGCGATGGCCAAAAAGGCCGCGACACCGAAGAGCTCTAATTCATGACTGATTTTACCAATGAACATGAGTGCCAATAGGGCAACAATCACCAAAACAATAGTGCGAATAATCGCCTCAGTTGAGATGTTGATGGTGACCCCAGCTCGTTTTGTGAATAGTTTCATTGTTATCTCCTATTGTTGCAACGCTTGATAATATGATACCAGTTTTTTACCTATTGTGTTGATGTCGTACTGCTTAACCAGAGCCTGTTGTTTTGCATGAAGATTGTTGCGCAACTTTGGGTCTTCGTGCAGACGCTTCAACTGTCGCGCAAAGCCGGCCGTGTCCTTAGGATTGATCAGTGCCCGCGGCAGCGAACCCAGTACGCTGGCGTAGCCGGGATTGTTGCCGCCGAGCACGACGCCAGCACCTGCTGCCATCGCTTCCAATAGGACGATGCCAAAACTCTCGCCACCAAGCGATGGGAAGATGGCCACATCGGCGCCGGCCAAGTATCCAGCCTTGGCTCCCTCGGCGATGTAGCCCTCAAAACTGACATAACCTTTGAGCGCGTGTTCGCTCACCCAATTCTCGAGCATGTCTTTTTGCGGCCCGGTACCGCAAATTGTCAGATGGACATCATCAACGCTCTTCACAAGCTCTTCAAAGGCTTGCAGCAGTTGTAGACAGCCCTTACGTTCGACCAGGCGACCCAGGAAAACAATTTTAAAGGCACCCTTGCCAGTATCGACTGGTTTGGCCGAAGCGAAGCGCTGCAAATCAATGACGTTGGGCAGCACGGTTGAACTGATGCCGAGTTGCGCGGCGAACTCCTTGGCTGGCTCAGATACACTCCAGATGTGCTTCAGCTTGGCTGTTTGCTTGCGTGTCCACCAACTCAGGGCGCGAGCTCCCCAAAACTGCAGGTCGCCATAGGGCAAGATGTGGAAGGTGCCAACGACGCTTGTACCGGCTGGCGTGTTATCAATGATTCGTCCTGCCAAAAAAGGACTATACGGCATTTGAACATGCAAAATATCAAATTGTTCAGATTCCAATAAGGTTTTAATGGGTTGTTTCGGGGCTGGTTTGGGCATCGACATTCGGTTGCCATTAAAGCGAACCGAGGCATTTTTGCTAAGACTGTGAACGTGGGCAATGTCGGTTCGTTTTGTTTCGCCAACCAAGTAGTGCACCTCGTGCTTTTGGGCAGCTAACCATTCCCCAAGCCCGAGAACGTACTGTTGAACGCCATCACTACTGTCGAGGCTGTCATCGAGCACAAAACCAATCTTCATCAGGCGCTCTTTTTGAGTGTTTCTTTGTAAACAACTTCGTATTTGTCGACGACTTTGGAGTAATCGTACTGCTGAACGTCTTTAATTGCCCAGTCCAGCCAGGTTTGCCGGATACCTTCATCGTCCAGCATGACGTCAAGGCGACGAGCAAACTCGGTCAGATGCTTAGGATTTACCAGCGATAGTCGACCTGTGCCAGCCAGCACACCAGCGTAGCCAACGTTATCGCCAGCGACTGTAACGGTGCCGCTAGCCATGGCTTCCAGTAGGACGATGCCAAAACTTTCACCATACAGTGCAGGTGAGCAGAACACAGCCGCCTCGTGGAGTAGCTGCAACTTCTTGGCCTCGGATACAAAGCCCAAAAATGTCACACGAGGGATCTTATTATCCTTCACGTACTCTTCGAGGTTATCGCGCAAATCACCATCGCCAGCCAAAACCAGACTCACGTCGTCGCGCGATCCGGCCAGTGCCGCATAGGCCTTAATTAGGTAAATAACACCTTTGCGCTTTTCAAGGCGACCGACATACAGGATGGTCTTTTGCTTGGGTGCCTTGGGCTGTGGCTCATAGGTGTACTTTTGTAGGTCAATGCCGTTTGGAATGATGGTAACGTCGCGGCCAGTCCGCTCGCGAACGAAGGTGGCGGCTGCGTTAGAGACGGCCGTTAGAGCAGTTAATCGACTAAAGATGGACTTGGACCAAGGAATGCGAAAAGTCTCAATTGAGCGGCCCATTGGTGTCTCTGGGTGAATAGCGTGGAAGGTGGCGATAACAGGACAGCTGGCTTTGGCGACAATTTGGGCACCCAACATCGGTACTTCTGGTTCGTGGACATGCAGGAGGTCAAACTTTTCTTCGGCCAAAATGTCGTCCAGTTCATCCTTTTTATAGCTAAAACCCAGCTCTAACGATGTCTTGATGGGCGTGCGCACGTTGGCAGAAGAACCGGTATAAATAATTTTGATGGCGCCGTCATTGGGTGAGACTTGTTTACGTGGCTTGGGTGTCAGGATGGCCACGTCATAACCGCGCTTGGCCAGTTCGGATGCTTGAGCCAAGACATGCTCTTGAACACCGCCACCTCGGTCAATATCATACGGACAGACAATCCCAATCTTCATATTGTTCTCAGTATACCATTCCGCGCCCAGCATAAGCCTTATTACGTACCAAGCAACAGCGGGCTAAAACATAGGCAGTCGGTTCAGTCTTTAGGGTTGTTGAGCAAGGAGGCGCCGGATCTTAGTGGGAAGAAGCGGGGCAGCCTCTTCGGCTTCGGCAATGACGCTCGGAGCATGATTCTTGAGGCGTGAGCGAGCTTGCTGGAAGTCACTAAAGATGATGCGCATGTGTTGTTCAATCAAATGATTGTCAAAGTATTGATCGGCTTTGACCGATATGTGCCAAACCGGCAGGTTGACCTGCTGGGTGCAGTTATCGATTTTTAAGAACTGGACCGACGTAAACATGTGCGTGCGGAGGTCGTTGGAGTGCCAAAGACCGACTTCTGCCGCCATGGTCTCTTTGTATGCCACCTTTTCTTTGCCCTCGAACTTTGATTTGGCGTTGGCAGTACGGGCGTAGACAGCTCGCAACACTAGTGGGTTAAGAGCTAGGTTTTTAAAGAAAAACGACGGAATACGATGCGAGAATAATGAGGCAGTACTGCGGTAGAACCAGTAACGAGGTTTGCTAAAGGTGAAGTCGTCACGATGAGAAAAGCCCACCACACTCACCAGCAAGTTCACCTTTTTGGCCAGTTCGGGGTATTTTTGAAGCATCCGTGTGGTCACGACAAAGCCAAATGACAGGCCGGCAATGCTAACCTTCTTATTCTTATAGCGCAGCTTTATAAACGAAGCTAAGTAGTCTGCTAAAGCATCGACCGTGGGTTTTTGGCCAATCTTATAGAAGCTGTCCATGCCACCAAAACCCGGCAAATCGGGCACGGTTACGGCACCATACTGATTCAAATCCTGAATAACCCCCCACCAACGCTCCAGACTGGAGTGGTGACCGTAAATAAACAGGATTTCGCGCTTTTTGTTTGCCGGTGCGGGCATGCGCAGCATCCGACCTTTCAGTCCGTTCATATTCAGCGGCAATATATAGTCCGCAATGTTTTTAGGTTCTTTGACTGCCATTCTTATCTGTTATTTTAATAGGAAGTGGTAAATTTAGCAAATCCCTGTGACTTGCCGGCTTCAGGTATACTAGAAGTATGAGAAAACACAAAAAATTACTGGTAGCACTCCTCTTACTGATAGTCGTACTCACGGCCGCCGGGCTGTATTATGCGTACTCGCATCGCCACCACGCAGTAAAAACACAGGACAACACGGTTTACACCAGTAAAAATGCCACCCCTCAACCAGTAGCTCAGCCAGCGCCAACGGGCTTTAATAAGAAGCAGTACTCCATCGACGATTCGGCCAGTCTTTGGGTGGTTGTCGATAAACTACGTCCCCTTAAAGCAGGTTATATTCCTGCTAATCTCGTCACTCCGGCGGTCGCACTACGGCTGAGTAGCGGTGTTGAAGAAATGAAGATGCGCCAAGATGCTGGTAATGCCTTGGTAGAGATGTTTACGGCCGCAAAAACAGCCGGTCTGCCAATGTTGATTGCCAGTGGCTATCGTTCCGAGGTAACCCAGAAGGCACTTCATGCCAGTTACGTCGCGCAAAAGGGAGCCGCCGCCGCTGATACTGACAGCGCCCGAGCCGGTTACAGCGAACACCAGACGGGACTCGCCGTTGATGTGGGACGAACAGACCATAAGTGTGAGGTTGATCCTTGCTTTGCCAACACTGCCGAAGGGCAGTGGGTGGCTGCTAACGCCTATAAGTACGGCTTTATTGTCCGCTACCCACAAAACAAACAAGCCATCACTGGCTACATCTATGAGCCCTGGCACATCCGCTACGTCGGCAAAGACCTGGCTAAAGCCGTCTACGACAGCGGCCAAACGCTCGAAGAGTTCTTTGAACTACCAGCCGCTCCCGACTATCGTTAGCTCAGCAAGGCTTGGTGACCGGCCACATCGTGCACTCGCAAATAGGCAGCCCCGTGGGCGATGGCGATCCGACCGGCAACCAGGTTGGGTTCTAGCTCCATGCGATTGTCACCCAAAAAACGTTTGCGAGAGTAGCCGATCATGACTTTGTAGTCAGGAACTTCCTCGGCAAAACACAAAAGCTGCTGGTTCAGCTCCATGGTTTTACCAAAGCCAATGCCTGGATCAAGAATGATTTGATCTTTGGCCAGGCCCTTGGATTGCAGCAGTTCAGCCGTTTTCAGCAAGTCGGTTTTCACTTCTTCCTTTGTAGACACTGGCGCGCGCCTGTGAGCCTCCTGAAGCGACATGTCTGGCAAGTGACTAACAATGACGGTTGGCTTAAAGCGAGCGGCCACCGCCACCATGGCAGGGTCACGGAAAGCGGTTACATCATTAATTATGACGGGGCCGATGGCAAACGCTTTTTCGAACGTGACCGGATGATAACTGTCGAGTGAGATTTTGCCGGGAAAGGCGGGAATCAGGACTCGGAGCACCGGTTCGAGGCGTTGCCACTCTTCTTGGTCAGTTAAGGGCGTGGCATTGGGACGGGTTGACTCGGCACCAACATCAACCTTTGCCGCACCAGCCTGAAACAGCTGCTTGGCCTGTGCAATGGCGGCAGCGGGAGCAAAGAATTTGCCGCCGTCACTAAAGCTATCGGGCGTTATATTGAGAATTCCAACCAGTTGAACCATGAGTACATACTATCAGACTGACTAACGGCGGAATATGCGCCACTGCCAGGCCGGCTCAGGAATGGCGGAAGATAATACCAGCGGGGTGGTAGTTTGACCATAACTGGATTGAGCTGTCAGCGTGCCAGCATTGGCGCCACTGACTTGCGGCGCAGACATGTGTGCGGCCGAAACCTTAACGGTGACTTTACCGCTACGCCAGTTGAGAACAGTAGTGTCCTGGGCGGTTACTGCGGTGACGGTTTGACCATTCCAGGGTAGCGTGTAACGGGCGGCCACGGTGTTCTTGGGCACAACGACTTGGCTGACAAAGTTCTGATAGAAACTATCCAGTAGGGGGAGGGAGCTTGTCATGGCCTGCCCCAAAGAACCAGCCGCCATTACAGCACCGACCGAGGTAACCGATTGACCGGATGGCAGGGTGCGCGTGGCTGCAAACAGATAACAGCCGCCAGCCTCCTCGGTATTGCCAGTCTTGACGCCGATAATGCCGCCACGCCCCAACAAGACATTAACGTTACTGACAGTGCCAACAATTGGTAAGACCGCCGTCTTTTGCCCCATAATCTCTTTTAATACCACGTCCTTGATGGCCGCTTGACCGAGCAGAACCAAGTCGTGCGCCGTACTAACTGTTTCGGGGAGTAGACCACTGGCGTCACCGGCAAAGGTGGTTTGGGTCATGCCCAGTGATTGAGCGAGCTGATTAGCGGCGGCGTGATAGGCCGGCAACGAACCATACGCCCAGATCGCCAGCGTATCAGCGATGTTGTTGGCCGACGGCAACATGATGGCCTGCAACGCCTGATACTCCGACATCTGCTCGCCAACCACCACCTGCACGGCCGACCCGCCCTGGCCGACATAGCTGTTGTATAAAGCCACGTCCGCCTCGGTCATAGTAATGGTCGGTCCGGCTTCACCAGTCTTAAGAGGGTGTTTTTTAAGAACCGCTAGCGCCGTCATGACCTTAGCGACACTGGCCGTGGGTACCGGCTTTTGGACGGCTGTGGCAGCCATTACCCCTTGTCCCTCGGCCCCGATGGCGGCCTGTCCTCCGGCTGGCCAGCTGAGGGCCACCTGCTCGGCCGCAACCGTCGGTGTGACCGTTTTAGCCGCTAAGACAGGCAGGGGGCGCAGGTAGGCGCCATAGGCAAGCAAAGTAAGTGCAATGACAGCGACAAACGCTATCAGGAACAGATGACGCACTTTCTTCAGCCGGTAGCGATTCTGCCGTTTAGAACGAACAGCCTCAAAATCGCGCGGTTCACGTATATGCATGTTGCCTTGATTATAACAAAATTACGCTTACGGTTGAGAAACAGGGTCAAATAAGCTACAATTCCCCCTGTTCTTCACAAAAGAATAATGGGGCGTGGCCAAGTGGTAAGGCACCAGTTTTTGGTACTGGCATTCGGGGGTTCGAATCCCTCCGCCCCAGCCAAATAGAACGCAATAACATTTCTAGCTCCTTTTCTTCATTATTTCCCCTGTTGTCAGGGGCTTTTTTGTTAGTTCGATTACTCATTTCGTACCTCCCATTATATTTCGCGTTAATGTTACATTTTGAGCGATTGCTCGGCTAAAATTCGTGTAGCTAACAGATACGGATCCTCCTGTGTATTCTAGTTTTCGGAAAAGTTTGGTTATTATCGTACGTTTCTGCTCTGGAGTCTTCTTGGCGTATATTTCGGAGGCCTTTTGCGAGAGTTCAAGCAGTACGAGCTTTTTATCAAGCATGGCCGATAGCGTTTTATCTACCTTACTAAGACGCTCCTCGAGCTCGAGCCTGCTATTGTTGAGCTCCTGATGCTTCTGGCTGTATTTCTCTTCGTTGATCTCGCCGGAAAGCTTGTCGTCATATAGGTTGCTATCCATGCGTTTAATACGTTCAAGCTGCGTTTCAATGGATGCGATAAGTTTAGAGTTGTCCTCGATCGTGCTGTGGTGCTTATTCCTCATTGCATCAGCGACCCACTCAATGACTTCAGGGGATGGGCTCACAAGGTTTTGAAGCATTCGAGCTATCTCTTCCTCGATAGCATCTTCGCGTAGGAATTTGGAATCCTTGCACTGCTGACTCTTGCGTTGGCAGGCACCATAATAACGACCTTTTTGTAGTTGCCAAGTCACTAAGCCATTACACCCACTACATGTGATCAGATTCTTAAATACAGGATTGTGTTTACGGTACCTCGTTGGTATCTTTCGACGCATCTTTGTTTGAACTTGATCAAAGACCTTTTTTGAGATGAACGTTTCTTGCACGCCGGGATAGTCTTTGCCGTTATGTCGATTGATCCCGATGTAGAACGGATTAGTAAGTATGCGCTGTACCTGGCTTTTATAGTACGGGTGACCCTTACGGGTTCTGATGCCCATACGAGCCATTTCCTGCGCCACCGATGCAATAGACTGGCTCGGCTCTAAGTAAAGTTCAAACGCTTTACGTATAAGCCCTGCCGTATCAGGATTTGGTATGTGAACACGCTTACCATTCTCGGTGACTGTCATATATCCAGGGGGAGGCACGCCGGGAAGCCAGCCTTGTGCTAGTTTCTCGGCCCAGCCTTTCATGGCTTCCTCTCTCAAGTTATCGATGTAGTTTTTGGCCATAACGACACGGATGCCCCAGTTAAGCCATTCTTGAGATCTGGAGTTCTTGTGCATGATAAGGGAGTCTTTTACAAAGTGGACTCGCTTTGCCTCATCCGCCATCAACCAGTCGTTTGTCTCAACTGCGTCATGTAGGTTGCGGACGTGCCGATCAACCTTTTCGACAACTAAGTGCTTCACGCCGTTGTCT
>CAYPFM010000004.1:0-92660 GCA_964410185.1 uncultured Candidatus Saccharibacteria bacterium | reverse complement strand
TCTCTCAAAACACGTTTCTGGTAAGTCGTGTATAGTTATAGTATGACACAATCAGAGCAAAAACAGCCGAAGCTACTCACGCTCAAACAAGCGTGTGAGCTGCTTAACTGCCATCCAAACACACTACGTGCGTGGGACGAAAAAGGTTATTTGGTTGCTGTGCGTTTTGGAACACGTCGTGATAGACGCTATCGCCGAGAAGACATTATGAGGTTACTAGAGCGGAAAAAAGTTAGCGGCTAGTATCGGGTGCAATCAAAGATTTGTTTAGAATGAGCAGCTACAATTTTTCGCATAAGGCTAATAATTTCAGGTACTTGGTCAGAAGTAACGCTATATAAAACCCATTGCCCGTCACGCTCTCTTTTTACTAAGCCGCACTCTAACAGACAAGCCAAGTGTGCTGACACGTTCGGCTGAGATAAGCCCGTTAGCTTAACAATATCTGCCACAGTTTTTTCATCATCAAGAATGGTTTCAAGTATAGCTAAACGGGACTTGTCGCCTAAGCCTTTGAAGAACTTTGCCTCTATTGCCAGTTGCTTTGTATCCATATGCTAATATATTAGCATATAGTTATATGCTTATAATAAACAGCAACGAAGGACGATAAAAGGAGTAGCTATGTCATTGACTGCATTGGAGCAACTAAAGCTAAAAAAGCGTGGGCTACACTTTGCTTACTTTATTATCGGCTGGGATTTGATAGAGGGCATAGTTGCTGTGACGGCTGGTGTCATAGCGGGGTCTATCGCCTTAACAGGTTTTGGCATAGATAGTGCAATTGAGGTATTTGCTGCTAGTGTCGTTATTTGGCATTTACGGGGAGCAAAAGAGAGCAGCATTAAGCCTGCCCTAAAGCTCATTGCCCTTAGCTTTTTTATCCTTGCGGCTTATATTGCAGTTCAGGCGAGTATAGACCTGATAACTAAAGACCGCCCCGACGCCTCTTTTGTCGGTATTTGGCTAAACACCGTTGCCTTAGCCGTGATGATCCCCGTAGCTATTATCCAAAGACGAACAGGTAAGGCATTAGGCAATAAAGTGATAGTCGCCCAATCGTCAGAGACGTGGCTGTCTAATTACCTGTCTATTAGCTTGCTTGTTGGACTAGGCTTAAATGCTGTTTTTGGCTGGTGGTGGGCTGACCCTGTTGTTGCTTTGTTCTTGGCTGGTGTAGCAGTATACGAGGGTCGTGAGGCGTGGGAAGAAGCTAACGAGTAAGTAATGCACGGCTTTATTACCTTTATTGCTAATTATGCGTTAGTAATTTCAATTGTTGGGTTACTAGCTGCATTCTTGTCGCTAGATAATAAATCTAAAAGGAAAAGATTTCTGGTACAGTTCATTACAGGAGCTGTCATTGTCATTGTTATTGCCAGACTTGGAAGCTGGTTGTATTACAACCCTCGTCCTTTTGTAGTTGGGCATTTTGTCCCGTATTTTTCGCACCCAAATAACAACGGCTTTCCGTCGGACCATACGCTGTTTACGTCATATCTAGCGTTTCTAGTCTTTTATTACAACCGCAAATTAGGGGTGGTGCTACTTATAACTGCCATTGCAGTGGGCTTAGCGAGGGTAGTTTCTGGTGTTCATCATTTTGTTGACATAATAGGTGCTTTTTTCATTACAGGTATTGCAGCGATAATAAGTGGCTCAGTTGTGAGTATAATGTACAGAACGAAAAGTGATGAAAAAGCTGAAAAATCTGGCTAACTATGAACCGTAGCAAATATCTCAAAGTTACTTTTACGCCAATGACGAAGACACATTACCTTGACGGCGTTAAAGGTCGGCTTATCAATGACGTTGGTACATACTTCGCTATGGTTGATGCCGAGGGCGGCAAAGGTAATATGGTAGGTTTCTGGGGGTCTGCACGGCTCATCTTTCCCGTTGTAGAGGCTGTTGCCAAGACTATCTACCGCAAAGGCAAAGGCGAAGATGTTCGCGTTCCAAGACTACTAAAGCAGCTAAATATACCCCATCCCGACGTTGTTTGGCAGATGTACCGAAACTCACTGGCACACTCAGACCATTTGGCACATATCAGTATGGGTAAGAAGAAAACGATTAGCTGGTCAATTACAGCATCGGCTGGCGGCATAAGCACAGGTCATATCTTCAAAGGTAATGTAGTTCATCTGGACACACGACGACTTTATGAAGACTTTCTAGCATTTCTTGATAATGAGATTGCTCAGTCAACGACCAATGTTTATGTAAAAAATGGTCTTAACGTAGGTACGAAGTATCAGGGCAGACTACGTTCTGATATAGATAACTTCCCATCATAGATTGCTGCCAGAAAACGCTTGGCAAATCTGCCCCCAAAAATTAGGTATTTAGACGGCGGAGTACCTATAACAGGGGTAAAGGGCGACTACCCCCCTACCAACAGGCACTTTACATAGTACCCCTAGGGGGTATATCATAAAAGTATGATTAGCGACTTGAAGCAACGAGCATTGCACCGAGCGAAGATACTTGAGGGGCAGATGCGTGGTGTACAGAAGATGATTGAAAACGAAGATTACTGTATGGACATACTCACGCAGAGCCTGGCTATTCAAAAGTCCATTGGTTCACTAAACAAGCTCATACTTGAAAACCACGTACGAACACATATCAAAGAAAACCTCAGTTCCAGCTCGGAAAAAGAGCAAGAAAAAGCCGTTGCTGAACTGTTAGCACTCTACGAGCTAACCAATGTGAGAGGCAAATAGCCGTGAAGCTATTAACAGCTGTCAAGAACGCACTTGTTTTACTAGCTGTTGTACTGCTTAACTCTCTTACTTTTGTTGGTCATTCGGCAGCTATGAGCACTATGTCGCACGAAATGGGCGGTATGCAGCACACTTCAAGCGATGCAACTTCGTGTGCAACCCTTTGCCGTACAGCAGTTGTTAATAAAGAAGATGCTGCTATCAGAAATGATGAGAATGAAGACGATGACGAACCAGCTTTGCCGTTCTATGCTCAAAACCAACAGGCGTACCAGGATGGAAAATCCATAACCCAGCGGCTATATGCTGCTGAAGTAAAACCGCCGCCAAAGATACCGATTTATATACTCTGCGGTGTTTTCAGGGCGTGAGATTTTGTTTGTACTAACAAGCACTATCTAATGTAACTTTGGAGAACCTATGAAGAAGAACAATATAATTATCGTCGCTATCATTGCAGTTGTCGCTATCGCTGGCGTTAGTATTTACGCTATCAGCAAGAACAACGATAACGGAATGATGGACGACAATATGATGAGCAACAACTCATCACAACAGTCAGCTACTGGCACAGTAGATAAAAACTCATCCGAATATAAGATGTACAGCGAACTTAAAGGCGAAGACTATGACCGTATGTTTCTTGCCAATATGATTGCTCATCATCAGGGAGCAGTTGATATGGCAAACCTTGCACTGACGAGTGCTAAGCACCAAGAGATTAAAGATATGGCAAATAACATCATATCGGCTCAAACAAAAGAAATTGGCGATATGCAAAGCTGGCAAACGGCTTGGGGTTACCCAGCTAGCAGCGGTTCAATGATGGAAGACCACTCATCAATGGGAATGATGAACGATATGGCTGGTATGACCGATAAACTCAAGGGTCTGACTGGTGATGCGTTTGATAAAGCATTTCTATCGTCAATGGTTGAACACCATCAATCGGCTATCAATATGGCATACCCTGGGCAAACAAATGCCCAACACAACGAAGTAAAAACACTAACAGTAGCAATCGTTGATGCTCAAAGTAAAGAGATTGCACAGATGAAGCAGTGGCAAAAGGATTGGGGCTACTAGACAACTATGGAACATTCGCACCACACACACCAACACAGCGAACATCAAGAACACGACAAGCACGCTGGTCATTCAGTAAAGATGTTTAAGGATAAGTTCTGGCTGTCATTGATTTTGACCATTCCTGTACTCGCCTATTCCGAGATGATACAGCACTGGCTTAACTTTACGCCGCCAGCATTTCCTGGCTCACAGTACGTGCCGTTCGTGTTTAGTACCATCATCTTTTTCTACGGCGGTACGGTGTTCATTAAGGGTGCGTGGGGCGAATTAAAAGCCAAATTGCCAGGTATGATGACGCTTATCAGCCTGGCAATTATCACGGCTTATGTGTATAGCGTTGCAACGCAGTTTTGGCTATCTGGCGAGGGTTTCTTCTGGGAACTAGCAACCCTGGTAACCATTATGCTGCTTGGGCATTGGCTTGAAATGGCATCGGTAGCAAAAGCCGAGGGTGCTTTAGACGCTATATCTAAGCTGCTGCCTGATAAAGCCGAAAAGCTCATCAACGGTAAGCCAAAGCAAGTCTTGGTTAGCGAGTTGAAAGTTGGCGACTTAGTGTTGATACGTCCTGGTTCTCGCATTCCTGTTGACGGCGTAATCACAGATGGTAAATCATCAATTGATGAAGCTGCTATCACTGGCGAAAGTAAGCCAGTAAGCAAATCAGTAAATGATGAGGTTGTCGCTGGTACGGGCAACCAAGACGGCTCGTTGACTGTAAAGGTTACGAAAATCGGTCAAGATACAGCACTCGCAGGAATTATGCGGCTTGTTGCCGAAGCTCAAAGCTCAAAATCAAACGTGCAGGTATTGGCAGATAAGGCAGCATTTGCCCTTACTATCATTGCTATTGCAACAGCTATCCTTACCTTTATTTACTGGGTGTTAGCTAAAGATACGGCTTTCGCACTTGAACGTTCGGTAACAGTATTGATTATCGCCTGTCCTCACGCACTTGGCTTAGCAATCCCATTGGTTGTTTCAATCTCAACTGCCATTTCTGCACGAAGTGGCTTGCTTGTCCGCAAGCGTCTGGCACTGGAAGCAGCTCGCAACCTAGACTGGGTACTTTTTGATAAGACGGGTACGCTTACTAAAGGCGAACACGGCGTAACGGATATTTGGGCTACAAAAGGCTATACACAAGAAGACATTTTGCACCTAACCGCCAGTCTTGAGCAGAACAGTGAACACATTGTAGGTAAAGGCATAGTCGGTGAGGCAGCTAAAAAGCACGTTCATTTAGATAAAGTTGAAGACTTTGCCGCTCTGCCTGGTTTGGGTGTTAGGGGCAAATTGCACGGTAAAGATAACTTCATAGCGGCAAGTTATCGTTATATCAAAGAAAATAAACTCAAAGTTCCTGACGATATTGAGCGGTATTCAAAGCAAGCAGCTAAAGACGGTAAAACTGAGGTTTACTTGATTAAAGATAACAAGGTAGTTGTCGGGGCAATTGCTCTGGCTGATGTTATCCGTGAGCAGTCAAAACAAACCATTGCCGCACTCAAAGCCGAGGGCGTAAAGACCGCAATGGTAACTGGCGACAGCCAAGATGTAGCGGCTTATGTTGCAAAGCAACTTGGCTTAGACCAGTATTTTGCTGAGGTGCGACCAGAGGATAAGGCGACAAAGGTTAAAGAATTGCAGCAAACTGGCAGCAAAGTGGCTTTTGTCGGCGATGGTATAAATGATGCACCTGCACTAACAACCGCTGATATTGGTATGGCTATCGGTGCTGGCACGGATGTAGCAATTAAATCAGCTGACATTATATTGGTTAAAAGCGACCCAAGAGATGTGATAAGGGTAATCCACTTGTCCAAAGCGACTTATCGTAAGATGGTTCAGAACCTGGCGTGGGCTACTGGCTATAATGTGGTAGCTATTCCGCTTGCGGCAGGTGTGCTTTACGGGTCAGGTATTGTCTTATCGCCAGCAGTTGGAGCTGTTCTAATGTCGCTATCAACTGTGATTGTGGCTATCAATGCTCAGCTGCTAAGGCGTGCTCACTACCATCCTGGTCATAGACACTAGGTTTTTGGCATAAAAAATAGGCATTGCTGCCTAACGGTTTGAAACTCCGAACGTGTTTATATCAAATTATCGGCTAGTCGGAATTGTTCAGCTAGGTGTTTTAGCTTATAATCCTCTTGAGCAAGCGTAGCTGCCGTTTGAAATGCGTCAACTATGCTGCACCAAAGAAAAGCACTCAGTCGCAAGGCTGGGTGTTTTTCTTTGGTCTGATGTGTGAACTCAAACTCCGTGCCCGCAGGGCGGAGTTTGTAAATCCAAGCCACGCGCAGAAGCGTGCTTCGAGCATGGCTGCAGATTTCGGTCTTTCTCCTTACCCGCACAAGTAGAAGCACTTTGACCTCATATAAAGAGATCACTTTTGTTGAGGATGGTACTATACAGGTATGAGAAAAATTGTAGTACTAGAGTTTATGACATTGGACGGGGTGATGCAGGCACCAGGTGGGCCGGAGGAAGACCCTTCTGCAAAATTTGACTTTGGTGGTTGGCAGGCACCATATACTGACGAACTGCTTAATGAAGTAACGAGCAAGGAGCTAAAAGCTCCTGTTGAATATCTATTGGGCAGGAAAACCTTTGAGATCTGGGCCAACTATTGGCCTAAGCATGCGGACTTCTGGCCTGGCATTAACGACGGCATGAAATACGTGCTGTCCACGACCATGAAAAAGACGGACTGGAAAAATAGCACCTTCATCAAAAACGTGGAAGATATCAAAAAACTCAAAGAGTCAGATGGTCCGGACATCCAGGTCTGGGGTAGCAGTAAGCTTGTGCAACTGTTGCTAGAGAATGATCTGGTTGACGAACTCCGGCTGATGACGTATCCCTTAATTCTAGGTAAGGGAAAGAAGGTGTTTGCCGACGGTGCGGCACCAGCAGCATTTAAGCTAGTAGAGAGTAAAACGGGCACCAGTGGCGTAATCGTTGCCTGGTACAAGCGAGCTGGAAAAGTTAAGACAGGTGTTATGTCAGCTTAGCAATCCCGGCTCGTACTTAGAAGCCAAGTACTCTTGATACGGCACCTCTAATAGCCCCAACGGACCATCTCATCACCTATAAGATGTAAAGATTTTTCTATGTGCCACACCGCTCCAACCATACCTGCACTCTGGTATTTTTCATTTCGGTTAGCTATTTACCAAGCGAGCGGTATAATACAACAAGCTAAGTAATAATCATTCAAAGGGGAAAGCCATGGTCACAGGATACTGCGTTAAATGCAAAGAAAAGGGCGTTGAATTATCAGCACCAGAAGTTGTTCAGACTAAGACCGGTGGCTACATGGCCAAGGGCAAGCACGAAAAGTGCGGCACAACGGTTTGCGCCATGATGTCTAAGGACAATGCCGAAAAGGCCGTCGCAGACGGCGCCACAAAGTCCTACTAGACTTCTGTGCACTAACAACTGAGTCACCCACCGGTGGCTCTTTTTTATTGACCAGGAACCGAAGTCAACCTCCCTATCCACGCATTTTTTGGTATTATGAGCCTATGAAGAAAATTTTACTTGATGGGGATTTCAACTTTACTGACCAGCAGAAGGCTCGCCTGGAGGCGGTTGGACAGCTAGAAAGTGCGGGTGATATTAAGAGTGATGAAGAGTGGCTCAATAAAGTTAAAGGCTACGATGTAATCTGCACTTGGGGCGATCACGTAATACCAAACCTAGATAAGCTAGAGAATGTACTCGTGACGTATCCGTATACTGAGCTCGGCAGTTTTGACTCCAAAGAGCTTGCGAAAAAGAATGTTTACGTCGCTAATGCGCAAGGCGGTAATCGCAAGTCTATTGTGGAGTGGACGGTTTTTATGGTTCTGTCGCTCTACCGTCAGTTTCCAAAGTTCCTCCGCACAACCGAACAGTATCCTTTTACTTCAACCGAAAGTGTTGAGGGTAAAAACGTCTTGGTAGTTGGTCATGGCACGATAGGTACAGAGGTCGGTAATAGGTTGGAGGCATTCGGCATGAATGTCAGTTACTTCAATCGCGGAGATGACCTTAAGGCTAAAGCCCAAGGTGCGGATGTTGTAGTCAACGCTCTCAACTGCAATCCTTCCAGTGAACATTTACTCGATGGAGCGTTCTTCTCGAACATGAAAAAGGGTGCCTTCTATGTAACCTTTGCCCGTCCTTACACTTATGACATTGACGGACTTATCAAAGCCATTGACGATGGTGTAGTAGGTGGAGCTGCGATTGACTGTGATCCAGAGCCACTCTTTGACATTTCAAACTCATTCTACAAAAAGTGCATGTCTAACGAAAAGATACTGGTGACGCCTCACGTTGCAGGCGTAACAAAGCAAGCTGCCGTCAATGGACTTGAGATTTTAGTCCAGAATGTTGAAGCGTACTTAACGGGGAAGCCCCAGAACATCCTATCTAAGTCTTAGGTATGAGGCGCTGTGTATGCACCGTTTACTAAACTAGAAAAGAAACTAAAGCTTATCGGGGGAACAATCTATGGCAACAATCAGTCCTTACATCAACTTCAACGGCAATGCCGAAGAAGCGTTTAACTTTTACAAATCTGTATTTGGTGGTGAGGTCCAATCAATCGTACGCTTCAAAGACCTTGAGAGCGCCGAGTTCCCCGTCCCCGCAGACGAGGCTGACAAAGTCATGCGCATCGTCTTGCCCATTGGCGACAACACCCTGATAGCCAATGACGTTCCCAAAAGCATGGGCCCAGTCAGCGAAAATGAAAACCGGTCCAAAATAGCAGTTAGCGCCGAAACCAAAGAAGAAGCCGACAAAATCTTCAAAGGCCTGTCCGAAGGTGGCATCGTTGAAATGCCTATGGCTGAGAGCCCTTGGGGTACGTACTTTGCTATGTTCCGAGACAAATATGGCATCGAGTGGACCGTTGAGTTCGACTCAAGCATCTGATAACAAAAAGAACTTCCGTATCTACCTACCCCCTCGATAAAGTTGACCAATCCACACTTTACTGTGATAATCCCTGTAACTTAGAGGAGTAGTTACATGGCCGAAATCGAGCTTGGCGCTGAAGTAATGAATCAATCTATTGACCTGCAGCGCCCGCCGCACACGCTGGCAGCAGTCCTCGACGGCGGCTCCCAATACACTGCCCACATCGTCCGAGCGCTCCGTGCCGAAGGATGTGACGCCGAAATCCTGCCCATCAACACGCCATACGAAGAACTCGCCAGTGGCCGCTACGACCTGGCCGTTGCCAGTGGTGGCCCGGCCGACGTTAATGAAGCCGACCAGTCGGATCGAATCGACCCGCGCGTTATGGCTGAAGACGCCGGCCTGCCGTTCTTGGGTATCTGTCTGGGCATGCATGAGCTCGTCACCGCCAACGGTGGCAAGGTTGTTCAGTATGCACAGCGAGAAGTAGCTATCGAAGAAGTCTCGGTTAACCCAGAAGCCACTATGTTTGCCGGGCTTGAGTCGGCTCAACGCGTCCAGAATAGCCACGGCTTGTCTTCTAAAAAGACTGACATTCCAGCTGGCTTCCGCGTCATCGCCATGTCCGGTGATGGTGATGATGCCTTTGTAGCTGGTATCAGTGACGAGAACGGCACCCGCATCGGCTTGCAGTACCATCCCGAAGTCGATCCGTCAGAAAACGGCAGCCAGATGATTGGCAACTTCTTGCGCCTCAACTGTGGCCTGGCCTGTGACTTTGTGCCTGAAGACCGACACGTCACTGCCGCTCGTAAAATTAAGCCCGCCCGCGACAGCGGCGAAAAAGTCCTGCTTGGCTTTAGCGCCGGTGTTGATTCAACCGTGGCAGCCCAACTGTTGCACGAAAGTTTGGGTGACCGCTTGGTTGGCCTACACATTGACACCGGTTTTAACCGCAAAGGTGAGGCCGAACGCGCCAAAGCTGTGGCCGAACACATTGGCTTTAAGCTCGAAGTAGTTGATGCCACCATGGCCTTTCAGAATGCCAACCGCTACATCAAAGATGGTAAGGTTATGTATTCGCCGACTGATCTTAAGGAAACCTACGACTACTTCTTGGAACGCCTGATTTTTAGTGCCACCTACGCGACCGTGATTAAAGAAGCACTGGGTCGCATGGGTTTGTCACCCGAAAACAGCTATCTTGGCCAGGGCACCCTCTACACCGACATTATCGAAAGTGGCCACAGCGGCGCCCACACGGCTACTATTAAGCCGCACCACAACATTGGTGGTGCCTTTAGTGCCTGGCAGGATGCCGGCAAGTTAGTTCAGCCACTTGATTATTTTTTTAAAGATGATGTGCGCGCGATTGGAAGCGAGCTTGGCCTACCGGACGACTTTGTTTGGCGCCAACCCTTCCCTGGCCCTGGTTTGCTGGTTCGCGTTTTAAATCTTTGGCGGTCACCGGACTTCAAAAACAAGGACCAGGCTGAGCGCGCTATAGATGAGTTTCGGTCTCCTGATGATGCAATCCACATTCTCCCGTTACGGGCAACCGGAAACCCAGGTGACGGGCCAGAGTACAAAAACATGGTGGCAATCACCAGCGATGATGGCCTACAGTCCCGACACTACGACATCGCCCGGGCGTTACCAAATACCGTCCGAGACATTGGCGGCGTAGTTTTCATCGAAGGCGGCAAAGTACCGCAGCAAGCTGATGTCTACAATAATGTTATCCCGACCGATTTGGGTGTTTTAACCATGGATTTGGCCCGCGAAGTTGACGCCGCCGTCGAGGAAGTCAGCGCCGCTCATGGGTTGGGCCGACTGTTAGCCCAAGAACCCGTTGCTCTCAGCGCCTACCGACCCTACGGAACTGATGGCCGACTCGCCATGCTGCGACCCGTTGACACGGTTGACTTCTTTACCGCCCAAGCCGCTCGACCCGGCAGCCGCACCTTCCCCGAAGCCGCCTATCATGAGCAAGTTGAGGCAGCCCTGAGCGTCAAGGGCATTGGCGGCGTCGCCATTGACCTATCCGACAAACCACCCCGCACAATTGAATATAAGTAACGGCTGCGACCATCTCGTTCTGTTATAGTTGAGTCATGATTAAAGCAATTATCTTTGACTGCTTCGGCGTGCTCGTTGGTAAGAGCTACTGGGATGTTTGGAAGCTTGCCGGCGGTGACCCCGTCAAGGACGGTGAATTTATTGAGTCGATGCTCAATAAAGCCAATGCCGGCGCGATTTCTAAGGACCTGTTTATTGCTACCATGTCCGGCAAACTCGGCATCACACCACAGGCCTATCAGGACATCTATAACCGCGAGGAGCAGCCCAACCAACCGCTCTTTGACTACATCGCCACCGAGCTAAAGCCAAAGTACAAAATCGCCATCCTCAGCAATGTTAATAGTGGCGTCATTGAGGGGCGTATCCCGGCCAATTTGCGCCAGCTGTTCGATGTTATTGTCGTCTCGGCTGACGTTGACGTACAAAAACCAGACCCGGCAATTTTTGAACTGACCGCCAACAAACTCGGCGTCCAGCTGGACGAAACCGTCTTTACCGACGACCAACCACGATACGTTACGCCGGCCATACAGTTAGGCATGCACGGTATTGTCTACAGCGGCTTTGACGGCTTCAAGCAACAGCTCAAACCACTGCTTTCATAAACTACCTTGACAGTCATAGTAATACGGCGTACATTGTAATTATGATCGATAAGAAATTATCTTCAGATTTACTGCGCGGCCATACCGACACCATCATCCTCAAGCTTTTGACGGGTGGTGATAAGTATGGCTACGAAATCACCAAGCTCGTCCACGAGCACTCCAAGCACCTCTACGAGCTCAAAGAGGCGACCATGTATTCCAGCCTCAAACGACTGGAGAACGACGGTCACATCACCTCGTATTGGGGAAGCGAAAGTCAGGGTGGACGCCGCCGGTACTATCAGATTACCGAGAGTGGCCGCGAGCAATATAAAGGCAATAAACAAAACTGGGACTACGCCAAGCAGATCCTAGACGAACTACTATAAGGAGGAGTCGACATGGAAAAGAAACTATCACGATTTTTAGAGGAGGTCTTTGCACCCTACGGGAACTTTCCAGCCCGGGCTGACGTCACCCAAGAGCTGCTGGCAAACTTGGTTGAAAAATACAATGACCTCAAGCAGCAAAGCAAGAGCGACGAAGAAGCCTATCAGCTCACGATTGATTCATTCGGTGATGTTACCGAAATCATGGAACAAGTCTCGCACAAAACCGCCCAGCGACCGACCGGCAGCAAAGTGACACCAAAAGCCTCCAACTTAGTGCAAGCCGACCTGACTGATACCGAATTGGCTGGCAAAGACTTTAGCGGGAGCGCCCTTTCGGAAGCCTCCTTTGACCGGGCCGATCTGCAGGATGCCCTGCTTAAGGGCTCTGACCTCCGGGGTGCCAGCTTTGACGGCGCAAACTTAACCAACGCTGTTTTTGGTGGAAGCGATCTGAGCAAAGTTGTTTTCAATAATGCTAATCTGACCAACACGAAGTTCAATGCCTCAGCCTTTAAGGGCGCCACGTTTAACGGCGCGAAACTAGTGAACACTGAGTTCAAAAAATCCGATCTATCTGGTATTGTTTTCGACGGTCTGGTTTTGGATGGAGTCGTCTTTAGTGGTTCCTCGCTCAGAAATACCAGCTTCAAAAAAGCCGAAATAAACAATGTTTCCTTCCATCATTCCGACGTAAAACACGCCATCTTTGACGGCGCCACCATGGACAAGCTAACCTATGCCCTGCTGAAGAGCGCCAAGGCCACGCTAAACGATATTATCGTCCAATAGCTAAACAACCGCTTGGTTTTGTGGTAGCAGCTTACCCAACCACCACATCGTCACCAAAATGCTTCTGTAATCGCTTCACGATGCTGCCGGGGTGACGTCCGAATGTTTTGGTTAGCTCTTCCGGTTTAATGCCGTCACGAAACATAACTTGCAGTTGCTGATCGTCCTCTTTCTTCCACGGACGGTAGGCATTGGGGTATTCCAGGCGCATTTTCTCGATCTTCTCGGACCAGTTCGACTTGGTCGGCGTTTTGACTGGTTTGGGTTTGCGTGTTTTCTGCGCCTTATGCCATTTGGCAATCAGCTTTTCGTTGTCGATAAGTGCCTGGGCACTCCGGGCCCGCAAATCAGCGTCAATTTGGCGGGCCAGCGGACTGACACGCAGCGCCATATTGTTGAGGCCATCCAGGATCAGGAACTTCATTCCCCGCACCCGCGACAGCGCCACATAGCCCATACCTTCTACAAAAGCTCGCCGCAGATCAATCCTGGCGGCATCTAAGGTCATTCCCTGGCTTTTATGCACTGTTATTGCCCAAGCCAACCGGAGCGGCAGCTGGGCCAAGCTTGCTCGGTGTTTGTCGCCGTCGATCAGTTCCCAAGTATCTGGCTTGACCGTGATTAGCTTACCAGTATTCAAGCGTACCATTGGGTAGTCGGTGTTCTTTTCAAAATCCTCAACCACTCCCAGTGACCCATTGACGTATTTTTTATCAGCGCTGTTTTTAATGCACATTACGCTGGCGCCCTTTTTGAGCTGCAAGACTTCTGGCGCGAGGCACGAACGTTTGAGTTGCTCAACAAAAGCCTTACCGCCCGATGTTTCCATGGTGTACTCATGCGTGTCACCGTCCAAGCGCTCCAAATGTTCAAGATTGATGGCGTCGACGTCGGCATTGGTCGTCAGTAGCCGTGTCCGAATGGTAAACGGATCGTCAACGCCATGCGCTCGAGCTTGTAATACTTCAAGCTGTCGCCTAGTGAGGACGCCAGCTCGAATACCGTTGAGGATGTCACGATAGTCGTTGTCGTCCGATTGGCGGTATTGTTTTTCGAGGTAGCAAACAACAAAGTTACCGTCCTGCCAGACCCGGGAGGTAGTTATAAAACTGCCCTGTCGGCCTGCGTTTCGGTTAATCGGTGGAAGCTGAAAGAAGTCGCCACATAAAACTACCTGAATTCCACCGAAGGGTTCATCTGATTCTCTGACGTGCTTTAGCACTTCGTCAACAATATCCAAGCGGAAATCGTGCAACATGCTAATTTCATCAATAATCAGAATGTCGGTTTTACTGATAATGTCCCGGCGCTGCTTACTAATCTTTTGCAGATGCTTTTTGGGTAGCTCATCGTGGACGCCAATACCAGACCAGGCATGAATCGTGGCGCCGTTAAGGTGCGTCGCCGCCAAACCGGTGGTAGCCGTAACCGAAACAGCCATGCCGTCCTCGCGAGCACGCTTAATAAACTGCCGTAAAAGGTAGGTCTTGCCTGTCCCAGCCGCCCCTGTTAGTAAAACCGACTGACCCGACTCCAAAATTGCTAATGCCTCATCCTGCGTCATGTCTCACTATTGTACTCGATTCATCATCAATCTGGTCAGGATTTGACGAATGCTGTATGATATTATTAAATCACTTAATGATTGAGGAGTGACCATGGGAGTAGACGGACTAGACCCCAGGAGCTATGGAGACAAGCCAAAAGAAACCACCTTGCCGGTAACCGAAGCTGAAGCCGGCCACCACTACACCGACGACAGTTACTATGCTGATTCAATGGAATATCCACTCGTCCATGGAGAGCGAGCCGAACTTGAGGCGCAAGGTAAAATCGCTTCCGCCGTTCCCTCTGACGAACAGTTAGGTTAGAATACTACTTGATGGCGCGTTGGCGGAGTAGTTACGCAACGGTCTGCAAAACCGTGTACATGGGTGCAAATCCCATACGTGCCTCCAGTATTTTTTACAAAGTTCATTAAAAATTAATCTTTGTTTTCTACCATGGTTTTATGAGTAGACGTCGCTGGACAGATGAAGATCTAGGCAATGCGGTTGCGGCATCGAGAAGCCTGCGGCAAGTCTTAATTCGGCTTGGCCTAGTGCCTGCAGGTGGTAACTATCACCAAGTTTCGGAAAGAATGAATGATTTAGGGTTTGATTCTGGTCACTTTCTAGGCAAAGGCTGGAACAAGGATTGGCAGTTCGATCCACGAGAACCAAAAAAACCTTTGTCCGATATCCTAGTCAAAAATCGAACCTTTCAAAGTCACCATCTAAAAATGCGTCTTTTCAGGGAGAATATTAAAACACCCCGGTGCGAGCTATGTGGCTGGGCCCAGCAGTCCCCTGATGGCCGAATTCCTGTCGAGCTGGATCACATAAATGGTGTACATAGTGATAACCGACTTGAGAATCTTAGAATTCTCTGCCCTAATTGCCATAGCCTACAACCAACTCATCGAGGTAGAAACAAGAAAAAAAGATATGCGCGGGTGTCGTAACTGGTAGCCGAGACAGACTTAAAATCTGTTGCCCGCAAGGGCGTGCGGGTTCGATTCCCGCCCCGCGCACCAAAAAGATCAATTAACACACCCTTGCGGTGTGTTTTTGTTTGGCTTGCAATGACCGCCTTGACAGTGCACACTAAAAGTACCAATAACATGGGAGTTATATATGAATGGTGAACGACCAGATCAAGCAAGCGAACCTGTTATCGACCTTACCCAACCCGAGCTACCTGCCGAATCAACAGACACCCCGGCTCCAAAAGTCATCGACCAAGAAGTCATGGTAATCCCGCTCTTCCCTGAGCGAGGGCCGTTTGGCGGTGCCGACAGAGGCGTCAAACTTTAACTAGCTAAGATTTTGAGTAAATCCTGCTCGGTAATTTGCTTAGTGCCCAACTTGGCCGCTTTGGCTAGCTTGCTGGCGCCAACATTGCCACCGACAACCAGATAGTCCGTTTCTTTACCAACGCTGCTTTGGAAGGTGCCGCCCAAAGCACGAATCTTTTCGGCTGCTTCGTCGCGGCTCATCGAATCTAAGCTTCCTGTTACCACAAAGTTCTGACCACTCAGTGGCCCGCCGGTTTTTTTGACGGGCACAGGCTCAACACCAGCCTTGGTAAACTTATCCAACAACTGCTGGTTTTGAGGATCAGCAAACCAAGCCACCACTGACTCAGCCACAACCTCGCCTACGCCTTCGACCTCAGCCAATTCTTCGATACTGGCCTTTTGAATATTCTTCATGGTATGGAAGTGATTACTCAAATCGATAGCCGTCTGCGCGCCAACGTGGCGGATACCTAGAGCAAACACAAACCGAGCCAAGGGCGGAGTCTTTTTCTCGGCAATGGCGGCCACTAGTTTGCCGGCCGATATTTCGGCAAAGCGATCAAGCGTTAATAGCTGTTCTTTGGTCAACCCATACAGATCAGCCGTATCAGCGATCAGTTTGGCGTCGAGCAGTACCAGCACGTTCTTCTCACCCATACCCTCGATGTCCAGGGCACCCTTGCTGGCAAAATGCTGAATATGATTATGCACTCGCGACGGGCACTGAATATTAGGACAGCGCCAAATCGCTTCCTCCGCTTTAAGCTTAACAAGTTTAGTATTACACTCCGGGCAATGGGTTGGCATTTGGAAAACAACTTCTGAGCCGTCCCGTAATTTAGTAAGTGGCTCCACGACTTCGGGGATCACGTCGCCGGCCTTTTGTACTACCACGGTGTCACCAATCCGGATGTCTTTTCGTTTAATCTCCCCTTCGTTGTGCAAGGTTGCCATCTGGACGGTACTGCCGGCCACCACCACAGCCTCGAGCATCGCAACGGGCGTAGCCGCACCAGTTCGGCCAATCGATACAAAGATGTCTTTTACCTTGGTGGTGCTTTGTTCAGCCGGATATTTATAGGCGATGGCGGCACGCGGATTCTTGCCGACGACACCAAGCTCGGCGTAGATTCGCCTGTCATCAATCTTAATCACAAGGCCATCGATGTTGTATGGCAAGCTATCTCGCTTCTTCTCCCACTCAGCCGCGTAGGTATGAATGTCTTTGATGTCTTTTATTGGCCGCGCGTACTCTCCGCCAATAAAACCCAGGTCTTTCATCGTCTGATAGGCAAACGAGTTAGTCGGAATGTCCTTTGGGTCATCGCGCAGCAAGTCATACGCCATAAACTGCAGCTTGCGCTCGGCCACTAACTTGGGGTCAAGCTGGCGGATAGTACCGGCAGCCGTGTTGCGTGGGTTAGCAAACAACGGCAATCCTTGGTTTGCTCGGGCCGCGTTCAAGGCTTCAAAATCCTTCTTGAGCATAACAATCTCGCCCCGCACCTCGGTACGCCCCTTCGAAAAGATAGTATCACCACGTAAACGCAGCGGAACTGACTTAATAGTGCGCACGTTCATAGTAACGTCCTCCCCCTCAAAGCCGTCACCCCGAGTAAGAGCTTGCTGCAAAACGCCATCTTGATAAATCAACGACCCTGCCAAGCCATCCTTTTTAACATCGCCAAAAAAACTTAGCTTGGTGCTAGCTGGTAGCAGTTTGCCGACCCGCACTGCCCAGGCCTCGACCTCAGCTTCATCGAACACGTCGTTAAGACTCAACATGCGATAGGTGTGCTTGACGCTTGTGAAGCCTTTAGAAACTTCGCCTCGCACACGCTGCGTTGGTGAGTCAGGGGTAATCAGCTCGGGGTAATCGGCCTCCAGTTTTTTTAACTCACCGAATAAGCCATCCCAAACCGCATCAGGCACGCTCGGCTTATCGAGCACATAGTACTCATAGTCATACTGGGCAATCTGTTGGCGCAATTTTTCTAGGCGCTGGGCGGCTTCTTGGCGATTCATACCAACTCCCGGTAGAGACAGTAATAGTAGCTATGCCCGACGATGAGCGTGGCGAGGCTCAGGACAAAGAATACCCACTCGGCTAGACCAGTCAAGAAAAAGATAAAGGGCAGCATTAGCACCACCAGCAAGAGGAACAATATAAGTGGCAACGCAATAACTTTTCGCAACACCGTCCAGCGGCGAAATTGGACCAGTTGCCGGGACGATCGCAAAGCCTGGCGCGGACCCACATTTGGCAGCGTCACAATATACATAGCAAACAGTGATCCGGCCACCATATACAAAGTCCAGGTTGCCAACATCAGCAATACGAGCAAGCTAATCAGATGTTCCGGACCTGTCACGGCGATGCCGCCGCCAACCATCAGACCGTACAGACCGCTGCCTAAGAGAAGTGGTATAAACTGCAGTGCAATTACCAACAGCACCAACACAAACGGAACAAAAGAGTTAGTACTTTTATAAAAGGCAGCCTTGATTGGCGCAGGCCTGATCACCTTTCCATGCACGTGACGTAGCGCCCATATCACCACCAGACTCATCAGGATAAACAACAGTGTCTGGTAGGTCGCTCCAGTACCTGGGTTGCTATTAGATCGTGTGAGTAAGCCGCTAAACAGGTCAGCACCGATTTTGGCAGCCCCGCTGTTGCTGGCCTGAAGTTTTGCCTTCGCGTCGCTCAACCCCATGGTGCTATTAAAGCCGCGGACCAAAAGCAGGGAGAGCCCAGCGTAGATTGCCAAAATTGCAGTGAACAATTTGCGGTTATTATTGATGTTCTTGATGGCCCGAGTAAAGATTGTCCAGGAAGAAGCCAACTTTGGACCCGGATGTTTGATGCGTTTTTGGAACTTACCTCGTTGATACTTGGGCATCTTAAGTTTGCGCGGTTCCTGAACAACTTGCTCCTCACTTTTGTTCTTCTTGAGACCTGACTTGTTTGTTTTGTCTGTCTTCATAAACTACTACTGCTGCGTTTCCATTTGCTTAAGCCGAGCAATTCGTTGATCGATTGGCGGATGGGTACTGAACATATTATTGAGACTCTTGCCCTTGAGTGGGCTTGCAAAAAAGAGGTGGGCTGTGGAGGCATTTTGGTGCTTCATGACACTACCTGATTGCTGAATTTTTTCGAGCGCGCTAGCAAGCCCCTCGGGATAGCGAGTGGTTAATGCCCCTGTGGCATCTGCTAAATATTCTCGCTTTCGCGAGATAGCCAACTGAATAAGCATAGCGATAATCGGCGCGAGGATGGCGGCCGCAACCCCGACTATTAGCATCACGCTGCTGTTGTTATCGCTGTCGTCGCTGAACCACGTCATGCGCAGAAGAATGTCGGCAATCAAACTAATCGCCGCCACCAGGCCAAAGACGATCATAGAGACCCTAATATCATAGTTTTTGACGTGACCAAGCTCATGGGCAATCACTCCCTCCAGTTCAGTATCGGTCATCATATTGAGAAGACCCTGAGTAACGGCTACACTCGCGTGCTGCGGGTCCCTCCCGGTAGCAAAAGCATTGGGAGCTGGGTCGCCGATGATGTAAATCGTTGGGGTTGGCAGGCCGTCGGTTATGCTGAGATTTTCAACAATTCGATAGAGCCGTGCGTTGTCCTTTTTGGTGACTGGCTTAGCCCGGTTGAGGGCAAGCGCGGCCTTGCTAGAAACAAAATATGCAATCGCCGCGTAAACCAAAGCAAGGGCGATGACTCCAAACGTAATGCTTGGCTTCCCCGTTACAAATAGACTAAAGATCCAGGCCAGCAAACTAATCACTACCAGGAAAACAGCAATCAGAAAGACCGTTTTACGCTTGTTGGCAGCAATCTGACTATACATGTGCTAACCGGTGGTGAATCGTTAGTTAAAGTTAACGTCGGTTGGCTTAGCAATAGCGGCTGCTTCCGCTTCTTCAACCTCGAAGAACTCACGGCTCTTGAAACCAAGCATGTTGGCAAAGATGTTGGTTGGGAACGTCTTGACCTTGATGTTAAGATCGCGAACCGAGCCGTTATAGAAACGGCGAGAGGCCTGGATCTTATCTTCGGTATCAACTAACTCAGCCTGCAGTTCTTTGAAGTTGTCGTTGGCCTTGAGGTCTGGATAGGCTTCCGCAACAGCGAACAAACTCTTCAGTGTTTGTTGGAACTGGTTTTCGGCCTTGGCAGTCTCGGCTACGCCTTGGGCGCCAAGGGCATTTGAACGAGCCTTGGTAACATCCTCGAAAACGGTCTTTTCGTGCTTTGCATAGCCTTTAACAGTATTAACCAGATTGGGAATCAAATCGTAACGTCGCTTCAACTGAACTGTAATATCGCTCCAGGCTTCGTCGGTGCGGGTATTAAGACGGACTAAACCGTTGTACATCATTACTACTGCAAGGGCGATGAGGCCGAGGACAACCAAGATAACTATAAAGACCATTGTGCTACTCCGAGGTTATTTTTACCCCTTTAGTATAGCACTTATTGGTCGCCGTGACAGCGGTCATTTGCATTAGTATTATTCCGAAATTCACAGCTTTCTCCAAGGAGAAGAGCGTTACCAGGAGGGTCACTAACCATAAAACTATTATCCAAGAAAGTGGCTTTTCCCGTTGAGACCAAAATAATACCCTGCCCATTGGTATCTGTGGATTGCATTGTATTTCGGGCTATCGCGAGAACCGCCTTATCGTCCGTGTCACCTTGCCCAACACCAACGACCACAGATTGCGGATAGTTAATACTGCTATCTTCAACAACCGCGCTACTGCCTGCGTTGCCGAGGTTTATCTGAAAAAGGGCATCGTTACCAACAAAATTAGCATGACTCACCAGCACATGATTGGGCTTGAGCTGCTTCTTGTGTTCTGCAGTATTAGCGTCTTTGCTCTCTTTGGGAGCGTCGTAAATCACAAAGTTCTTGGTTCTAAGCTTTGTGTGACGAAATTGTAACGTACTTCCTGGTCTGAGGTGTATCTTGCATGAAACCGAGATGGCACCCGTTTGATTTACAAAGCTACCGCCACTCATGGTGACATTACCATAACCATCGGCGTCTTTGTTTTGGTGGCAGGCCTGTTCTAGTTTTGCGAAGGTGTCTATCTGCTGCTGCGAGCGATGAAAGGCATAGGCACCACCCGTAACTGTTAACACGGCGACAGTAGCTACGAGGCTGATAAGAATGAACCGCTTAGTCTGCATTGTTGTACTCCTGTAAAATTACGTTTGCCATAACCATGGTGCCAATATTATTTGGGTGTGGATCGAACTGTATGGCGACTGCTTTTTTGGCGTCCTTACCCCCAAAGATACTCATAACCCATGTACGTAGCGCCGCATCTATTTGACAGTTCACTCCAAATACATAGGGTTCACTACTACCTGCCCCATGTCCGGTAAATTGCCTCCGGAAATCGGCAACACTCAACCCTGCTTGGTGGGCATGAGTAAGCAAGTCTTCGTCGAGGGTGTTAACGATTCGGTCTCCAATTGATTTGAGGTCTTGGCAACTATTGTCATCACTATCATAGGGGTTGTAATAGAGGCTTGTGATGACGGTGGCGCCATTATCACGCGCACTGGCCAATGATCGAAACATCTGATTAAAATCAGGTGCTCGCGTTCTCAAGATTTTTTGGGCCTCTTTGGTTACATAATCCCCACCCGGTCTTACATAAAGTCGAGCCCACTTACCAATGTCACTGAAGTGCATATCGTTAATGCCTAGACTCCCTGTAACCAGCTGGTTCGCATGCTTAATTGCGATAAGTTGTGGCATCCAGGTGCCGACATCGTTACTACCCCGCTTTTGCGCGCGGACGGCTTCTTGGGCGGTGTACCCCCATATGCCAGCTCGATATAACCCGTCTTGCGATATGCTATTAGATGGGTAGCTCCTCGGATCATTGGAGTAGGTTAGATGCAAAGCCTGAGCGACATAGTTTGGGTACGGAGTGGCTGCGGTTGGGTTTTCGGAGCAACCCCAGGGTGATAACGCACGATTATCTTGGCAAGTCGCTATCGAGCTGCCGGTGGTGAGCGAATCGCCAAAAGCAACGTAGGCTGGAGAAAATGGTCGTTCCGTGGGCTGACTGGTCGTACCAAGGGCATGAACCGAGAACGTGGTGAGTGCGAGAACCGCACCAAAAACCAGGCTGGCAGCCAGCAAGAATTGAGATTTTGCGAGTATTTTCATAGGAGCCCCTTTCTGTGGGAATTAGGTTTACTAATCCGCAGGGCTCTGGTCGGGCTCATTTCTACTGATTACTGCTATTATTGCAGCTATGTCGGAGCAAAGGCAAAAACTCTGAAAAACAAGTTAATTATTACAAAAATAAAAGCCTTACAGTAAAGTAAGGCTTTTAATTTGGTGGGTGATGAGGGACTCGACCTGCCTTCGGCAGGCCCGTCGCAACCTCTTTGCAAACAAGTTTGCAAGAGTTGACTCCCTTGCGAATTGCCACTGGCAATTCTCACCCCGACCCTTAGGCGTCGGGAGTTCGTGGCCAACATTCACCATTCAAAAAGCCCATCTTTCGATGGGCTCATTGAATGGTGGGTGATGAGGGACTCGAACCCCCGACCCTCTCGGTGTAAACGAGATGCTCTAGCCAACTGAGCTAATCACCCACGAGATGCCATTGTGGTGGAGCGTCGGGGACTCGAACCCCGGACCCCCTGCTTGCAAAGCAGGTGCTCTAGCCAACTGAGCTAACGCCCCACAATTGAAGACCGTGCAACAAAGGCTTGGTGCGCGAGAGAGGACTTGAACCTCCACAGGATTGCTCCCACTACCACCTCAAGGTAGCGCGTCTACCATTCCGCCACTCGCGCCCGCAGTCTTCTGGCAATAAATTAGTAAAGAACCTAGCTATCTTACGGTGTTTTACACAAAAACTCAAGGGGTGGCGCTGCTTTTAGTTGGTCGGCAGATGGTCGAACAGATGGTTCATACTGTATTCCTGGCGCAGTAGTGGCTTGATATCTTCGAGCTTCACATTAATTTTTACGCCTGGATTAAGTGTGCCATGCGGATCGAAGATGGCTTTTACGCGCTGGAAAATCTGATACACATCTGGCCCATACAGCTTTTCGAGATACGGTCCGCGCAATCGCCCATCGCCATGCTCACCACTTGTACTACCGCCCAGGCTGATTACAAGCTGGTTATACTCTTCGATTAACTTAAACGTTTTCTGGCGTCCGCTGACTTCTGATAAGTCAATAAACGGCTGCACGTGCAGATTGGCATCACCGGCATGCCCCCAGATAGCAGCTTTGAGGTTGTACTTCGCAAACAATGCGTAGATACCTTCTACATAAGCCTGGAATTTTTCGGCTGGCACGATGCCGTCCTCAATGATTGGCAATGCTTTGAGGCTTCCTTCGTTGTGGGTGGCAACGACGGCGGCACTGCGACGGATCTTCCATAGTTCTTCTTTTTTCTTTGCATCGCGCTCCAGTTGGTAGCTCACTTCGTACTTATCAAGGATTTTTTGGGCTTTTTTGGTTAAACGCTTCTGCTGACGTTCGTGGCTGTCGTCAAACTCGATGAGCATGACCATTTTGTGGAATGGCTTGGTAATACTCTCTTTTAGGTGGTTCGGGTTCTGTTTATCGACGAACTCTAGTAGGTTCTGGTCAACCACCTCGACGGCACTTGGTCCGTCGGCAAGATTGCGAAGTTCAAGCGCCACCTGTTCGGCAACTTGCAAATCATCAAAGAAGGCGGCGATTAGGGTTGTTTGGTCGCTGTAGGCCTCGGTCTTTAGGTCGACCTGCGTCACTATGCCCAGTGTGCCTTGAGAGCCAACCAAGAGTGGCGTAAGGTCCATGGAGCCGTCCTTGCGTTTTACGTCCCAGATGTCATAGCCCGCTGAGTTCTTACTAACATTTAGGGGATCTTTGCCAATGAGGTCCTTACTTTCTTCGTATAGCTTATCGAGCGCCCGATAAATTTCTCCCTCAAATGTAGACAAGCCTAGTTTTTTGTTAACCTCACGCTTACTGATGCGTCCGGTTTGGATGACTTCACCGTTCGCCAAGACAACCCGAAGGCTGCGTACATACTTACGTGTTGAACCGTACTTAAAGCTCTTCTCTCCGCCTGCGTTATTGGCGACAGCGCCACCTATGGTGCTGTACTCAAACGAAGCTGGATACGGTGGCAGAAAGCGGCCGTGTGAGTGCAGTGTTTGCTGTAGTTTGCCGTACGTCGCGCCTGGCTGAACGCTCACCACACCACTTTTGCCGTCGAGTTCGAGAATGTGCTTCATGTGGGCCGGAAAAACCATCATAATGCCGCTACCAATTGCCGCACCGCTTTGATCGGTACCAAGACCACGAGCAGTCATTGGAATAACCCGACCGCGTTCGGCGAGCTGCCAGGTAAAGCGGGCCGTTTTACGGACGTCATTTTCGTTACGCGGATATAAAACCAAAGAAGGAGTCAAAGTAAAGACACTACCATCGGTAGAGAAGTAGTTACGTAGGTCGGATGAAGTCAGAACCTCCCCCACAACGTGTTCTTGTAAATAGTGCGCAACTTTACTCATATAGCGCTGTTAATGATACCACAGCCGGCTTGGTTCACGGAAGTATTGTCGCTGGTGCCGCGAAGAGGACTTGAACCTCCACGGGGTTACCCCCACTACGTCCTGAACGTAGCGCGTCTACCAATTTCGCCATCGCGGCATCAACGAGAGTACTTTACTGATGTGAACGCTGTTTATAGTACGATTTTTAGGGTAAAAACTCAAGTTAACGTGAGATATCTTGAGCCTTTTCGCGAATCATCCAATGTTCAACGTTACTGTAACGATCAACTGGCGTATTGATGGTGTGTTCGGTTAAGCCAGCAATAGACTGTCGAGCAATATACAAAAAGCGGGGCTGATACAGGCCAATCGCTGGAGCATCGTCGTGCCAAGCCTGCAAGAATGGACGATACTTAATAGCCCGAATTGCGGCATCAGAACGAGTACGGCCGGCTTCAAGCGCCTTATCAGCCGTCGTGGACTTATACTCCGAGAAGTTCAATCGATTAGCCGATCGAATGTCTGCCTGTGAACTGTGCCAATAGGCCAGCACGTCCGGATCAACACCAATCGAAATGCCGTAGAGCAACGCGTCGTAGGTGTGAAAAGCCAGGGCCGTTTGCAAATCCCCGGCTGGCTGAAGACTAACCTGCACATTGACGCCCACGTCTTTCCAGTCTTTCTTGAGCTGATCTGTCACGGTGGTGTACTCAGGTGTATTTTCGGTGACGAGGCGGAATGTCAGTGGTTGACCAGCCTTGCTACGCATACCATCTGCGCCTCTCGTCCAGCCAGCGGCATCGAGAGCCTGATTGGCAAGACCTGGATTAAAGCCGGCCTGCGCGAAGCTCCGGTCATAACCAGGCTGGGAGCGGAGCAATGGTTCATCGACTGTTTGGGCTGGGTAGCCAAGGTTATTGATCATGTTTGGAACATTGGTGGCCATAATTAGCGCTTTTCGCACTTGCGTATCAGCCAACGGCCCATCACCAAGCTTCATGAATATCATTGTTTGGCTTGTCAGCGGAAAGCTATACTGACGAACCGAACTATGCTCGGCAATTTGCGGCGGAACCTTATTAAAACCAACCACCGCATCAAGTTCCTGTTTGTTAAAGCTTGTAATCAGAGCATCCTGGTTGTGAAAGGCGCGCACAATAAAACCATCGAGTTTCGGCTCACCACCGGCATAGTATTTATTGGGTGCTAAGGCAACCCTTTCCTCACGTTTATCGGTGTCATTACCGGTTACTTCAATCGTCTTCCAGCTAAACGGTCCAGCTCCAACCGGATTGGTCGTATCGAATGGAATCGATCGCAGCTGTGTGACCGGGGTATTCTTAAGAATGTGACTCGGTATCAGGCCGTTTACCATCGAGTACGGGAATGAGCTGAGTGCTTGCGGTAAAGTAAATGTCACCGTTCGGCTATCGACGGCAGCAACTTTAACTCCCTGCCAGCTATTGAATAACGGTGATTCGGCATCTGGATTTTGAATTGTTTGGTAAGTAAAGACTACATCAGCAGCCGTTAGCACATGTCCATCCTGCCAATGCAGATTTGGCTTTAAGACAACGGTATACACATTACCTCGTTCGTTGACTGCCCATGACTGAGCCAGGTCACCAACCAAGGCGTTTTGGTCGTTATATTTAAAGAGACCGCTGAATACGAGCCGCGAGACAGAACTATCAACAGAGCCAGTCGCATACAGCGGATTAACAGTGGTGAAGGTTCCGAGGATACCCTCGGTGTAGGTGCCTCCTGGAATTGGCTGTTGGGTTTGATAGTAGGCGCTCAGCCCGCGCGTTTGAATTACTAAGGTGCTGATTAGAAGCGTGATGAGTAAACCCCAGGCCAGCAAGAATCGTCGCACCTGCCAAAGACGCCCCAGGCGCCCTACTAAGTGCTCTTCAAACTGTTGCTCGGCTTGCTCGCCAATATTCTCAACTTGCTTACGACTACGTCGGAAGCGTCTGCGCCAGCGGAGTTTTGTTGCTCGATCAACCATGCACCACCTCTTACTTAGCCTTGCGGCTAAACTGTCACGCTCAGTAAAATTGACACCGAAAAGACAACGGCCATGATAATCGTAAATTGATGGAGGGTCTTGTCGGAACCGCGTCGTACGGTGTTCACTTCACCGCCACCACCCAGACCGGCACCAAGGGTTGCGCCACGGGTTTGTACGAGAACCAATATAGTAAGGATGACCGCTGAAACAATCGTCAGATAGTTATATAAACTCATTGGTTCTATTGTAGAGCAAAGTGCGCTTGTCGGAAAGGCTTAACTGCGCTGGCTATCGAGGATGGTAGTGACTAAATAGTTCACAAATCCGATCACCATACCGGCTAACATCGCGGCGCCAAAGTTGTTAACGTGCAATGGTGAGTAAAGTCGACTGGCCAGGAGTACCATCAAACCGTTAATAACAATCATGAATAACCCCAAACTAAACAGAATAGCCGGCAAAGATAACAGCACGACCAAGGGCTTAATAACGGTGTTAAGAATGGCTAACAAGAGTCCAGAAACGATAATGACAACAAAATCATTGCCAAAGGTAATGCGGCCACTGCCCAATAGAGCAGCGGCTATCCAGAGGCCGAAGCCACAGACAAACCAACGAACCAAAAATCTTCCGATGCCACTATTCATAATATAAACTTAAGTACTATTGTAGCACGAGTCTCCGACAACACCCCTCCTTACGGCTTCGACCTCAAGGGCCTGCAGATGTAAGGAGAGGTGTTGTCCAAGACTCATTCTTGTATTGCGCAAGGCTAGAAACGATTCCTCAGACTGCATCTGCAGGCCCATGAGGCCGAAGCCGCAGTCTGAGGAATCGTTTCTAGCCTTTAGGCGATATCGCGAGACAGACGACCGCTTAGGACCTTGTAGCCATCTTTGGTTACCAGCAGGTCGTCCTCAATCCGAACGCCAATTTCCTCTTTGGGTATATAAATTCCTGGCTCAACCGTCAACACCATGCCTGGCTCGAGTGGGCGATCATAGTCGCCGGCGTCATGGGCGTCCAAACCAAGGTAATGTGATGTGGCGTGTGGGAAGAATTCACGCACGCTGTCACGGTCAATCGTCTTAATCAGACCGAGTTCGCGCAGTTTTTCACCCATGTAGTGCTCAACTAGTTTTTCATTATCGCGGATAGTTACACCAGGCTTGATCAACCCGAATCCGTACTCCTGTACGGCCAATACGGCAGCATGCACATTACGCTGACGCTTGGTCGGGTTCTTGCCCTGGCTGTAGGTGCGCGTGATATCAGCCGTATAATTGTCAATTTCAGCGCCAACATCCAGGGTCAGCAGCTCCTTGGGCCCAATTGGACCGTCGTTAGTTTCTTGGTGGAGGGCACAGGCACGAGCGCCAGCCGAAACAATCGGGCTAAAACCATGACCGCGAGCGCCGGCTTTGCGGAATATGGTGCTCAGAGCGGCTTCGGCCTCATATTCGTAGGCGTAGGTGTGTTTTTGGGTAAACTTGAGGCCCTTTACAGTAATATCAATGGCTTCTTGAATTGCCGCCAGTTCAGGGGCCTGCTTTATGACGCGCATCAATGACAGTTGCGGTCGCAAGTCCAGAAGTTCGATATCACTCCGTTCTTCTTTGATGCGGGTAATTAACTGAGCACGGGCCGGGTTAGCATAAAAACCGAGTTGCTGCACATAAGCTGGTGAGGCCGCAAGCGTTGCAACGTGCTTGACTCGCTTAAGACGGTTGCCGAGCTGCTTCCAGCCATCGGCTTGATTGTAGATTGTTGTGATGCCAGAGATTGTGCGCAGTTGCTCCTGGTTGTAGCCACCGTGAAAAATATCAAAGTAGCTCTCTTGCTCGGGCAGAATGAGATATTCCTTCCCCTTGTCCATCACAAGAATCACGCCCGGATCATTAATGCCGGTTAGATACCAGAAGCTGCTGTCTTGGCGAAACGGAAAGGTTACGTCGCTGTTACGCTGTAGTACACCATTAGCAGTGAGGACGATTGGCGCGGTTCCCACAAACAGTTCGCGCAGACGGGCGCGGTTCCTCACAAAGAACTCCGAAGAGAAGTGGTGGTACATAACTTTAATCTATTATAGCAAACTAGCGATTATTGCCCATTTTGCTTCTTGTAGGCATGAAGATACTGCTTTAAGATGGCCGCCTTGGTGGGACCAACCAGTTTTTCGATTTCTATCTGTCGAGCCTGCAATAGTCCGCGCATCGAACCGAAGGTTTTGAGCAGTTTCTTGCGCGTCGCCGGACCAATCGTAGGGATATCATCAAGCATGCTGCTAGTTTGCCGGTTGGCTTTGAGTACACTATGATAACTGACCGCAAAACGGTGCGACTCATCCCTAATGCGCTGCAACAGCTTAACGACGTGCGATGATTTGGGTAAGAGCACTCTGATAAATGCATCGTCTTGGGTCAGCATAGCGTTGCTCGTCTGGACAACCTCTCGATTGAGTGTGACTGCCGACATGTCCCGTTGGATGACAATTTCTTCCTCACGCTTTGCTAAACCAATCATGGGGATGTGCTGGCAACCGGCCACGTCACGAGCCTTTATCGCCGCACTCAGTTGACCCTTCCCGCCATCGATTAGGAAGACATCGGGCGTGCCCCAGGCTTTGCGGTTTTTTTCACTCAGCCGACGCGTTATTGCTTCGTTCATATGGGCAAAATCGTCATTACCTGGAATACGCATCTTGAATTTTCGATACTCGGCTTTATCGGGAATACCGTTTGTAAATACCACCATACTGGCCACGGTATCCGTACCAGACATGTGGCTAATATCGTAACCTTCGATCCGTTTGGGCACCTTTTTCAGACCAAGCAAGTCGGCCAGGCCAGATAATCCCTTGTCTTTGCTGATGTCCATAAACTCCTTGTCGGAAAAGATAATTTGCCGACTCAAGCCCTTAAGGGCGAACAGCTGATTGCGCGCCACGGCGGCTTCCTCATACTGACCGGCTTTGGCGTAGCCATTCATCTCGCGCTCGACTTGACGAATCAGCTGACTGCGCTCCCCTTTGAGGTATTTGGCAAGTTTGTGCAGATTAACGCGATAATCGGCCAAGCTGGTCTTGTCCTCCTCGAGTCCAGGGCAAAGCCCAAGGTGATACAACAAGCAAGCCCGTTTAGGTATGTTGTTGGTGTGGGTCGAATATGGGAATGGTTTGCGGAGGTATTTCAATGCCCGCTTAACGGCCACCGTATTGAAGTAGGGGCCATAGTAGGTAGCGCCATCATCCAGCGGTCTGCGCGTGACTGTAACCGTTGGGTGTTGGCTTTCGTAGTCGATGCGAACGTAACTACTGCTTTTGTCATCGCGCAGCAGGATGTTGTAGCGCGGCAGATAGCGACGCACCTGCTCTGCCTCTAAAAAAAGGGCATCCATTTCGGTCTCGACAGTAATCCATTCAACATCAACAATTTCGGCCACTAGGGCATCCGTTTTGGGGTCACGAACACGGCTAACCTGAAAGTACTGTCGCACACGGTTGCGAAGATTGGCCGCCTTACCGATATAGATAATCTCACCCGTTTTATCTTTGTGAAAATAAACGCCTGGGTCTTTGGGGAGCTCGGCTAACTTAGCTTCGAGCTGCTTGTTCATGCTTTACCATGCTTTTACATTCGGCTTTGTCACAGACACTTTGGCCATCGTCACAAGCTTCACAAACCAACACTAAGCGATTACAGGCTATGTTGGCACAGTTAATATAGTTGCTGGTTTTGCCACCACAGTGGACGCACTCGCCGATATCAACGGCCTTGTCGGAGAACTTGTGCTGCATACGATCATCAAAAATGTGCAGTGTGCCTTCCCATAAGCCATCGTCGCCGTACTTTTCGCCGTACTTCACAACACCACCGTCCATCTGGTAGACCTCTTTAAAACCCTCTTCCTTCATAATGACGCTGAGGATTTCGCAGCGCACGCCCCCAGTACAATAGGTCACGACCGGCTTGTCTTTAATATCTTCGTATTTTTTGCTTCTAATTTCCTTTACGAAATCATGGGTTGTTTTGGTGTCGGGTACGACCGCGCCCTTAAAGCGACCAACAGCAGCTTCGTAGGCATTACGACCATCAAAGAAGACAACGTCATCACCGCGCTCTTCAACCAGCTTATGGACCTGTTCAGGTTTAAGGTGTTTGCCGCCGCCAACCACACCCTTATCATCAACCTTTATTTCGGGTACCTTAAAAGCAACTAGCTCGTCGCGCACCTTGACGCTGAGGCGAGGAAAATCATGACCAGTGCCGTCACTCCACTTATAAACAATGTCCTTAAAGGTTACTGAACGGTTCATTTCGCGCTTATATTCGCGAAGGCTTTCGATGTCATCGCCGAGCGTACCGTTAATGCCGTGGGGGCTAACAATAATCCGACCTTTTAGGCCTAAACGGGCACATAATTCTTTTTGCCAACGGACGGTCATTGCCGGGTCGGCAACGGGCACGAATTTATAGTAGAGTATCACCTTATTCATAGGGCTGATATTATACCATTTTTGATGATTCTTTGATAATGCTTGACAGCTGTGTTATTATTGGTGAATCTTTATAAAACTAACGGAAAGGACGTGGCTATGATCAAAACAACAAACTTCGGCAGTTATCAGCCCGTCCTTATGGCGTGCTAAGCGCTTCCGTATCTCTCCTCAAAACAAACTATTCATTTTACCGAACTAACCACATCGCAGGAGGCGATGTGACATGAAAAACACCTCAACCACCAAACAAACTATCAAGCTGTATGCCAAGGAAAACCTTGCTCATAAGTGGATGTTTCTGGCCACCAACCTGACGTGGTCCAGTGGTATATTGCTGCAAAAATTATTGCTGCCGCTGATTGTAGCCAGTACCTTTGATCTGATTATCAAAAACCAGGCGAACCTAGAGTGGAGCACATTTATTGGACGTTTCGTTCTGTTTGCGGTAGTTGCACTTGTGGCGCAATTCTTTATCGATGCCGGCCTCGTACTGCTGTCTAGGACAGAAACCAAAGTAATCGTCAGCCTACATAGGCGAATTTATGATCATCTCATTCACCAAAGCATGCAGTTCCATAACAACAGCTTTAGTGGTGCCTTGGTAAATCAGACCAACCGGTTGGTTAACGGCTACGTCACGGTTACGGACACCTTTGTCATTAACGTGTCGCAACTAGTTATATTGCTGTTTTTCTCGTCGGCCATACTCTTCATCTACTCACCGCTGCTGGCCTTCGTTATCGTGTTGTGGTCAATTTTGTTTCTGGCCATCAATATTCATCTGACGATTCGACGAATTTCATTGGGTCGTGCCCGGGCCGCTGCCGACAGCAAGCTCACCGGCTACTTGGCTGATAGCATGGGTAACATTGGTGCTATTAAGACGTTCGCCGCCGAAAAGCATGAATTAGGTGCCTACAATAGCCTGGCTCACGATCGAGCCAATAAGGGCTATGCCTACTGGATACGAACAATCAAGAACGATGCGGTTTTTGGCATCATGATGTCGACACTACAAGTCCTCGTACTAACCGTGTCGATATACGCGATTAAAAATCATGCCATCACAATCAGTGTCTTTATTCTGGCACAGGTCTATATCACCCAAGCCATAGCCAACCTGTGGGGGCTTAGCAACATTACTAAGAACCTCGAACAGAATATCTCAGATGCGGCCGAAATGACCGAAATCCTCAACCAAGATAGCAGCGTCCAGGACCTCCCCGATGCCCGCAAAATCAAAGTTAAGGATGGTAGTATCGCCTTTAAGGACGTTTCTTTTGCCCACGCCGAAAACAAGGATGAACTGTTTAAGCAGCTGGGCTTTAGCGTGGCGGCCGGTGAGCGGGTTGGGCTGGTGGGGCCAAGTGGTGGCGGCAAAACAACTATCACCAAACTGTTGTTACGCTTCATGGACATTCCATCGGGAGAAATCTTGATTGATGGCCAAGCCATTGACCAAGTCACTCAAGAAAGTCTGCGCCAAACTATCGCTTACGTACCCCAGGAACCACTGCTCTTCCACCGATCGTTATCCGAAAATATTGCCTACGGTAATCCTAAGGCAAGTTCAGCAGCAATCGAAAAGGCCGCCAAACTTGCTCACGCCGATGAGTTTATTGAGCAGCTGCCGAACCGTTATGACACTTTGGTTGGTGAGCGCGGCATCAAGCTATCTGGTGGTCAAAGGCAACGCATTGCCATTGCTCGCGCCATGATTAAAGACGCGCCAATCCTCGTGCTCGATGAGGCCACTAGCGCCCTCGACTCCGAGAGCGAAGTCTTGATCCAAGATGCTCTATGGAAGCTGATGGAAGGTCGCACCGCCATCGTAATCGCCCACCGCCTCAGTACCATTCAGAAGATGGATCGGATTATCGTTCTGAAGGAAGGTGAGATAGCCGAACAAGGGACACATCATGAGTTACTCAAGAACAATGGTCTCTACGCCAAGCTGTGGGCACACCAGAGCGGAGGATTTATCGATGACTAAACGCAAACCAAAAAAGCAGTATTACTCGTTGCGCTCCTTCCTACGCTACATGGCGAGATTCAAGCTGCGCTTTGTAATAGTGTTCGCCTGCTTCATAATCGCCGACTTAATGCTGGCGGTGATCCCCGTTTACATCGGTAAGTTGGTTGGGGCTTTGGCGGCCCCAACCCCAAATCATCACCAGGTTATCGTTTTAACTATTGTGTTAATTGCCCTCAGTAGTGGGCACAACCTGGCTTGGCGATTTAGTGAATTCGTCTATCTAAAGCTGGTGAAAGCGTTGAGCTACACGTACGAGAACATCCTGTTTCAAAAGGTGATATCCCGACCATACCCCTACTTTGTTGATAAGTTCACCGGTAAGGTGGCATCATATATCACCAACCTCAGCCAAGAGCTCCGCGATTTTATCGAAAACCTCTGTTATAACTACACCGCTCAGGCAGTGAGCCTGGTTGCCTTAATCTTTATCCTGGCTTCGATTAACTGGCAAACTGGGGTTATATTCATCACCGGTCTTATCGGTATGTACTTAGTTGGGCGGCACACCATTAAAAACAGTGCCAAATACGAAGGTCTTCTGGCTGATACCCAGTCGACAAAGAATGGCAAAATCATCGATACCATCGCCAACTTTGTAAACGTTAAGTCTTTCCATAAAGAACGTGAAGAATCAGCAATCATCGCCAGCGAACAGACCAAGACATTGAAGCGCGCCAACCAGTCCTATGTATGGTCAATGTGGTTCTGGGCCAGCATGTCGTTTTTTGTTCGCGACCTGATTTGGACGATTACGATCGTCATGAACGTTTACCTCTTCTTGCATCATCAATTGAGCATTACACAATTGGCGACACTACTTTCTGCTATTTTGCTGTTCTCAACCACGGTCTGGGAAGGAGTCTGGTACTTGTCGCAATTCAACCTGCGTTTGTCACGCATGGAAGAGGCGCACGTCTATCTGTTTGGTAAAACGATAATCGATACAACCTCTGATCTTCTTAAAACGGCCGAACCGACCAAGCATCTGAATGAGAGTCTCGCGTTAGATCACATCAGTTTTGCCTACCCCGACAAAGCCGATGTCGATGTCTTGACCGATATCTCACTTACAATACGCAAGGGCGAGAAGATTGGTATCGTTGGTAAAAGCGGGAGTGGCAAGACAACACTGACCAAACTATTGCTTGATTACTACGAGATTAAGTCGGGTTCACTTCGCCTCGACGGAGAAGCCGTTAACTCGGCCGTAGTCTCGCAGCTGATTTCGTATGTTCCCCAGGACACCAGCCTCTTTCACCGCACCATAGCCGAAAACATTGCCTACGCCACCAGTCGCCCAGTTACACGGAATGAGGTCGTCAACGCGGCCAAGCAGGCTCATGCCGATGAGTTTATCGCCAAGATAAGTGGTGGCTATGACACCCTGGTTGGTGAACGCGGCGTCAAGCTGTCTGCTGGTCAGCGCCAGCGCATTGCCATCGCGCGCGCCTTCCTCGACAACAAGCCAATCTTAATTTTGGACGAAGCCACCAGTGCCCTCGACTCCGAGAGTGAAGTGCTCGTGCAAGAAGCGCTCGAGGCTCTGTGGCAACATAAAACAGTTATCGCAATTGCCCACCGTTTGTCGACACTTCGTAACATGGATCGCGTGCTTGTGATTGATAAGGGGCGTATTGCCGAAAGTGGCTCACATGATGAACTGCTTGCCAAGAAAGGTCTCTACGCCAAGCTGTGGGCCCACCAGAGCGGAGGATTTTTAGAAGACTAGTTAGTTTTGGGTGGGAACTTTTTGGCCGATGAAATGAAGCATTTGGGCGTGCCATCGGATATGTTCTTCTCGACCTTGTGAGTACTCAACATCAACAATTGCACGCAGCTCAGCCGGTGTGAAATCAGTAATCGGTTGGTGCATGTTGTCACTAATGACACGAACTCCCCTCCACGCCTGCAGATTAATGCCATTGCGTTGCAACACATCACGCAGTTCGGGCGGCTTAAAGTAATGGGCTTCCCGATCAACATTATTGGTGGTTCTTTGGGTTTGTTGAAACGGTTTGAGGTCTGACCATTTTTGGTCAACAACCAGTTCCGCCTCCTTACCAAAGTAGTTGCCTTCTAGCACCGAAAGCCGACCACCTGGCTTTAATAAGCTGGTGAGCTTCTTGATGTAGGCCTGTGGACTGGGCATATACATCGCCACTCCGTGTGACAGCGCCAAATCAAAGCGTCCGGCTAAGTTCGGCACCGTGTCTATGCCATCTTTGATCCAGGTGATCCTGGCTTGAACTGCCTCGGGCGCTTGCGCGATTCGTTCGTGAGCAAGCTCCAACTGGTCTTGGGCTGGTTCTATCAGTGTAACGGTATGCCCGAGCTCAGCCAGCCAAAGCGTATCAATACCAGCACCACCGCCAATATCAACCACATCAAGCGGACCAGAAGCAACTAACTCAGCTAGATTCCGGTGCACCACTTCGTAGCGCACATAACCGCGAACGGTCTCGGCGTAGTCAGCGAATTTTTCGGCGTTTCCGTTAAAAGCCGCAGCCTCGGTCCCGCCCATTGTTTATTACTCGTCTTCGGAAGCTTCTTTGTTGTCAGCAGCTGGGGCGGTTTCGCCCGCAGCTTCGGCGGCTTCGGCAGCAGCAGCTTCATCTTCTTCGGCTTGAGCAGCGGCCAGTGAGCGTGGCTCATCCACCATAGCAACCGGATGTTCGGCGTCTGTCAGAATAGTCACACCTGTTGGCACGACGATATCAGATACATGCAGTTTATCGCCGACTGCGGCCAGGCCAGAAATATCAACCACGACCTGGTCGGGCAAATCTTTCGGTAGAGCCTTGAGTTCGATGTTATCGAGCTGTCGTAGAACCATAAAGCCAACCTTCTCGGCCTCAGCATCACCTTCAAAGATGATTGGGACTTCGGTTTCAACTGGCTTATTCTGTTCGATGGCGTTAAAAACAACATGACGAAGCATGTTCTTACGAGGCTCAAAATCAGCGTCGCGGATAATGGCGAGATACTTCTTGCCATCAACTGTTAGGTGGACGGGATGGTGTTTACCGGCTTCACGATAGACCTTGAACATTGGTACATAGGCAGCCATAACATGAATCGACGGCTTTCCGTGATCATGAATAACAGCTGGCACCTGACCATCTTTACGTAATTGTTTGACGGCCTTGCCCAAAGCTTCACGGTTTTGTAATGTAATCGAAATATCCTGTTGGGTAGACACTGTTCCTCCTTGGTTTGTAACCTATAGTATAGCAGCATATGAGCAATACTTCACGCTGCGACTTCGGCCTAACGGCCTGCAGAAGCAGCGTTCACGACTGCTCATATGCTTTTTTCCCTAGACGGTAGGTGGGCATCTAGGTTAAGCTAGGGTGACATGTTTGGTATTAATCCTGAGCACCTTTTGCAAAGCGCCGGCGTCCTAACCGGCCTCCTGCTGATTGGCGGTATGGTTTTCGCTGAGTCTGGTCTCCTGATCGGCTTTTTCCTGCCTGGTGACACACTTTTGTTCACAGCCGGTTTTTTTGCCGCCCAAGGCAAACTACCGCTCGGCTGGCTCTTACTTGTCGTAATTGTTTCAGCAATTATCGGTGATAGCGTTGGCTACACAATCGGCCGTCGCACTGGGCACAAAATTTTTCGTAAAGAAGACGGCCTGTTCTTCCGTCAAGAATACATTACTAAAGCCGAGGCATTCTACGAAAAACACGGTGGCAAAACAATCATCCTGGCTCGTTTCGTACCAATCATCCGGACCTTCGCACCACTCGTGGCTGGCGTTGGCAAAATGAAGTACAAGCGCTTTTTGTCCTTTAACATTGTTGGCGCGACACTCTGGGGTGGTGGTGTCATCATGCTTGGTCATTGGCTAGGCAGCAAGATTCCTAACATCGATAAGTACCTACTGCCAATGGTGTTGATAGCCACCTTGTTTACGTTTAGTCCGATGATTTTACATATCATCAAAGATAAGAAGATTCGCCACGATCTGTGGGCCAAAATCACTCGTCGTTCACCAGCTAAATAATTTTGCTGCTATACTGTCGACATTATGTTGGGGACGTATACTACTCGCGACCGTGAGGCCGCCCGCGCTATTCATCGCCTTTTCCGGCGGGCCTGGCTAGAGGATGTGCCGGGAATTACCGTCTGGTTCTTGACGCGCCCTCTGGCTTTGCTGGTTTACAATATTCTTATTCCTTTCCAGGTGGCCTATGGTTTGCAGGCAATTATCACCCAACAGTTCGACAAAGTGCCTGGCTATGCTTTTTCTATACTCGTCTTGGCGATTGCCTACTGTCTGTTGTGGGGTGTTGGCGGTTACGCGGTCATTCGCAATGCTCGGGCGGCCATGAAGTACGTGCAGCGCGTGGTTTTTAGCAATTACCTAGAGAAAGATTACGAGTTTCTCAATAACACCTACCTTGGAGCACTTGGCTCCCAGGCAACCCGTTTGCGTGAGTCACTTGATGACTACGACCAGCTTTTGTTCAACGGGTTCGTAAAGCAGGTCATCATTGTCGTCTCCAGTATTTTGATTATCGGCTATCAGTCGCTGGCCCTGGCGGCCGTCACCCTACTATCGATGCTACTGGTTCTTAGTTTCACAATCGCAATTACCAAGTGGCGGATACGGTTTCGACGCATGTTGAGCGAAGCCAACAGCGAAACGGCTGGCGTTATTAGCGATGCCCTCGCCCATGGTCTGACCGTTAAAAGTTTTGCTGCTGAGCAGTACGAAACAAAACGAATGAACATCTCCCTGAACAAACTGGCTGACGTGCAATACCTTTCTTGGATGACCTCCATACCAGCCGACTTGGGGCGTATGATTTTGGCCTCCATAGCCACGTTTTTACTCCTGATTATTACGTCACGCCTTTATCAAAATCACACCATCTCTATCGCCATCGTAATTCTGGTTCAGTTGTATGTCATTAAACTTGTTGTGGCGACACAAGATATCGCCGACTTAATCAAAGCCTACGAGTCAACTATGAGTGCAGCCCATCAAGCCATGAAGACCATGCTTATCAAGCCCGCCGTGGTTGATATCCCACACCCAAAACGGTTGCCGCGCAGCGCCAAGTTTAATATCGCCCTCCGCAATGTGACCTATCGGTATAACGACACCGCCAAGAACACCAACGCCGTCAAGAATTTTAGTTTAGAGATTTCGCAGGGAGAAAAGGTCGGCCTGGTTGGCTACTCCGGTAGTGGCAAGACCACCCTGACCAAGCTGTTGCTCCGTTTTATGGATGTCAGTGATGGTTCTATCACGATTGATGGCATTGACATACGGCAGCTCTCGCAACATCAGCTCCGAACCAAAATTGCCTATGTTCCCCAGGAACCGCTACTCTTCCACCGCAGTATTAGCGAAAATATTGCCTACGGCAAACCAAGTGCCAACAATGCCGCGATTCGGGCCGTTGGCAAAAAGGCCTATGTTGACGAGTTCATAAAGGATCTACCCAAAGGCTACGATACGCTGGTTGGTGAACGCGGCGTCAAGCTGTCGGGTGGTCAGCGCCAGCGAGTAGCCATTGCCCGCGCCTTACTGAAAGACGCTCCCATCCTGGTGCTGGACGAAGCCACCAGCTCTCTGGACAGCAAGAGCGAGCAATACATTCAGAAGGCTCTATTTAAGTTGATGGAAAACCGCACTGCCTTAGTTATTGCTCACCGCCTGAGTACAATTCAGAAAATGGACAAAATCGCCGTTATGAATAAGGGCAAGATTGTTGAACTTGGCACTCATGAATCGCTATTGAAGAATAGCGATGGTATCTATGCCAAGCTGTGGGCTCACCAGAGTGGTGGTTACATTGGCGTGCCGCAGGCTTAATTAGAGCATTCGTTTGAGGAACTGGCCGGTGTATGACTTGGCGACCTTGGCAACCTGTTCTGGCGTACCTTCGGCGATAATCTGACCGCCGCCGCTACCACCTTCGGGGCCCATATCAATAATGTGATCGGCAGCCTTAATGACGTCCAAGTTATGTTCGATAATAATCATGCTGTTGCCGGCGTCAACCAGGGCGTGCAAGACATGTAGCAGCTTGGCAATATCGGCCATGTGCAAGCCGGTGGTTGGCTCGTCTAAGATATACAAGGTGCGGCCAGTGGGACGACGCGACAGTTCAGTGGCCAACTTGATACGCTGCGCTTCCCCACCGCTGAGAGTTGTCGCTGACTGCCCCAGAGCGATGTAACCCAAACCAACGTCAACCAACGTCTGCAATTTGCGCGCAATCGCCGGGATGTTGCCAAAGAATTCAAGCGCCGCTTCACACGTCATACCCAGCACGTCACTAATCGTTTTGCCTTTGTAGTGAATTTCTAACGCTTCACGATTGTATCGCTGGCCATGACAAACCTCGCATGGCACGTAGACATCGGGCAAAAAGTGCATTTCGATCTTGATAATGCCGTCACCGGCACAGTTCTCGCAGCGACCACCTTTGACGTTAAAGCTGAAGCGACCAGCTGCGTAACCACGTAGCTTGGCTTCGGGCGTACTGGCAAATAATTCACGAATCGGCGTAAAGAGACCGGTGTAGGTAGCTGGATTAGAACGTGGGGTCCGGCCAATCGGTGACTGGTCAATCACGATCGCTTTATCTAGTTGCTTGATGCCCTCAATGTCATCGTGACGACCAGGAACAGTGTTAGCGCGGTGCAAACGAGCCTGCAACTCTTTGGCCAAGATGTCATTGATCAGGCTGGATTTACCCGAACCCGAAACACCAGTTACGACGACCATTTCGCCAAGTGGGATGGTGGCGGTAACATTTTGTAAGTTATTCTCGCGGGCACCCTTGATAACCAGCTCCTTGCCATTCCCTTTGCGGCGTTTCTTGGGAACTGGGATGGTTTTTTCGCCACGTAGGTACTGGCCGGTGACACTCTTGGGGACCTTGGCCACAGCTTCCGGCGTACCAGATGCCACCACGTGACCACCATGCACACCCGCGCCAGGGCCAATATCCAGCAAGAAGTCGGCGGTGCGAATGGTATCTTCGTCATGCTCAACCACGATGACGGTGTTACCAAGATCGCGCAAGTGTTTGAGAGTTCGGATTAGCCGTTCGTTATCACGCTGGTGCAAACCAATCGATGGCTCGTCAAGCACATACAAGACGCCTTGCAGACCCGAACCAATCTGAGTGGCCAAGCGAATTCGTTGCGCTTCCCCACCACTTAACGTCACCGCGCTCCGCAACAAGGTTAGATAGTTTAGCCCAACGTCCTGCAAAAATTGTAAACGTGAACACACTTCCTTAAAGACCTGCGTCGCAATATGGGCATCTTTTTCGTTCAGCTTGAGGTTATTGAAAAAGTCGACGGCGTCATCAATCGAAAGCTCACATACGTCCATAATTGACTGACCACCCACGGTAATGGCCAAAACCTCGGGCTTGAGCCGACGGCCATGGCAGGCGTGGCAGGGGCGTTCTTGCATGAAGCGCTCGATATCGCGGCGCATAAAGTCGCTGTCGGTCTCTTTGTGACGTCGTTCCAGGTTTGGGATAACACCTTCATAGGTGGTCTCAAAACTCCGGCCCACACCCAAGGCAACCTTGTAGGTTTCGTTGCCTGTACCATACAGAATCTTCTGGACCTGATCTTCGGTTAGCTCACTCGTTGGTACTTGCGTACTAAAACCGTACCGTTCGGCAACTGCTTGCAGCTTTTTCATATACCAGTTATCGGTATTTATACGGTTGTACGGCCGTACGGCGCCCTCTGCGAGCGTTAGTCGTCCATTTGGGATGACCAGTTCGGGGTCAACCTCTAAACGAGAGCCAAGCCCCGTGCAAACGGGACAAGCACCCTGTGGGCTATTAAAACTAAAGGTCCGTGGTTCAAGCTCGGGAATGGCAACATCGGGATGATCTAAACAACCGTATTTGAGGCTATAGGCCGTCTCGGCATTAGTATCGGCATTCAGGACCGCAACCTTACCGTCAGCAACCTCCAACGCTTGCTCAACTGATTGCACCAGGCGTCCACGGCTTTCGTCAGAATTAACCAAACGGTCAACCACAATCTCGATGGTGTGTTTATAGTTTTTGTCGAGTTGCGGGAATTCATCCAGTGCGTAAACCACACCATCGACGCGCGCCCGGGCAAAACCAGCCCGACCATACTGTTCGGGTATATGCTCAAAGGCGCCTTTTTTTGCCAATACAATCGGTGCCAGAATCATAAGCTTGGCATCTTTAGGTAAGCTGGTAATTTGGTCGACTATGGCAGCACTGGTAGTGCGGGCCACTGGCTTGCTACAAACCGGGCAATGCGGCACACCAATGCGAGCATAGAGTAAACGTAAGTAATCATAGATCTCGGTGACGGTCGCAACGGTCGAACGTGGGTTGCGACTAGTCGACTTCTGGTCAATCGAAATAGCTGGGCTGAGGCCGTCAATCTGGTCGACATCGGGCTTTTCCATCAAACCTAAAAACTGACGAGCGTAAGAACTGAGCGACTCGACGTAGCGGCGCTGGCCTTCGGCATAAATCGTATCAAACGCCAACGATGACTTACCCGAGCCAGATAGCCCGGTAATGACCACAAGTTTGCCGCGCGGAATAGTAACATCAATATTCTTGAGGTTATGTTCGCGGGCTCCCTTAACTACAATCGCGTCGCTCATAGGTCGGTTTATTATACAGATTTTTAAGGAGTTTTACTAGCGTCGCTTCTTGCTACGAGCAATTTTGTGCCGAAAGGTCAGGTCACCAAGTGGTACTACCATTGGCTGCTCGGCCAGCCTCTTATTAGTGACCGACTTGATGTGCTTAATCTGATCTGGGTCTGCGCCCGTACGAAAAACCGCAAATGTTAGATGAGGCGTAATGTCCCACGGATAGACAAATTGCTTTAGTCGACTACGAATTGCTCTGATAATTATCTCAGCTTCACGCTCTATAAGATCATATGTTTCTATAAACTCATTGGTATCAGGCATAAGCGCCAGCTTTTGCTGAACATCATCTTTAGGGTAGTTTGCCAGCCGACGACCAACCCCCTCAACACGGTTAAACCGAAGCTTCGCGACATTTGCAGGCAGGATGCGATCGATTTCGTTGCGTGCCTCGTTTTCAACGGCGCCAAAGTCGTTCTTCTCCCATATCGCCCGTACCGCTTGTGCCGCGCGGCGGGAAGGATCCATCTCAACCACACTAACACCAAGGCTTTCTGGATCGAAAACGCGGTAATACTGGCGTGAGTCATAGTTCGCATTAGCTTCAATGACTCGTGGCAGGCGTGTGTTGGGGTCTATGATTTGAAGCGAAACTGTTTCTACAGCCTCTTCTGTCTCAGAATCATCACCAAGCAAGATTGGGGTGTCGTCAAATTCCTCGTCACTCGTGTAATCAGGGATGGGATTAACCTCTGCCGGCTCGATCTCATCAGCAAAGACTCCGTCAGCGATTCTGCCAAAGTCATACAAAAAATCCCTGATGCCAGCTGGTCGTATGTCGTGTACCGCACCGTAAGCAGGATACCCCTCAAGTGGGCTTGGTGGTAAGCCTTGTTTGTGTGCGGCCATCTGACTCCTTATGTATTTATGCAACCTTACTGTGATGATAGCAAATACAAGGCGTCTCTCAAAGCATAAGTTCTATAAAATACAGTTGACTTTCTTGCAAATAGATTTAAAATTAGTACAAAGGTTAAACAGGGTTCGGGCTATGATGCAATTAATTGTCCTGGGACAGATTCCAGGTACTCATTTTCAACTTACTTACGGCTGGTTTCAGCTGATTATGGTTCCTCTGGTCATTTTTGGTGGCTATAAGCTGTACCGTTGGCACACCGAAAAACAGACCCAGCAAACGCAGCGTCACTTTGACTTCATCAGTTTGCGAAGTCTGGATCAGGCATAATACTCTCGCCGTAGAGCCGTAGTTCTTCAAGCAGGTAGCGCTTTTCTTCGCTCAGGTGTTTGTTAGCCATGAGCTCTTCGAGTCGTGCAAAGAACTTGTGGAGCCGACTCTGACTACCACTGCCGGCCAGCGCCTGAAGACGATAGGCTTCCCATTGCTCTCGTTCTTCGGCTGACAATGATTTTGGGAAATTCCGAGCTTTATAGAGCGGGATGAGCGCTTTGAGGCGAGGATCCTGAAAACGATCGGCAAATTCCGTAATTTCGCTTGGCTCCGCTGCCCGCACCGCGCGCATCACTGTTTGATCAGGCTTACTGAAAAACCCGTCATACAACTGCGCATCAACATCTAATTCGTTGGTGACTAAGCGCGTTTGTTGTTCTTTGTTCAGTATCTCGATGGCTTCGACAATCTTGGCGCCAAAGTCCTTAGCTGCTTTCAGCTTATTGTGATGGGCTTGGATGGTTTTTAGGTCTAGCTTTAGTCGCTCCTGGCTGGCTTCATCTAAGACACCCAATGGCGCCACCGCCGGGCAGCGGTTGTACAACAATAACTTGACTGGTAGGCGTGGCTCGCTCGGGTCTTTTTTGTAACGCCACAACTCAGCCAGTTCCACTGCCGTTTTATCAATGTAGTCAGCCGGGTCAAAACGTAAATCAAAAACAGCCACTCCCTGTCGATCCGGATGATCAACCAGCTTGGTCACAACGGTGGTTTTTTCAAACTCCGCCGAGTACTTGCCGGAAGCGTAGACAAACGGTTGACCCTTTTCTACCAGCTCGGCGACGTCTTTTTTATTTCGTATCGATAACAGATAATCAAACAGCTTGGTTTGCTTATTGCGAATAAGCCGAGCCACCGCAATCGTCGCTTTCACATCGGCCAAAGCGTCATGGGCTCCCACGTGCTCAAGCCCATTGACACTCGTCAGCAGCTCAAGCCGATTAGATGGTTTACCGTCTGGACTAAAGGGCCAGGTGATGCCCTCTGGGCGTAGAGCTCGGGTCAACCGCACGACGTCTAGCAGATCCCAGCGACCGCGGCCATCCTGCCACTGCCATTCATACGGATCATAGAAGTTACGGTAATTCAGATAACGCATAAATTCATCGTCAAAACGGATGGTATTAAAGCCGACAAAGATTGTCCCCGGTGTTGAGACTTCTTGGTGAAATATTTTTAAGAATTCGGCCTCGGTCATACCTTCTGCCCGAGTGTGCTGCGGCGTAATGCCAGTAACCATGATGGCGTCTGGCTCGGGCAGCGCGTCATCTGTCAGCTTAATCAATAGGTTGACCGGTTTGCCCACTGGCTTGAGATTGAGGTCGGTGCGCTGGCCGGCAAACTGCATGATTCGGGCGCTGCGCGGGTTAATACCGCTGGTTTCGAGGTCGTAGAAAAATAGGCTGGCGGCCATTAATACTCGATGCTTTCGCTACCGTTAATGGTAATTGTCTCGCCTGGTTCGGCGCCCAAACGCCCAAGCTCCTTCGTGATGCCCATCTTCTTAAAGATGTCACGGAGGCGAGCCACGGCATAGGTGTTTCCAAAATCAGTACGAGCCGCAAAACTCTCGATCTTTTGACCAGAAACAAGATAGCCCTTCTTTGTCTTCTCAATACGCCAACCATCTTCTTTTTCTAGCTTAATAACTGGCAGGACCTTGGCGGCCTTTTTAGCATTGGCGGCTCGCTGCTTAACGGCAATCTTCTGAACGGCATAGAGCAGTTCCTGAACACCGGTGTGGCTTTGAGCCGAAATTGCGAATAGTTCGGTGTTTTTAGGGATGACCTTCTGGAGCGCCTGCATTTTTTCGGCAATTGCTTCGTCAGTCTGGCCGTCAATTTTTGACAGTACCACCATCTGCGGACGCTTGGTCAAGTCGACGGCATAGGTTTTCAATTCATTCTGAATCGTTTTGTAAGCAGCCGTTACGTCGTCTTGGTAGCTATCAATCAAGTGCAACAATACGCTGGTTCGTTCCACATGGCGCAAAAATTCGTCACCTAAGCCCTTTCCTTGACTGGCGCCTTCGATCAATCCCGGGATGTCGGCAACTAACAGGCTGTGTGACTTATCAACCTCGACCATGCCTAAGTTGGGGCGCAAAGTCGTAAACGGATAGTCGGCGATTTCTGGCTTGGCATGACTAACGGCGGCCAAAAAAGTAGACTTGCCCGCATTTGGCAGTCCAACCAAACCAACGTCGGCAATCATTTTAAGCTCCAGTTCGGCTTCGAGCTGCTCGCCTTTTTCACCCTTTTCGGCTACACGGGGAGCCTGGCGAGTAGAGGAAATAAAGTGGGCGTTCCCAAAGCCCCCACGACCACCTTTGGCAATCACGGCTTGCTGTCCGTCATCTGTTAAGTCGGCTAACACTTCGCCCTCTTCATTGGTAACTACCGTACCAACTGGCACCTTCACAATCAGGTCCTTACCATTGGCACCATGGCGTTTTCGCTTATCACCGCTAATGCCGTTTTCGGCCTTGATCTGTTTTTGGTAGCGAAAGGTAGCGAGCGTGTTTTGATTTCGGCTGGCTTCAAAAATGACGCTCGCGCCATGACCGCCATCGCCGCCATCAGGACCGCCACGATCGACGAATTTCTCGTGGCGAAAATTGACTTTGCCGTCGCCGCCGTCGCCAGCCTGAATTGAAACCGAAACTTTATCCACAAACATAGGCTTATTCTACCTCTGTTAGGAGGAAGTGTCCAGGCGGTTTACTTGAACCTTGCTAGGATGCTAGTAAATGTAGGAGTATGCTGCGGCTTCTGCTGGAGACAAAGTCTTGGTGTTTGTGCGGCCCCATCCATAGACGTTCATTTCGGAAACAGTCACACTACCGTCGGCGTTTACAGCCTCAACAAAGCCAACGTGACCATAATAATCGCGTGGTGGCGTCCAAATAACCGCCCCGGCAGCAGGAGCATTGCCGACACCAAAGCCAGCTCGTTGAGCCAAGACCTTCCAGGTGCTGGCATTCCCTAAGTTGCTTGGAATCGGACGACCAACTTGAGCGCGGCGGTTAGCAGCCCACCAAGTACAGTAACCATAATCATAACCGTTGCTTCCGTAAACGGCAGCATAACCGCCCCAAGCAAAGCCACCAGATAGGGCTGTGTTGGCTGGCGTCAGACGAGCGGTTGTAACGGTGGCAGGTGATCCGCCAGGAATGATAATATACTGGCCGACTGGCAAACCACCGATTTCGGCGTCGTTCATGGCGATCAGCAAATCAACGTTGGAGTGATATTTTGAAGCGAGGGCATCAGCTGTGTCCCCTGCCTTGACCTGGTAAACAATACCGTTAACAGGAGAGATGAGGATCTGACTGCCAACAGTCAGGTTTTCACCACTAATGTTATTAGACCAGCGGATAGTGTCTGAAGTAATGCCAAATTTGGTGGCGACGCTAGAAACCGTATCACCGGCCACCACGGTGTAGGTTTGGATATCCTTACGTGACTTTAGGCCGTCAGAGACAACCTGAGGCTTGGCGATGACGCTCTGGTTCGCCGAGCTCACAACTTGTTGCGCATTAACGGTATCGGCCTTGTTGGTAACTGCTTGGGACTCATCAAGATTGGCGGCCCGGGCAATGTGCACGGCAATATCGGCTGACGACAGTTGGTCGAGCGGGTTAACAACAGTGCTTGACGAGCTACCAACCGCGGCCGCTTGGTTCGAAACACGGCCGCCACTTACGGTCTGACGACCAGTTATGACAAAGCCAGCCACGACAGCCAACAACAAGAGGTTAGCGGCTAGCAAACCATACCGAACTGCACGCTTACGCGACCGTTTAGGCAATTGCTTAAACAGTCGCTTGTAGGTACTGATTCGCCAGTAATCTCTAAAACGAATAACTCGTTTTTGGACTAAGACGTTTGTATTGCTACTAATAAAGATTCTCCAGATAAAACAACCGTTTACAGTGATAATTCACATAAACAGTTGTAGGCAGCATTATAGCAAATTTTGGTCGTTTTTACCATTTTTAGAACGCTATTGGCAAAGTTTTTTGCAGTACTGTTTTGTCAGGTTTTGGTGTTCGGCGAGGGTGTGTGAAAAATGTGTAGTACCATCGTCGCCAGCAACAAAATAGAGCCAGTCTGTGTTAGCTGGGAACGCAACCGCTTGCATGGATGAATCGCTCACATTACTAATTGGACCTGGAGGAAAGCCAGTATGAATTAACGTATTGTATGGCGAGTCATAACTGAGCGAAGGTGCTTTTCCTGCCAGTGTAGAGCCATAGAACGCAGTAACATCTGAACCAAGCGGCATGCCTTTCCGTTGGCGCAAAAGGAACACTTGGGCGGCTTGAGTACGCTCTGCTTGTTTTGATACCTCTTGCTCCACAATAGACGCGAGAGTTACCCCCTGATGCACCGTCAAGCCCTGAGCCACAAAAGCATCTCGCATCTGGGGTGTGAGATGTTTCTGCATTTCATCAAGTGACTGCTGAACAATCGTCTGAGGCTTCGTTTCGGCTATCTTTTGGTAAGAATCAGGATACAAATAGCCCTCTAGACTGGCTTCGGCAGGCTTATCAACCAATGCGGGATGGTTCTTGTACAAAGCCGGATTAAAGGCTGCTTCTACTTCTGTGGCGTCAAATCCAGCATTAATCATAGCGCTCTTAATTTGATCGATGCGTTGCCCGGGCAAAATTGTGAACAGTTTTTTCAGAACATCACCTCCGTTCATAATATCGACAATTTGGGCTACGCTCTGACTCGGTCGCAAGGAGTAGGTGCCGGCCTGTAACTTTTCTTGCTGGTTTTGGGTGCGCACATACTGCGTAAACACCTTGGCACTGCGAATTAAATGCTTCTTCTCTAGGATTGTGGCAATTTGGTTAACGGTTGAGCCCTCCGGAATAGTTACAACTACCGCTGTTTGACTGCTGCTAACCGGTTTAAGGCTGCGCTGGTAATAGTCGTGCACCCACCAAACAACACCACCAACCACGATGGCTAAAATGGCTAGGCCAATAGCGCCACCAATCAGCCAGCGTTTACGGTGGCTCCTTGTTTTACGCATCACAGAATTTCCTCACTGTGATTCGTCAAAAAGTCTTCCAAAATTAAGGTAGCTGCCAGGGCGTCGATTTCACCCTTTTGGTAGGTTTTCTTATTTGCTTTGAGTTTATCTTCGGATAGGCGAGAGGTCATGGCTTCGTCCTGCCAATAGATTGGGACACTAACCGCCTGCTTGAGTTTGTTGCCAAACTCCTCCACGGTCCGCGTCTGTTCCGTGTCCTGGCCTTGCATGCCTCTTGGTAACCCCAGGACCAAGGCAACCGCTGTCTGCTCAGCCAGAATCTGCCGGATATCCTCAACGACACCGTCGGTAACTTCTAGGGTCTTGTAGGGTGCAGCCAAACGAGCCACAACATTGGCACTCGCAACACCGATGCGCTTGGCGCCAATGTCTAGGGCAACAATACGGGCGTTAGGGTTTTGACTGGCCATGCTATTTTGTAGCTTTGTCAAAGGTAATCGTTACTTTCTTGGGGTCAGTCGGCGTCTTACTTACCCAAAATGGACTATAACTGACGGTTACGCTCTTGATTGATGGGCGGGCCTGGATAATGTCGATAGTTTGCCCCTTCTTCTTGCCGGCCACCTCTTTTTTAATTGATTCCGTATCAAGATTCGGACCAATTGTTGCCGTCGTCTGAACGCTCACTTGTGGGTTATCTTTGCCATTAACTGTGTAGGTAGCCCCGCTCAAGCCATTATCCTGCACAGACTGTTTGCTGGCATCTATCTGGCCTTTGAGCTGATTGTTGACCAGGGTGTTCAGATTGGCCTCGTTAACACCGAGCATCGTATACGTGGTAACCCCAGCAACGCTAACCGAGTCACCCTGTTCACCCACCTTTGGGGTGCTGGTAATGTTCGGTCCATCGACTGCAAAGCTGGAAGTAATGGCCATCATGCCATCTTTTTTGAGGTTGGCCGTGAGCTCATTTTTGGCCGCGTCAGTCGCAGTGGTACTATTCATTTTTGCCTTAGCGGCATCAACATCAGCCTGTGAAACAACTTTAACCATGTTGTCGGTACCACCATTGGCGCTCCCACTAGCAGTAACATCAGATCGCCCAGCTACCGCAAAACTCGTCGACGCCGTATTGTAGTTGGCGCCACCATTTTGGGCAGTAATTGTTGTACCATTTGACTTAAAGTTGATACAGCCGCCAGAAATATTATCAAAAGTAAACGCCACGTCTTGTTGGGTGATATAGGTCAGGCCATTAGCACTGACGCCTGTACCAGATGGCACCGAGCTTGGAGCCGAAATACTATTACAGACCTTGGCGCTCATACTAATTGTGCCGCTTGCTTTATTGCCATTGTTTTTCTGTCCGGTGGCCGGTGCGGTCTGAGTATCGGTCTTTTTAACAGTTGCTAGTTCAGCTGGAACCACTTTGCCGGCTTCGTCGAATGTCTTGGTGCTGGTGTTGGCTGTAAAGGTGATGGTTGGATTCGTCGTAGAGGTGTCAGTGGTAATGACGATCTTTGCCTTCGGCATCTTTATGATGGCAAAATAGCCGCCCACGAGCAACGCCACGAGGGCAATACCGCCAAAGATAAGCAACTTGCGGAAGCGCTCAAAGTTTGGCACCTTGAGCTTCTTATCTTTCTTGGGCTTTGGTGTTTTAGTTTTACTGGCTTTGGCGGGAGCTTCGGCAGCAATGGCTTCATCGCTATTGTCTAGGTCAATGGTCTCCTCGGCTTCCGGCATAACGGCCGCTACGGCGGCCACACCAGCTAACTCGCCGATGGCTTTACTGTCATCGATTTCCGGTTCTTCATCGTCTTCTGATTCTAATTCTTCTTCGTTCACTAATGATTCGGGAATATCGTCACTGGTGTCGGGACCAGATGGAATAGCTGGCTTAGACTGCAGGTTTTTGGCAACATGCAAACCAACCGCGCCAGCTAAAGGCAATAGCCCAGCTTCGGAAGTAATAAGGACTAGCTTCTTTTTAGACTTATCGGCGTTCCGCTTGAGGAGCTTCATATTAACAATGCTTTGCAAAACCGTGGCGCGTTTAGGCAGCACCAAAGCAACGATCTTGTGATCGCTGGAATTTACCTTGTCGATAATGCCGGTAATCTCGTCATCAACATCAATGTAAATGGTGTCTTTTTGGGCTTCGCTCATACCTGTAACATCCTGTTTAATCGCTCTTTAACCGACCCACCTGGGGAGCCACCAGAACTAGCTGGCGCATCTTGCTGTTGCAAGGTGTCGGCACCAACCCGCAACAAGCCCATGGCAGTGACGAAGGTATGATCGGCAGCATCACCCGTCTTATCAATAATACCCTGGATTTGCTCTGGTTTAATATACTGGACAACCGGCTTGCGGGTAAATGGTAGTTGCCCATACCAGTCGCTTTGATTTAGGGTGTCGACCAATACATCAAGTGAAGAGCCACCGCCGCATAATAGAACTCGATTGGGCAGATGGTCCAGTTTATCAAATTCGGCCAGGGCTAATTCGACGCCGTTAATCCAGACATCGGCCGTTTTTTGGAGGGCTTTTTCGATGGCTGGCACCTTTGGCTGTGGCGTCTTGTTGGTATGCAAGCCGACCTTTAGCTCTTCGGCTTGTGCAAACGAAACCTCCAGGTCTTTCTCGACCGAACGAGTATACGCCCGCCCGCCGATGCCAAACATCTTGGTTCCTTGTACGCCACCATCGTTGATCACAGCGATGTCAGTTGTACCACCACCAACGTCCATCAGTATGGCACTCATGTTGGCATTGGGATCATCACCAATCACTGCCCGCGAGACCGCAAACGGCTCGGCAGCTACGGCCAAAAGGTCCAGATCGAGCTCTTGGGCGGTTCGCTCCAAGGCACCAATGTGGATGAGTGGTGCGAAAGCCGTATATAATTGCACGACCACGTCTTTGCCTTGGAAGCCAATCGGGTTGGTCACTTTATAGCCATCAATTTCGATGCCGACTAAGGCGCTGTTTACTAAACGGACTTCAACATCTTTTCCGCCGAGCTCCCAGGCCAGTTGTTGCTTAGCACGATCTTCGGCACGTTTTTGGACCAAACCAATAATCTTCTCAATTTCTGGTACGTCCAGGGCTTTGGTAGCATTTTTGCGACTTGCCCGCACGGTCGTCGTGGTGCCTTTTACCAGTTCTCCTGCAATCCCAATAACACCGGTGCGAACGGTAGTGCCGGCCTGCTTCTCGGCGATGTTCAGAGCCTCGTTACAATTGCGAACCACTCCAGTAATATCAGCAATTGCCCCGGCTTGCATATCGTTGAGCTCTTGGTGTACCCGTCCCACGCCAATAATCTCAATCTTGTCACCGTTCAGTGAACCTATCAGAGCTTTGACGTATTCGGTCCCAATATCTAATCCAACAATATACTGTTCGTTGCCCTTTTTAGATGTCTTTTGTAGACGCTTCAGTTTTTCAAGCATAATCATCTTTTATTCTAACATCTTAGGTGACCAGTATGAAGTAAGTCTCTCAAACTCAACAACAGGATAACGAGCCTAGCTGTGAGTGAGCTGAGAATTACCGAAGAACAGCTTTGATGCGACGGATACCGGCCGAACTAGCTTCTTCTTTGATAATCTTGAACTTCTTGCCGTCTTCGAATAACTGCAGGGTGTGGTCAACATGAGGGCCACCGCAAATTTCAAAGCTGAACGGCTTGTCAGCACCATCGGCAATCATTTTGTAGACCTTCACGGTGTCGCCATAGCGGTCGCCAAACTGTCCCAAGGCATGTTTTTCTTCGCGAGCAACCTTGGTGGGATACTCTTTCCAGCTCACCTTTAGATCCTTACCGATTTGCTCGTTGACGATGTCTTCAACTTGTTTAATCTGTTCTGGAGTGACTTTTTCGGGATGGCTGAAGTCAAACCGTAGCCGTTCTTCGGTAATATTGGAGCCATTCTGGACGACGTGGTCACCCAAAACATCACGCAGCGCTTGGTACATCAGGTGCGTGGCCGTGTGGTACTTCTTGTGCTGCAGGGTTTGACCACCCAGGCCACCCTTAAAGGTGCCCTTGCTGGCGGTTTGGCTGCGTTCTCGTTGTTCCTTCATCTTGGCTTCAAATTCTTTTTGCCAGGTTTTGCTGACTTCAATGTTCTGCATAGCCGCTTCTTCGACACTTAGCTCGGTTGGAAAACCATAGGTATCGTAGAGCGTAAAGACGTGTTCACCGTTGAGCATGCCTTTGCTGCCCATCTTTTGCAGCTCTTTGACGCCCTTGCGGAGCGTCTGGCGAAAGACCTTTTCTTCGCGAACCAGGGTTTCGATAACCTTATCGCGAGCAGCTTCGACTTCTGGGAAATCCTTTTCGTACAGGCCAGTAATAACGGGCACCACCTCCTGTAAGAAGTTCTGCTCAATCCCCAGTTCAAAGGCAAAACGAATAGCGCGACGAACCATGCGACGCATAACATAACCCTGCTCTTTATTGCTCGGCACTACGCCATCGACAGCCAAGAAGGTTGCACCACGTAAGTGATCGGCAATGATACGCATGCTACTGGTGTGGCTGTCGTATTTTTTACCGCTCAGCTTCTCGAGCTTTTGAATAATTGGCCATAGCAGGCTGATCTTAAAGACATCGGGGTCATTGAGGGCAGCAGCAGCAATACGCTCCAAGCCTGAACCGTGATCAATATTTGGCTTCTCCAGCGGCACGAACTTGCCATCGGCCTCTTTGCGATAAGCCATGAAGACATTGTTGCCAATCTCCATGAAGCGGCCACAATCGCAATTTGGGTGGCAGTGTGTACCAAAATCAGGGTTGTGCGGGATACCAAAATCGTAGAACATTTCCGAGTCAGGTCCACACGGGTCGCCTATCGGTGTTTTTTCGGGATTACCATTTCGGCTCCACCAGTTTTTTGAGCCATCATAGTAAAAAATGCGCTCGCCTGCTTTCATGCCTCGCTGATAGCCATCTTCCTCGGAGCCAATGTCGGCGACGCCATTACTTAGCCCCTTGGACTCAAATAATTTCTGCCATAGCTCGGCGGCTTCACTGTCCTTAGGAATGTCATACTCGGGAGCACCGATAAAACAGGTCACGTATAGCTTACTGGGATCGAGCCCCACGACTTCCGTCAGGAACTCAAACATCCAGTTAATTTGCTCCACCTTAAAGTAATCACCCAGACTCCAGTTACCCAGCATCTCAAAGAGCGTGGTGTGCCGGTTGTCGCCAATTTCTTCAATATCTTGGGTGCGCAGACAAGTTTGGCTATCGACGAGTCGCTTGCCGTCGGTGTGTGTTTCCCCCAAAAGATATGGAATCATCGGCTGCATACCAGACCCAGTAAACAAAGTCGTTGGGTCGTTGTAGGGCACCAGCAATGCGCGTGGAATTACCACGTGCCTTTGTTTTTTGAAAAAGTCTAGGTAGGCTTGGCGAATTTCTTGTGCATTCATATCTGTTAGAGTATACCAGATTTGTAATAATTAACGATTGGTTTATACTAAATCTCGACCTTTACAACCTAACCATATAAAGAGTGCAGCGAGAGATCTAGCTTGATGACCTGCCGGCAACCTATCGAAAGATAAGGTGCTCCACCTAGCCCGTTTACCGGGGAGGATATCGCACATGACGTCCTTTCTGGTTGAACCGAAAGGATTTTTTATTTCTTTAGATAGCCTCGAACGGCCTACCGATCGCCTACTAGTACAAACTGACAGTGCTTTTTTATTGCGCGCGCTGGTTCGGGAAATTGCCGGGCATTGTATAAACAAAGAGCTGCAACAACGACAGCAATTCGCAACAGGTGAGCGCCCAATCGATCGTGGTGTCACCATCACGCTCACTCATCAGAGTCGGGTGGGCAACGTCGAGCGGATTGGTCCCGGTACGCAGATTGGCGAGAATGTGCGCCTCGGTAACTTTGTTGTTATCGGTGCTGGCGTCCTTGTAGGTGATAATGTTCAGCTAGATCATGGCGTACAGGTTGGTAGCGACTGCCAGATTGGCGATGAAAGCATCGTCTTACTGGGAGCCAGTCTTGGTGATAAAGTTGCGCTTGGCACCCGAACCGAGATCAACTACGATCTCGAAATTCCTAGCCAAACTATCGTCGAAGGCGATCGGCTTGTCACCGATCTCGATCAAATCACTAGCTTATAATTCCGCCGCCCACTACCCGATCACCGTCATAGAAGACGGCAGACTGGCCAGCCGTAATCGCCCGAACCTCATCAGTTAGCAAAACCGCTACGGTGTCTGGTGAAACCGAGATGGTGCAATCCACCAATGGTGCCCGATAGCGGGTTCGGACTTGTAGTTTCTTTGCTGTTGGGGCCCCATTTATCCAGTGTACGTCTTTAAGGATCAGCTGTTTGTGCCACAACTTGCCATCGTCCAGGTTGGTGGTCACATAAACTTCGTTCTTGTCCATATCTTTACCAACCACATAGTAGGGCAAACCACCACCTACATCTAAGCCGTGCCGCTGACCAATGGTGTAAAAGATAGCGCCGTCGTGCTGGCCAATCGTAACTCCTTGTTCGTCAACAATCGCGCCTGGCTTTTGTGGACCAAGCTCGTGCAACAAGAATTCTTTGATACCTACCTTACCAACAAAACAGATACCCTGGCTGTCCTTTTTGGCGGCTGTGACCAACTTGAATTTTTTAGCGAGCGCCCGCACTTGGTCCTTGGTTTTAAAGTCACCTATCGGCATCAGGCTATGTTGCAAAGCCTCTTGTGTGACTCGGTACAAAAAGTAGGTTTGGTCCTTATCGACATTCGCGGCTGTTAGCAGCTGGCCCTCCCGAGTGCGTGCGTAATGCCCAGTGGCAATTAGATCGGCACCATCCTCCAGGGCTGTCTCTAGAAATATTTTAAACTTTACCTCTTGGTTGCACATAATATCAGGATTTGGCGTTCGGCCCGCCTGATATTCGGCCACCATATAGTCGACAACTTTTTGACGATATTGTTTTTCAAAATCATACATCTTGAACGGAATACCGAGCTGAACAGCCACCCGCTTTGCATCCTGATAATCGTCCTTCCACGGACAGGCAAAGCCAGGTAGGTCTTGGCTCCAGTTCTTCATATACACGCCCGTGACCTCGTAGCCCTGCTCCACTAGCAAAGCCGCGGTTACCGAGCTATCGACACCGCCACTCAAACCGACATAAACTTTTTGGGCCTTTTGCTTTGCCATATGTTGTAAATTATAGCAAATCCACCCCTGTTTTACCACCCTTCCTTTGCTTGTGTTATGGATGTTTAGCCTGGATGATGGTGCCCATTGCTACATCTGCAGACCCTCGAGGTCGAAGCCGTAGCAATGGGCACTATTATGCAGGCGTCTAAACGTCCAAAAAAACAATCACATTATTGGCCTTAACGTGCATCATGCCTCGAGAGATTTTGATGGTTCGCTTGTCGGTCGGGGTGCGAATCACTAAGTCACCAGCACTCAGAAGTGTTATGAAGTTGTGATGCTTGGGGAGGATATCAAAGTTGCCGGTTTCGTTGGTTCCCGAAATGCTCTCGGCCACATCATCGAAATACGTCTGAAACGGCGAATAGACCTTGATGTGCATCCGGTTCTCGGCGTCTGGCGATACTGCCGCCGAGGGCTTACCATCATCAACCATTTTGCCCGTACTAGCGTCTTGTCGTATGGTCATATAAATTCCTAGACGATAATCTCTTCGATGCCTTTTAGAGTATCTTCACGCGGTGAGTAAACACCCTTAACGCCGTTGAGGTCTTCGGTAACGAAAGCTGGTTGCGAGAAGAACTTAATCAGTTGCTTGGCCTTGGCGTAGTCGGCGCGGTCGGTCGGTGATAATTCATTTTCACCAATGATGGCGATAATATTTTTCAGGGACTCATACTTTTGCAATAAGGCTTGGACTTGGATACTCAACACGTAGTGACGTTCACCAACAATATCCGGTGCCAACAGCGATGACGTGGTGCGTATCAAATCAACGGCCGGGCGGATGCCTTGCTCGGCGACTTTTCGACTTAAGACAATGATTGAATCAAGTTCGTGCTGAATCATCTGCACGGCTGGGTCGCTGAGATCGTCGGCAGGCACATAGATTGTTTGTACCGATGTAATTGACCCGTTTTCATTCGAGCTCAAACGATCTTGCAGGAGTTTAACGTCCGAGAAGATGGTTGGCTCATAACCACCCTCCGAAGGAATTCGATCAAGAATAGTGGCCACCTCATTACGGGCCTGAATGTAGCGGTACATGTTATCGGCAAAGAAGAGGATGTCCTTATGCTCGTTGTCGCGGAAGTGTTCTGCGGCAGCAACGGCCGAGATGGCGACCAAGGAACGATTAACCGGATTCTCATTCATCTGACCAAAGAACATACAAGTGTTCTTAAGCAGATCGTGCTCTTTGAGCGTTTCGTATAATTCGTGACCTTCGCGAATACGCTCACCAATACCGGCAAAGAAGCTGATACCAGCCCCGCTGGTGGCGACATTGTTGATGAGCTCCATAGTGAGCACAGTCTTACCAACACCAGCACCACCGATAATGCCGACCTTGCGCCCTTTTACAAATGGCGTAAAGAAGTCGATGACCTTAATGCCGGTTTCCAGAATTTCCGGCTTGGTGGCTTCAAAGTTGGTACTCCGGGCTGGGAGTTTGAGAATATTGCGCGTCGGCACCTCGGCGTCAACCGGTGGCTTGCCGTCGAGAGGATTACCAAGTGCGTCAAAGATTCGACCAATCGTTGGCGCGCCAACTGGTATCTCGATACCCTTCCCGGTGATGCTGACAGACATATTTTTCTCGATTGAGCGATCAGTCTGAATATTGAGACAAACGGCAATATTGCCAGCCGTTAAGGAGTCGACCAGCAGCAAACCCTTTTCCTTACTATCGACGATAACGAGGTCACCAATTTTGGGCAATTCTTTCTCGAACTCAACGTAGACGACAAGGTCTTTAATAATTCGTACTACACCTTGTTTTTCCGTATGGCTCATCGCACAACCTTTCGCAGACCATTCATAATTTCTTTGAGGCGTTCATCTTTAATGCTGCGTTTGGCCCGATTATACGACAAATGTAGATCCTCAACCGACTCGTCAGCCTTTTTGTGTGCTGAGCTCATGGCCCGATATCGGCTGGCGTATTGCGCCAGCTTGGACTCAAAAATGACCTGCCCCAACATGCTGGCTAGCATCGATTGCTCCAGGTGACTGGCCACCGCGAATGTTGACGGTTCAAAAATGTAGTTATTCTCACTGATGATTTCTTCTGACTTACCCGCAGCCTTACCTTGCTCACGCACAGCTGCCGACAGGTTAATTCGCTTAACATCCTGAATCATGAGCGAAACATAGGTTTGGTAATAGACGTAGCAGCCGCGATATTTTTGAATCTCTTTGATCAGTGGGCTGGCATTAATGTTGACGTCGGACTGCGGTAGTTTAAAGTATTTTTTAAACTTAATACCGAGCTGCGTGAGCTGGATGACGCCGTGGTGGCCGACAATAATAATGTCGTGCTTGGCAGGGTCATACTTAGTAAGCATCCAGCGGATTAACTTCTCGTCGATGTCACCGCTAAAACTACCTTCGGCAGTAATACCAATGAAGAGTTCTTTGTTGATAAGCTTGTTTTGGCCCGTAGAGCGACCAAACCGGAAGGAATCATCAACCCGTAACTGCATATAAATGTGCCAAAGTTCATGAAAAAAGTCCTGAGCTTTAAGCACCTGGTTTTTGATCTGACCAATGCGCATGCTGGCCAGACCCTCGAACACATTGGTTAACTCGGCGATGGTTTTCATCGATTCTTCTTCGGCACCAATTTCCTGTAGTCGTCTCATTTACGTAACCCCATCAGGCTCTTTGTCTTGAGCGTCTCCAGGGCAGCTTGGTAACCAGGCTCGTCCTTAATCTTGCTGGCTAGAGCGCCGACCGACTGCTTCATCATGCGAATATCAAGCACTTCGTTGTCGCCCAGGTTAAGCACGATATCGAGCATAAGTTGCTGACTCATCACACTAAAATTCTCGCCTGGCGCTTGGGTCATAAGCTCACGGAGCCGTTTACCAGTGGCTAAATCACGTTTTGCTTCAATGGCCAGCTCGGTGCCGAAACGTGAAAACTCTTCGGCTTGACGGTAGGCCGCCAAAACCCGAAAGGTCTGCGCGGCCAGCTGTTTCTGGCGCTTATTATGGCCACGTCCACCGACACGAGTCACGCTCAGGCCAGTACTCAAAGCCGGGCGAATTGAGTCACGAAAGATATCCATGTCCAGAATCCACTGACCATCGGTGATAGACATAAGGTTGGTTGGCAAAAAGGCTGTAATATCACCACCGTTGGCCAAAACCAGCGGCAATGAGGTCAGGGTTTTGTGTGTACTACTCAGTCGCCCGGCTCGCTCCAGCAAACTCGAGTGAGCATAGAACATATCGCCGGGGTAAGAATCACGCCCAGGGCTGGTGCCAGACAGTAAGGCAATTTCGCGGTAGGCTTGGGCATGACTGGTCAGGTCATCATAAATAATCACCACGTCCCGCTTTTCTTTCTGCCATAAATACTCCGCCATCGAACAGGCGACATAGGGAGCAAGATAGCTGGTAATCAGAGATTCGAATGAGTTGGAGACTACCACAATGGCATTTTTGAGTGCATCGTTTTCCTCAAGCCGCGTCAGCAAGGCATCGACGTCGCTGCGGCGCTTCGATATCAGCGCGTAAACCACCGTGATATCGGTGTTCTTCTGATTAATGGCGAGTTGTGTGCCTAGGGTGGTTTTACCGGTTTTGCTATCCCCAATAATGGCAATACGCTGGCCGCGAACAATCGGGAACAAGGCATCGACTACCATAACGCCACTCTCAAGCTGGTCGTTGAGCATCTCACGTTCGTAAAGCATCGGGGCCTTATTAAACACCGGCCAGACCGCGTCGGCAGCGATGGGGCCCTTGCCATCCAGCGGTTCGCCACTGACCGAAACAACGCGTCCAATAAAGTCCTTGCCCACTTTTGAAACTAGCTCATCGTGCTGCACTACCGCCAGCAAGCCGGGCACAAGTGATTCGCCACCCAGGTGCAAAACAATCACAAAGTCTTCAAGAATATGGTGGACGAAGCCCTTACTACCATCCTCAAACATGATTAATGAGTGCACGCTAACCGGGTGCAACCCTTTGACCCGCACTAAAAAGCTATCAACAGAGATAACCTCACCGACGGGCTGCCCCTTTTTAACAAGCTGCTGAAAGTGCCGGCTCGCTTGCGTCTCAGGCATTTTTTGTTCCTCGCATCAGTTCGAGCAGCTTTGGCTTACTCTGCACGAGGTTTTGGCGAATACTGCAATCGATGTACTTACTTTCGGTACGAATAATACAGCCAGCCGCAATGGTTGGTTGTAAGCCAATATCAAGCAACATTAGTGGATGTATCTCGTCACGCAACCACGTTATCAGCTTGGCAGTAAAAGCCCCGGATGGTTCGGCCGCAAAGCTCATGTGGAGAGTTGGGGCTTCTTTTTTGAGATCATCCAGGAACTCTTGTAGGCGGGTACGGTCAGCTTTTTGAGCAAGATTGAGCTGGTTGCCTGCCGTAATAGCCTCCAGGATTGGGCTCAGCCTAGTTGGCTCGCCTTTGGTGTGATGATGGGCCTGCTGCTCATAAAAATGACCGATCGCCTCCACTTCACGGCCCAGCCGAATGGCATCAACCCGACTTATCAGGGTTGGTGGCAAGCTAATAATTTCGGCGGCCGTGGTCGCTGCCTTAGGCGCCATGGTTAATATCCTCGATGATTGCCGTCTTGTTGGCTTCCAGATCGGCAATGATGTATTCCAGCTGGTCATTTAGGTCAATTTGGTCGCCGATGGCGATCATCACGTAGTGATTGATGATGTCCGCCATGTTACTTTCGAAGCGTGCCATAATTTGTTCTTTGCCAATTTCAACCTGTTTGTTCATCTGATCGGTCAGGATGGTGCGCTGCTCTTCGATTGCTCGCTGGGTCTTATTGATGGAGTCAACAGCCAACTGTTTAGCGTCACTAATGGAAGTCTCGTACTTCGCGAACTCCTCTGTTAGGGTGCGCTTTATCTCCTGCTTCATGTAGTCATTAACTTGCGAGGCTGTTATGAGCAGGTCCTGCTTTAAGAACATGGCGTTCTCGTTAATAATTTTCTCAAAATGGAGCAGTCCGCGGTTGCGCAGTTCTTGGCGGAACGCATCGTCAAAAATACGATCTACCTCTTTAGCGGTGGCGACATCGTAGTCCTTAATTGCGGGGTGTTTGGCGACTGCTTTTGGTTTTTTAGTCAAGCCGGGTACAAGCCAAACTATCAGCCCCAATAGTGCCACCAAGATAACGCCTAGGATAGTTATGAACCAGATTTCCACAGTACTTCGCCCACCCTGCTTATGTTTATAGCCTTGTGGGTAGTATAGCGCAAAGCATCTTCTGGGGAAAGCATCTGACCCCTGGTTTATTGATAACTAGGCACGAACGATTTTTTGGAGAGCCAAAATCGTTGTTTCGAGGTCATTCCAAGAAGTTTGGCGACCCATACTGAACCGCAAAGAACTCTGTGCGCTCGATTCGCTGAGACCGATGGCTTTTAAGACATGCGATGGTTCGTCATTACTGGCGCTACAGGCCGAGCCAACCGCACAAATAATCCCCTGCTCATCGAGTTCCATCATGACGCGCTCGTTATCCGTGTCCGGGATGGTGAGGTGCACAAGGTTGGGCAACCGCTGCTTGCTGCCGTTAATCACGACAGCTGGGATTTTACTGCTAAGACCCAAGACAAACCGGTCTCGCAAATCGTTCAAGCGAGCGACCTCCTGGGTGCGCGTTGACTGAGCAACTTCAAGTGCCTTCGCAAACCCAATAATACCGGCAACATTCTCGGTACCACTGCGCAAACCGCGTTCTTGCCCACCACCCTGAACTTGGGGCTGTAAAATCAAACCGGCTCGCACGAATAAGGCCCCCGTTTGCTTGGGGCCATACATTTTTCCACCGTTAAGGGTCATCAAATCCACGCCCAAACGGCTGACGTGAACGTCTAGGTAATTGGCGGCCTGACTGGCGTCGGTATGGAAATACAGGGGCAGCTTATTACCGTCTTTTTGTCGATCGGCCAAAACTTGCTTTATGAGGTCAGCGATTTTTCGCAGAGGTTGGATTGTACCAATTTCATTGTTCGCGTACATAACACTAACCAGAACGGTTTGGTCGTCAATCTGCTTTGCCAGGGCCTCAAGGTCAACCGTACCCTGAGCGTCAACCGGAATCTGCTGACAGTTATAGTTTGTTGCGACTTGCAAAATAGCTTCATGCTCAACAGCACTAACAAGCAGATTAGCTTCTGGGTACCGCTGCATGATGCCGTTGATAGCTAAGTTATCCGCTTCAGTCCCACCAGCCGTGAAAATAATTTCGCTGGGCTTGGCGCCAAGTTGCTGAGCTACCACCGCGCGGGCACGAGCAATGTCGGCGGCCACAGCGCGACCAGACAAATAGTTGGCGGAGGGATTATAGAATTTCTGGCGCCAGTAGGGCTGCATGGCCGCTTCGACCTTCTCGTCTAGTGGCGTGGCAGCGGCGTAGTCAAGATAGATCATACTCAGCATCGATGCGTTTTTTGTATAGTTCAATCGCTTGATACAAATTACGAGCCTCGTCGAGCGAGATGTAGCGGCTTGGTTGGCCGTCCTGGTTCTTGATTATGCCTTTTGGTCGCACGTTATACCGTGTTGTACGTGATTGGCGCTGGCCGGTGTTATCGGTCCATTCTTCAAACCAGATCCAGGTGTGTTCGTCTAAACAAAAGAATTCTCGGCGGTGCCCAGCCGGAATAGGGCCAAACAGTTGGCCACCAATTTTTGCCTCACGACGAATGAGCTCGCGGTACTGTTCGGCACGGCGATCTTGAGCTTTTTGGTCGCCAAGCGACTTAAGCAGCTTCTGGAGCATCGAACATCTCCCGTGTGTTTAGCTGATTTTCCTGCTCGGCAAGGGCCTGGGCAACACGCTGGCGGGGATCGGCTAAGCTCACAACGTTGTCAGCAAATTCCTGGTCAACGCCTGGCGTCTGGGTTGGTTGGCTGTCTTGCATGGCTTGGCGTTGACGATAGTCATCCAGGCTCACTACGTTTTCGGCCGGAGGGGGAGTAAGTTTTAGCGCAGCGCCATGATGATTCTCATCCATCGAACGAAACGCCTTTTCAACGGCTCGTTCCAACTCGCTACTCCGAACCAACTGTAGGTGCCTGGTTTCAGGATCTACTGGTTGTTGTTTCGCGCGTTCTTGGTTGTGTTTGCTCATAGCTTAAATAACTGCGCCGCATTGTGCGTGGTAGCCGTGGCGATGTCCTCGAGAGATTCATTCCTCAAGCGGCTCATAAACTCGGCAGTCACACGTACATATTTGGGCTCACAGATAGTACCACGAAAAGGGGTCGGAGTCAAGAAGGGAGCATCAGTTTCTAGGACCAGTCTATCCAGCGGGATAGCTCGGGCGGCTGCTAGCTGAGCAGCATTTTTGGTAAAAGTCATGATGCCGTTGATACCTATGCAGAGACCGCGAGCCAGGATTTGCTCCAAAACCGCCGTATCAGCTGTAAAACTATGAATCACCCCCTTAAGCCCCTTGTATTGGTCGAAGATGGGCCAGAAATCATCAAAGGCATCCCGAACATGAAAAATAACCGGTAATTTGTATTCTTGAGCCAGTGCCAGCTGAAAGTGCAGTAACTCTTTTTGGGCCTCGGCCGGTGAGTGATTGTAGAAATAGTCCAGGCCACACTCGCCAATCGCTACCACCTTAGACTGGCCAGCCAAAGCTTTAAAGGCAGAGAGGGCTTCGCCGTCATTCACATAATGATGCGCTTCGTGCGGGTGCAGACCAATGCTAGCCCACACCTTATCATGGGCTTGTGCAAAGGTGACCGCCGACTGGCTGTGCTCCAGTGTGGTGCCCACCACAATCAAACGATCAACGCCTACCAAGCTGGCGTTCTTAATGGCCACCTCTGGGTCAAGTCCGTAGCCATCCTCCTGAATGTGACAGTGAGTGTCTATAAATTGCATGGCTAGGCCTTAGCAGGTTTGGCAGCCGACTTATCAGCGGTGGGGTCGGTACGTGGGAAAAGTGTACCCTCAAGTGGACGGACGACACCCTCGTTGAAGACATAGATAATTTTGGAGGCGGTGTCGGGCATAAAAGGCTCCAACATGTTGGCAATTTCTAGTAAGCAACTCACCTGGTAGGCCAGAACTTCGCGCAAGTGCTCCAAATCACCCGACTTGGCCAGCTCCCACGGCTTTTCTTCGTCGATATATTGGTTCAAACCACGAACCTGCTCCCACACCTCGTCCAGTGCCCGGTCAAACTTACAGTCTTCCAAAGCAGCTTCGTACTTAGCGACGTCGTGATTGGCGGAGGGAATATCTCCAACGATACCATTGAGGTTCTTTTGGATCATCACCACTGTGCGCTGGACGGCATTACCCAGCTCATTAGCTAACTCGTTGTTGTAGGCATCTTCTATGCGTTCCCAGGTAAAATCACCGTCTTCGTAACTTGGAATGTGGCGCGCAAAGAAGTAGCGAAATACATCGGCTCCCCATTTATCAATTATCGCGTGGGGCGAGATGCTGTTTCCCAAACTCTTGCTCATCTTTTCGCCATTCACGCCCACAAAGCCGTGTACATACAGTGTTTTGGGCAGTGGCAAACCAAGCCCCAGCAACATGCCGGGCCAAATAGCCGCGTGAAAACGGAGAATATCTTTGCCGATTACCTGAACATTAGCCGGCCAGAACTTCTTAAAGTCAGCATGTTCCGGGTAGCCGAGCACCGTAATATAGTTCATCAGCGCTTCAAACCAAACGTACATGACCTGACTTGGATCACTTGGCACGGGGATGCCCCAGGCGACCTTCTCTTTGGGCCGAGAAATACTAACGTCCTCGAGGCCATCTTTGATAACCTGAAGAATTTCGTGCTTGCGGGTCGCCGGCACGATGCGGAAGGAACCAGATTCAATTGCTTTGAGAATTTGCGGCGCGTAATTACTCAGTCGGAAGAAGTAGTTATCTTCTTGAATCTTTTCATATGGCTTGTTGTGGTGCGGACAGATGCCCTTGTTCTCTTTGGCTACAGCCTCAGTTACAAACGACTCGCAGCCCGTGCAGTACATACCAACGTAACTACCTTTGTAGATGTCCTTGGCAAGGTTCTTCCAAATGATTTGGGCACGCTGTTCGTGCGCAGCATCGGTGGTCCGAATAAAGCGATCATTGCTGATATTGAGTTCTTTTTGCAAATCGCGGAACTTTTGACTCATTTTGTCGACCAGTTCTTGGGGCGTCAACTTAAGTTCGGCTGCCTTCTCGGCCACTTTGCTGCCGTGCTCATCAGTACCAGTACTGAAGATGACGGGTGCTCCCCGTTTACGAGCCTGGCGAGCTAAGATATCGGCATACAAGAACTCCATAGCGTGACCCAAGTGCGGGTCGCCATTCATATATGGAATTGAGGTTGTCACAAAATAGTTCATACCTACAGTTTAACCTGTTGGCGGCGTATCTGGAAACGGTAATTACATTGACTTTTGCTTATATTCATTGTATAATCCTAGTTATTATGGTATTCAGTTCGTCTGAGGAGACTTTACGAGAAACACGCCTGATTGAAGGTTCGGTTCGCGCTGTCGATACCGCGATGGGTCAACATCGCTCTGAGTTGGATGAGTTTGGCGCCATTTTGGGCCATAACATGCGTAAAGTTCAAATGGCGGCACTCGATCCGCGACATCTGAATGAGGTATACCGTACGCAAGATGGTTTTGACCATGATTTTGGACAGCTGCTGGCTCGTGTTGCCAACTTTGCCTTGCATGAGTCACGATCCGCTGAGCCAGCCAGGTTCGAACAGTACAAAAAGCGTGCCGCCAGTATGGTTGGCACAGTCCTCTTTACAGAAGTTCGGGCCGAGCACGCTGTCATTCTAGATGAGGCCCTGCGGCGCGGAACTCAGGAGCTGGTCAAAATGGAGCCACTACTCTTTCGCCCTTCTGGTCGCTACCACGCCCGACGGATCCTAAAGACCATCGATCCGCCAAGCCAACAGTTAGCCGCATTTGATGCCTCGGCTCACTTCAATGACCACTTCTCCATCGTTAACCTGGAACAGCACGCGAATGATGTCGACGACCGTGATCTGGATATTCACGGCCTGCTTGGCGAAAGCGTCGTCGCGGCAGTAACGCCGTTCCTAGACGAAGAAAGTATGGTCTTCGCTTCTGCGTTGGGCAATCTTCGAGATACTTTCTATCCTGGCGCGGCTGCTAGTCGACAAACTCCTGACACAGCCGCTCAAACACCGCGTTAGTCCAACCAAAACCAGTCTGTGATGGATAGACACCCTTCATCGGTGGTTTGTCAGGGTTAACAACATTGTACTTCTCCAAAAATACCCCTTCTTTGTTGAACCAGGCCAGGTTAGTGCGGAGCCATTTTGTAGCGATTCGCTTGGCGTCATCGTCATAACCATAGCGCTGCAAGGCCCTGATGATAATGAAGTGAAGCGGTGCCCAGCCGTTTGGATAAGCCCATTGGGTGGGGGTGTTGCCAGTACCTGGTATTTGCCCTGGCAGCCGTTGATTAAACTGCTGATCGGTAGTCGCCAGACCGCCCTTTTCTTCGAACTTTTTAAGGGCTCGTACCAATCTGGCGGCCTGTTCTTGCGTGACCATACCCGCCCACATCGGGTAAAAGCCGGCGAGTGAACTGACTGAGCCACGGCGTTGGCGAGCAAAATCATAGTCGTAGTAAAAATCGCGCGAAGGACTCCACATCAATTCATCCATGGTTTCTTGGCGCGATTTGGCACGAGCCAGCCATGATTCGGCTGCCTCCTCATCACCGGCAATAGTGGCGGCACGAGCGAAATCAGTTTCGTACTTATACAGCAGGGCGTTGAGATCGACCGGTAAATAGTTGAGTGCTTTGCGGCCAAACCGCGGCGTCATGTCCCAACCGCTTTCGGCTTCAGCCAAGTCGTGCAGATAGTTGATGTCGTAGTAGCGGCTCAGCCCACGAAAAATTTGGCGTTCGTTGGGCTTAGACACTCCCATCCAGACGTTGTAATACTCATTTTGGGCGACTTCGATGTTAGTAGCCAGCCATTTTTTATCGAGCTTATAAGTATCATAAACGTCAAAGATAAATGAAGTTAGCAGCGGTGGCTGCGAACGGCCCGTCAGATATGTGCGCGAAGCATTCGGAACAATTTTGAGTCGTTTTTGCAGATACACCAAGTCTTCCAAAATTCCCATCACTAACTTTTTATGGTCTTCATCGAGGAGCCCCTGCACCATAAAGTAGCTATCCCAGTAATAGAGCTCATTAAAGTCAAAGCTGTGCCCTTCCTCATAGGCTGGCACCAGGTACGGCTTGGGCAGACCAAACAGCGTCTCATCGTCCTTAGGATGAAAACGTTCCAAACGCTTCCAGTAATGAGCGATGTAATGCCGGGCAGCATGTACGTCTGACTTACTGAGCTCGTTGTGTTTATGTCCAGGCAGAATGAGCCGAACGACGGTTTTGGCTTTATTCAACATCTTACTACTAGCTTAGGAGCCCTTATGGTTAAGGTCAAGGTGGTTATAGTCGATTAATGATAATGAAGGCCATTACGACTACGCCGAGCCCTCGGCGGAAGTTGTTGGCGCCATCAAAAATCTCCAACCAAGCCCACGTAAACAGCGCTCCAAAGAAGATCAGGGCGGCCGCAAAGTTAAGTTTCCCGTACGGCAAGACGTGTGACAAAATCCAAGCCACAAAAGCCACAATCAGCGGCAAGTTGGGTTTTTGAAAGAAGATATACTTTTGACTCATCTTCCTTATCATACGCTGACAACAAAAAACCCGCCATTGCTGGCGGGCTTTTGAACGTTCGGTACTAACTAATTAGTAACGAGGGCGTTCTTCGCGAGGACGAGCTTCGCTAACGTTGATGGTACGACCATCAAGTTCCTGGTTGTTGAGCTTGTCAACAGCAGCCTTAGCTTCTTCGTCGCTTGACATCTCAACAAAGCCGAAGCCCTTTGAGCGGTTTGTGTCGCGATCAGTGATGACCTTTGCAGATACAACGGTACCAGCCTGAGTGAAAAATTCCTTCAGTTGGTCGTCTGTAACGCCCCATGAAAGGGAACCGACAAATAATTTAGTAGCCATTGATATTAACTCCTTTGGTTGCTCGGAGGTAATCTGGCTCTTGTAAAACGAGTTCCAGTTAGCTGCTCCTCAGAAACACTTAACTTATATTAACCTAGAACTAACAAACGTTATGTAGCAGCTTATTTCTAGCAAGCCTAGTATACCACATAACTAATGTTTGTCGTAATTAGTTTGGGCCTGAATTGAGCCTGGAGCCAAAGTCAGATCATCAACCTGTGGCGAAGAGGTGACGCTGTTCAAATCAATGCTGTCTGGCAAGCAACGGCTCACAATCTCTTCGATTGCAGCAATGTCTCCATTTTCATATACTTGAGCGACTCTGAAATCGGCCTCAAAACCAGTAAATTCAGCCTCGACACCAATGACTCGGCATAGATTACGTAAGTAACGCTCTCGTTCTTTTTGCATAATACCTTCGGTGTCGCCGATGACAACGCTCAGTTTTGTGCCATAAATTGCCTCACTGCGCTTGAACCCAAATACCGGCAAACCGTATTGTGGCTCTGTGAGCCTATTATCAAGCGGACTACGCGTCAATTTAATAATTTCTTCTAGCGGTAAGTGACGACCCCTATTTTGTTCATAGTACGCCTTTAGTAGCGGGCGAGTTTCCCGATGGGAAACCAATCCAACAGAATAGTGACTAGCAGCCGTAACCTGTCCGCCCGCCTCTTTTATGCAAACCATATCTGATTGTGCGATACGCCCCACTAAGCCAGAGGCTATTCTTTCGAGTCGGAAACTAGGCGGCAGAGGGCTACTTTTATCTGCCTGATTGCTGGGTTGTGTTCGTTCTGACATTGCCCATAAGCATGCCCTCAGACTGAACTAAATGCAAGCAGCAGCGTTTTACTCCTGCTTTAGCGCACAACAAAGGTTAGCGCGTAACCGGTTTTGCCAGCACGGCCGGCGCGACCAATGCGGTGCACGTAGTCTTCGTAACTCTGGGGCTGGGTGTAGTTAATAACGTGACTAATGTCTTTGACGTCAATACCACGAGCGGCCACGTCGGTTGCCACCAAAATGCTCACCTGGTCAGTTTTAAAGCTGTTTAAGGCACGTTGGCGTTGGCCTTGGTTCTTGCCACCATGAATCGAAACGGCCGGGAAGCCGCGGGCGATCAGCTCTTGGCTCAAGCGCTCGACACTTCTCTGTGTTTCGTCAAAGACGATTACTTTAGTAACGTGGTCTTCGAGCAAGATATCATGCAGTTTCTCAATCTTTTCCATGTTGCCACCGTATTGGACGATGTTTTGATCAACGTTATCACTGGTTTCGCCGGTCTTGATAGAAATTGTCGTTGGATCGTGTGAAAAGGTTTGGATGAGGTTGTTGACGCGAGTATCCAAAGTAGCCGAGAAGAAGAACGACTGACGTTCTTCGGCAAGGTGGCTGAGGATTTCACGCACATCATCGACAAAACCCATGTCTAACATGCGGTCGACTTCGTCGAGCACGATCATGTTAAAGCGGCTGAGATTAAGTGTGCGGCGCTCCAAGTGGTCTTTAATACGACCAGGGGTACCAATGACAATCTGCGGGTTAGAACGGAGGTCACGCAGCTGGCGGCCGATTGGCTCACCGCCAATGACAACAGCGCCAAAGAGACCACTGCCCTTAGCCATCGAACGGATGTCTTCGTCAATCTGCTGAGCCAGTTCACGGGTTGGGGCCACAATTAAAGCGCGGGCATTACGGTCGGTTAGCAAGCGATTCAAAATAGGAATCGCGAAAGCGGCTGTTTTACCAGTACCTGTGTTGGCGATACCGATGATATCTTTACCCTCGAGGGCTGGGATAATAGTTTGGTCTTGGATTGGGGTTGGGGTCACAAAACCCTTAGCGCGCAGATTAGACTTAATCTTTTCGTGCACGTTAAAATCGTCGAACTTGTGGGTTGGCACATATTCGGTCTGTGGGGTTACTGGCTTAGCAGCTTTAATAAAGCGGCTGGGGTCAATATACTGCGCACCACGGCGACGTGGAGCCCGTGAGCCACCACTGTTGCGGCGATTACGGTTATTAGTTTGGGATCGATAGGCGTAGGCCATAAAAAAAGAATCCTTTGGTTTGTTATAGATTGTTATTACTTAGCTTTTTGGGCTTTGGCTGAGATGCCAGACGGCTTGTATAGCTGTGATTGTCACAGATGAAGCCTCAGTAATAGCGAACAAACTTTGGATTCAATTGAACAATACTTATACATTAGCACGATTTGTAAAAATAGTCAATCTATTGATTGGCTGGGGAGGCGTCTCGATACCGTCCTCGAAAGGCTCGCAAAGACAAGACCGGCTCCGTAGTCTCATTGTCTGGCAGAATAACGGTCCGGCTTTGGTGATAGAAAACCAACTCAATTGGCTGACCTGCGATATTACCCGACCAAATTTCCTCAAGCTGAGTGCTGTCTGTCTGGTTCGGCACTGCCTCGGTATGCTTTATCAAATCCTCGATGAGCTTTTCTGTGCGCGGAGGAATATCACCAACAATGGTGAAAGGATTTCCTTTGCTATTAACGACGAGATCATCCTCGCCTTGTTGTTGCAACTCTTCCCGTCTATCGGGCCGCAGATATAAAGATGCATTGGTTACTGGCAAGTTGAGCCTCTGCGGGCCATCAGTTGCGGCGTCAGACAAGCCACGAACCAAAGTGAGTTCCATGTCTTCGATGCCGGCAAGCTGATTTAACAGATAGCTATTATTTTGCTCGGTGGCCTGGTAGGCTGCCTCCAGCTGTGCAGCCTTTTCCTTTTCGGCCTTATCAAAAGCATCCCAGGTTGGGTCTTGCGGCGACTGTGAGGCATCGGTGTCAGACATACTAATCTGAGTTTACGTTAATGCTCGTCGATGTCAATTCTAGCTATTTGGCTTGGCGTTTGCGCTTGTTGGGATCAAGTTCACGTTTGCGCAGGCGCAATGACTTTGGTGTTACTTCGAGCAACTCGTCGTTTTCAATAAAGTCCAGACACTCTTCAAGACTAAAGATGGTTGGCGGCGTCAGCTGGACCACGCCATCTGATGAACTACTACGCATGTTAGTCAGGTGCTTGGCTTTGCAAACGTTAATTTCCATGTCTTCTTGGCGGGTATTCAAGCCAACAATTTGCCCGGCATAGACCTTTTCAGCAGGGCCAATGTAAGTGGTACCGCGCGCTTCAGCATTCTGCAGAGCGTACGGTGTGGTGACGCCGGTTTCAAAGGCAATCAAGACGCCGTTACGGAGCTGCTGCAACGGCTGACCCAAAGGCTGATAGCCGGTAATCAGGCTGTTCATAATCACGGTACCTTTGGTGTTGGTCAGCAAGATGTTTCGCATACCTAACAAGGCGCGAGTTGGCATTTCATAGATCAGCTTAGTAACACCCTTCGGGCTGGCAAATTGTTCTTTCAATGTCGCACGACGCTTACCGAGTTCCATTTGGACGGTACCAACATGTTCGGCCGGTACTTCGATAATCACTTCTTCGACAGGCTCTTCAACGGCGCCGTCCTTGTCTCGAGTAACAACCTGTGGGCGGCCAACTTCAAATTCATAGCCTTCGCGGCGCATGGTTTCAATCAAAACCGATAAGTGCAGTTCACCGCGGCCGGCGACTAAGAAGCCGATGCCTTCGTCTTCAACGCGTAAACCAACATTAGTTTCAAGCTCTTTTTGCAGGCGTTCGCCAATCTGACGAGAAGTTGTGAACTCACCTTCTTGCCCCTTCATTGGGCTGGTGTTTGGGCCAAGGTAGATCTTCAGGGTTGGGGCTTCAACTTCGATGACAGGTAGAGCTTCGGGCTGATCCGCGTCGGCGATAGTCTCGCCAATTTGGGCATCACCAATACCGGTCAGCTGAACAATATCGCCGGCTACGCCACCAGGGACTTCAAAACGGCTGACGCCATGGCTCATAAAGACCAGGTCAACTTTGGCTTTGGCAATGGTACCGTCTTTTTTACAAAGACTAACGGCTTCACCGGGTTTTACTGAACCGCGCGTGATGCGGCCAATGGCATACTTGCCTTTAAAGGTGTCCCAGGCCAGTGCGGTTACCATCATCTGGAAGGGTTTGTCGAGTTCAATCTTAGGGGCCGGAACGTCTTTGATGATGGCGTCAAAGACAACATCGAGATCAGCGGCGGCTTCTGGGTCAGCGGGAATATCTGTCCAGGCCTTACCGGCGCGGCCGATGGCGTAATAGACCGGGTAGTGCAGCTGGTCTTCGTGGACGGCTAGTTCCAAGAATAGGTCAGCCAGCTCGTCTTCCACCTCTTTGATGCGGCTAGCAGGCTTGTCAATCTTGTTAATAATAACAATTGGTTTGAGCTCGTTGGCCAGAGCCTTACCGAGTACGAACTTGGTTTGCGGCATTGGGCCTTCTTGAGCATCGACAATCAGGATGCAGCCATCAGCCATGTTGAGCGTCCGCTCTACTTCACCGCTAAAGTCGGCGTGGCCAGGAGTGTCGATAATGTTAATGCGGTAATCACCGTGTTGCACGGCGGTCACCTTGGCAGTAATGGTGATGCCGCGTTCTTTTTCTTGGTCACCACTGTCCATAATCAGATCTTGACTCATCTCAGCCTGGTTGTCGCGGAAGGTTTGGGACTGCTTTAATAGGCCGTCGACCAGGGTAGTTTTACCATGGTCAACATGGGCGATAATCGCGATGTTACGGATTTTAGTTGGGTCTTGAAGATCTGCCATATTATTTTCCTAATAAAAAGCGCTCGTTTGTAAACAAGCGCTTACTTAATTCCCGCTAATTATAGCATAAGTTACAACGATACACCAGGGGGAGTTAGCATATTGCCGCTCTAGCCGCGAGTGTTGATAGTGGTTGTCTTGCCAAACTGGCGTCGACCAATATCAATCGAGCGAACAACTGCGGCCGCAAACGTCTGCCCTGCAACGGCATCGGGATCACTTCCATCAGAAGGCTATGCGGTCGGCTTGACGGTAATCAACTGGGTCGTTGATCGGCATTGGGGTAAACCCATGCTGTAATCCAGTTCGTGGAGCTGGGATTCACGGTGCGCCGTCTCCCAACCAGCCTGTTGATAGGTAGCCTCCAGCTGTCCTGGTTCAAACAGAGCTAAGTGAGGCAACGAGGGTTTTTGGTCTGGACGGGCTATGTAGGCCTGGACGGCATTGAGACCTCCGGGAGTGGTAGCAGCTTGCATTGTAGCAACGGCTGTTTCTGCCTCGGCCATACTTACCTGTTGCAATGACCGAATTGCAAGGATAGCATCCTGTGGGCCGAACTCTGTGGCAAGATCAAGCTCACGCATATCAGCACGCACAAAACGGTGGGTCATGACCGTGGAGCCAAGTGCTCGAGCAATCTGTTGTCCCTCGCGCACGGTTTGGGCGCTTGATTCAACCGAAATCACCTCGTGCCCCTGCATGGCCAGAAACATACCATTGGCACCACGACCAGCGCCGAGGTCTACTATGCGTGAATTGCGCGGCAACAGCCGCTCAGCCGCCTCAACGACTGGCGACGGGGCCCAAAGCCACAAGGGCTCGCCATCGGGGGCAACAGCTTCGACTGGTATAGGATAATTGATTCTATGCTTTAGCATAACTACTTTTGATTATATAATGTTTTGCGTGCATGTCAATGCGCGTAAATACGGTCTTGGTCACTCTGCCACACGTAGAGTGGTGCGCCCCTGTTAAGCGGTGATGCCAGCCCGATCTTGCGCTCAGCACGGCGTTGCTCTGCCGGAAGCGTCAGGTGAAGGTGTCCAGTAACAAATGTGCGTGCATCAACCAGCTCTGGCACATCTTTAATCGCGCCCAGTCGGCCATCAAAGATTGGGGCGGGTTCATCATGCAGCCGCGCGTCGTAGCCAATCAGCAGATCCATGGCAGCAGCCTGCTCTGCCCAAGCAAAGTTTCGTTCCGGTCCAGCGTGCACACCAATAAATTGGTCGGTTTCAAAGTATGGACGCAAGCTGTGTAGCCAGTCCAAGTCGCCTGTTTCGGCCATGACTTCCTGCAATGCTTGGGCATCACGCGACCACTTGCCGGTTGGATGAATGCCATAACTTTGCAGCGTATCCTCCTCGTAACCTGGCCAGATTTCATCCCGCCAGACTGCCACCATTGGGTCAATCGAATGGCTCAGGGCATTACGGGCGACCCATTCATGGTTACCGACGATGGTCGTCGCTCGCTCCCCGAGCGAACGAATCAACTGAATCAACTTAGCACTATTAGGCCCGTTGAGAACATCACCCAAGAACAAGAAGTGGTCGGTCATGTCTAAGTGATGATCGATCATGCGGCTAACCAGCTCATATTGACCATGAGAGTCTGGTATAACCGTATGACGAACCATTTCCATAGGTATTATTATACCACTTTTCGTCAAGTTTTTCAAAGAAAAGGACCCTTCTTGCGCTGAAAACCGAAAGAAACTAGTAGTACCTCGGGGGTATTCGCCCTGCTTACGCGGCGGCGGAATATTTCTGTGAATACGGAGCAAGTGGGTCTGAATTTAGAACGCCATTTATCATTTCAACTGCCCGAAACTCTGCAATTATTAAACGTTCAGTAATTTCACTAGCGGTGGCACCAGAATGTGGCAGGATACCCATCTTAAAGAGCGGCTTTGCTTCGGCTCCAACGGCTACCCAGGCTAAACCCCTATCTAGCAACTCGCTGTCCCTTGGTTCAACATGCGCAACTAAGTCGATTTCCAACGAAGATAATGTGGAAGCCGTAACGCCTTCTTGTAGGCCATGCATATGGCGTGGGACGACACCGGCTCTTTGTTCTCCAACTAGCCTGATTGATTGTTGACCATCTACCTCTACCAAGCAACCGAGTACAGAGGGCATAAAGGGTTTCACTATGGTCAAATACTTGTCAGGACTTTCTTTAGCAATGCTCTTTCCTGCTTCTTCATAGGACGGGCAAGCCATATAAAAAGCATCCCCAACTAGTTCAATTTTATCAATTTGCGGCATAGTACGTCTCCTTGCTTTCGTGGCACTATAGATTGAGGTTTGGGACATTGCAAGCATAAGCAAATAGTAGCCAAATCGCAGAGGTAACTGTATTCATGGGGTGAGAACTGCCCGTGGCGGTTCTCACCCTCTCGGGCAGTACCCGACACATATTCCCTGCCAAGAAAAAAGACCCATCTTGCGATGAGTCATTTTTCTTGGTGGAGCTTGTGCGAGATAATTGGCACCGGCTCACACAAGAACAGGGGCGCTGGAAGAATATCCTGGCCGTAGATTGGTCAAGGCATAAGAACAAGGATGTGCTCAACGGGTATCACCCCCGTCCTTGAGGTACGTACTGAGCCCCTTAAGCCTAGTGCTGATCACCGCATCTCCAGGCTAGAGGAAACACTCCGGTCAAGACATCCCGACCAAGTTACTGATCTGTTGCTGGAGCGCTAATTTTCTTAACAAACTCTGACATAGTGTAGTGCACAAACTGCTCTCCAAGCCCGGTAAGTTCATACCGCTTTGCCTGATCAAAGGCCGAGGTAAAGCCCTGACCTCCCCCGCTCCCACGACGTATTGGCTGTTGCTTTATAAAGTTACCAGCATGATCAACTGGCCGATGCTGACGAATCAGGTGGCCCATGTTGAGATCCTGAACAAGCAGCTTAAATAAATCGGCCTCTGGGGAGTTCTCTCGTGGCAACACAGTTGTCTCATTCATGCGGAGCCAGATATCCCTGCGAGTACTCCCGTCATGGTTGTAGATTGCTCGAATTATTTTAAAATGACCTTCGGAGTAGTTATCGATCCACGTAACAAATAAACTTACTACGTCATCTGTGGTGATGTGGGCACCGGCAGCATTAATTAGCAGATTCCTGATTAAGACACGCTTTTCTTCACTCTCGGCAGCAGACCAGTCACGAAAGCACTTCTTAATGAGCCTTAGGTACTCAGGGCTCTCTAAGCGTTCTCGGACTCGCTCATCTTCTAAATCCAGGCGAGCCATCACCTCAAACATAGTAGTGCCTATCTCTTTTATTTCGTCAGACTGCATTTTTAGCCACATCTGTACTATTTCGTTGATTCTCCTCTGGTCTTTCTCGGAACTGGCGCTCAGAACACCCCCGATAGCACCCGCAGCGACGTTACCTACAACCTCACCTGCCTGGGCGCCAGCAGCACCTCCAACTTTGGCACCGATCGCTTGCCCCGCAGCCGATGAGGCGCCAGCCAAAGTTGCAATAATAAATCTTAAGATTGGGGGACCATCACCACTCTCTAAAGCCTTTTTTAATTCTTCCTCCGGCTTATCCATTACAGCTTATTCTTTCGTCGTTTTAATAGGAACACCGAAGACATCTTGGCCCTTGTTGTTTTCGGCTAGTACTTTTTTACGCGCCTCGATCCCCGAGGTCACAACTTGTTCAAGCTCATTGTTAAAACCAGCTATCTCCTGGTTAAGCTGCCCAATGTCGTGGGTCAGATTGGCCTTTACTTGTTCCAGCTTGGCTTTATCGGCGCCTCTAATCTGGAAAGAGATCGTGTCACCGGTGACATCTGCGTGAAAAGTCCATACCCGACTAGTGCTTGGACTGATGCCAAATAAGCGTCTGTCCCCTGTAAATTTTACTTCGAAAGTGTAAACTGGTATCACTTGTTCTTCGGGGCCAAGCATACCTTCAGAGATTACTCTTTCCTCACGGTGGTCAGGAAGCATCTGGAGCGTGTCCCAGTCTATGGCTACACTGTCGAGCTTATGTCGCATAATGGCCTCCCTGCCAAAATCGTCGTCAAGCTCCTTTGCGTTTGTCCGCCTAATCGCCTGACTAATATTGTCAAGAAGGTCCGACTTATAGTGATGAAGCGGTACCTTAAAGAATTGATCTCTCATGATATTACCCTCGCTTAAATAATGGTCATCAGGTGGTGACCAGGGGTAGTAAACCGAGGGCCTCCACTTAATACCGCCATTATACTATTGGCACTCTCATATGTCGAGTGCTATATGCCATCAGACTGTTTGTAAGGCCCTGTAAGCCATTTAAAAAAACGGCATGCCTATTTACCCTCTCGAAGGTCTTTTACCGCTTATAATCGCTCTCAAGCCGTTCGAGTAATTGGAGCTTTTCTTCTTCGCTCAATGGCGACGCCTTGATTAACTTAGACGAAAAACGCTGTTTTGCCTCCGGCGAAGTTTTGCCATTCTTAATGCTCTCCAAGTTTTCGATTAAACGATTCCGGCTTTCGTCACTACTTTCTCCGTCATTTGTACCGAGTTGTGTGCGTTTGATAGGTGTCAGGATGAAGCTACCGAAGATTTCCAGAACAGGCAAAACTTTGAGAATGAACTTGAGTACAAAAACCACCAGCGCAAGTTGCCAGTTCAACAAAAAGATCGCCAACCAGGCTAACCACATTAAATAAGCGAAAATACCTGTCCAAGCAGGCAACGATACCTGGCCGGCCTGTTGAACTTTACTTTTTTGTGACTGAATTACTCTTATTTCAAAAGTTGTTACTGCTGCTAGCAGAAAATAAACAATAATGAGCGCGGCAAGTATGGGTGAATTTGGCGGGGTAGTAAATAATTCCATGATGCTTCCTAATGTTAGTGGCAGCAGGCGGCAATTAAAAACCCGCCGCTGAGGCGTGACCGAGGCCACCATAACTGTTTCCAGCTACGACTACGTGAATAGAACCCAACGACGGGATTAATATTCACGTAGATTTCATGACCATACCGATTGCTCGGGTTAGGTCGTGGGCGACTTGCATCGCTTGGAGGTATTATTACACAAAATAAGACTGGTGACACCCAGGGGCCAGAACCGTTCGGGTCCCATCCACCGTACAGCAGAATATTCAACCTTAACCCGTGGCCATGCGTGGAAGCCAGCCTACTGACACCAAAGGCGTATACGAACGGCCGGAAACCACCGAGAGTGCCCTAACAAAGTGTCGAATTTATAAGGAAGAAAAAGGATGTTTTAGGACTAACAAAGCCTAACCTTCTAAGGTATAAACGTGGGTCTCGTAAGCTCATAGTGGGTATTAGCGTAAACGCGGAACGAAAATTCTCGGGATAAGCATTAGCCTCTTGACAATATCTGCTTTGGTGCTATAGTGCAATTAAGCCCAGGACGCATGACGAACTAATAGCATTACGAAGCAACGAGTAAAAACGAAACGGGCGTTAACTCGGTGCTAAAAAATGCTTCGTCACGACCCCGACTCTTCTGCTCCCCATACCCGATTACCGGGAAACCGTATTCAATTTATCAAAAAAACACCAGACAGCTTGACCCAACGAGAGCTTTTAGAGTTGGCTAACTTTCTCTTCTCGAGATATGAATCAGAGTACAAGGACTTGAATACTGACTCAGAGCAGTCGATAATCCCAGAAGGCAGGGGGTATGTTGAATTTGATTATTAAGATCGGGGGTTCTTGTGCGCGAACTAGCCATATCACTTTGTAGGGTGTCGACTGCGGAGCAACGAGAGAACAATAGTTTGAATCGACAAGAGATTTCTGTTCGTAATGCCGCCAAAGCATTAGACGTGGAGATAATCAAGAACTGGTCTGGCAACGTCTCGAGCAAAGCGGGGACAAACGTAACCCGAAAGGACTTGAGAGAAATGCTCGACTTTTGTAAGCAAAACAAAAGAGTAAGGTATTTGATTGTTGATGAGCCAGACCGATTCATGAGGTCTGCGTACGAAGGCCCGTACTATGAGGTGACTTTTAGCCTCTTGAATGTAAAAGTTTGGTATGCATCCGATATGAGTCTTAACAGAGACGATTTAATGTCTAAGATGCTTAAATTCACTAAGTTCATGCAGGCTGAGGGCAGTAACGAGGAGCGGCAGCGTAAGTCAATATCGGGGCACCGTGCAGCCATAAAAGAAGGTCGCTATACCATGCCTCCAAAACCTGGTTATCAAAAGGGCTCGAAGCCTGGCATTCACCAGCCTCATCCTACAACCTTTAAACCCCTACAAAGGGCATTCAACGATGTTCTCGGTGGATTATATACTCCCCTTCAGGCACTCAAGCGTCTCAATCAAAGCGAGTTTACAACCAACCACGCACCATATAAAACAGATAAGTTCAGGGCCATTTTGTTGGATCCATACTACGCAGGCATCGTGGAAATCAAAAAGCAAGTTAATGCTAGGAACGAAAATGGTTTGCATCCCCCAATGATTACGCAGGATGATCATGACCAGCTAGTAGAAATGTTTACGGGCAAGGTAAGACTGAGAGGGCCACGCAAGCAATACAACCCCGAGTTTCCAATGAACAAGCTTCTTTTCTGCGAAGATTGCGGTGAAAATAGCAAGTTTACAGGATCGAGGAAGAATAACGGCTACGCAAAAAAGGTGACTCGCTACTACAATAAGTACCACTGTAGAACTTGCAGGAAAGCCTACCATCGCGATGTGGTACACGAAAAGATATCAGAAAGGCTCTCAAGAATTAAGTACACTGGCAAACAACAGTCAGCTTTTATCGAGGCTCTGGAAATAGTATGGAAAGAAAAACAGAGTGCAACACTTAAAGAAATCAAGTCCCTCAAAAAACAAGTAGCCACACTCGAAGAAGAAAAGTCTAGTTTGGTCCGGGAAATGGCAAGAGCGAACCATGAATACAAACAAGACCTCCGCCTAGAGATAGACAAAATCAAACTTGAAATCCATCAGGTCAAAGACGTGATCAGCACAAAGGATAATCTTGATGCTGGTATGCTTGATTTCGTGAACTTTGGATTAAGTTATACCGACAAGCTTCGCGAGGATTGGTGGAAACTTGATCATGACGAGAGGGTGCGGTGCCAACAACTCATACTCCCAGGCGGGATATCGTTTAACTCCCAGCAAAAAGTTGGCACCCCTCGAATAAGCCCTCTTTACTCCTTAGAGCCAATCAAAAAAGACCTTTCGTTTACCGAAAAGTCTCTTATGGTGGAGCTGCCGGGTACTGCCCCCGGGTCCGCTAGTTTATCTTTGTTAGCCGTCTACAGGTGTAGTCTACTTATTGGTCTTAGCGATGCGTCTATGAGTAGACCAAACAACGCATCGAGCAGACTCATAGTCTTAGTACTCATCTTGAGTCAGGTATGAGCAAGCAACCAGATGATATAGCGCTTCGTTAATCTACCTGGTATCGATTGCGAAACGGCTGTCTAACGAATTAGGCAGCTAGTGCGAAAGCAAAGTCACTGCGTGCAAACAAGTTTGCTACAGCTACCTTAGCATCGCGAAGTTTAGATGTTGCATCTATACTTGGTTACCCTATAACGCTGAGTAAGCGACCTGCGGGATCTAACTGATAAAGTCCAACGTCGAGCTTAAAATTCAGCCCCGTCAGATTATTATACCATTTTTATAGCGCTTATGTCTAGCTTGCGGCAGACATGGCTTCGGCTGCTAGTGTAGCCGGATCTTCGTGCAAAATGTGATTCGATGGTTTGTAGAAGACTACAAAGATAACACCGGCTAGCATTACAATCACACCACCGACAATGACCGGCATATTAATACCCATGGTGGCAATGTAACCACTGATAATAGCTGGAATGGCCTGCGCTAAGGCTTGGACGCTGGCATCAATACCAAGAATTTCTCCCTGCATTTCTGGACCGGCCGACAGGCTCACTAGGGCCGAGGTGTTGGCCATCGTCAAGCCAACGAACATAGCGATAAATGGCGTCACCAAGAGTAACTGACTGGTATTCGTTGGCCACAACATCGAAAACAGCACCAGCCCCATGCCAAAGAACGTGAATCGTAATACCTGGTAGTTCTTGAATCGCTTGGCCAGCAATGGCGTAATCGCTCCTTGAGTAATCGCAATCCAGATGCCGATATAGGCAAAGAAATCACCAACATTACTTTGCGTAAAATGTAGTTTTTGAATCAGCAGAATCTGGAAAAAGGTCGTAAAGAAGGTGAAGCCTCCGTAGAACAGAAACTCTGAGGTAAAGACGACCCGGAGACCTGGAGCCGCTGCGGCTTTGCGGATATTCTGCAGTGACTTTGACCAAATCATTTTGAGCTTCTTGTCGATATGCTGGTGTGTCTCGGGTAGGATAGCCAAAACCAAAATAGCGTTGACGGCTGCTAGGATCGCCGCAAACCAGAAAGGCGTGGCGGCACTAAACCATCCTGGTGTATGGAACAAACCAAAGAAACTCACGTTCGGTGATGCCAAACGGGCACCAATGTATGGCCCCATGACAAAGCCAACGCCAAAGGCGGCACCAATCAGCCCGAAGTTCTTAGTTCGCTCTTCGGGCTTACTAACGTCAGCAATAACCGCGCGGGCCACACTAATATTACCGCCGGTAATACCGTCAAAGGCACGCGACAGGAATAGTAGTGGGATATTTTTGGTAATAATCGCAATCGCAAAAACTGCGTAACCAACCGCTGTACCAGCCAAACTAAAGCCAAGAATTGGTTTGCGACCATAACGATCAGATAATTGGCCAAGAATTGGCGTTGCGATGAATTGCATCAACGGATAAATACCAACCAGCCAACCGAGTGTAATCAGTGCCCCATTGTATGAGAACCCAGCGGGCAAGAACACCCGAAAGACCATTTGCGGCAAAATTGGCATCAGAATACCGACACCTAAAACATCGAGGAATACCGTAAAAAGGACAATCGGTAAAGCTCGTTTTGATAAATTAACTGGTTTTTTTGTCATTCCTGTTCCTCTTAATCATTTATATATTTTTGGCACATGTCACCACTACTTGTACAGACGGCATCATGAAGCGTCGTGAGGTGTTGCGCGAGTTGTTCTTGATCCTTATCACTCAGCTGGGCAAACATAGGCTGATAATAGTCGTTTAAGATACGGCGGGCTTCTTCCGTATAGCGAACTCCTTTACCGGTCAGTGTCGTGATATGCTCCCGACGATTCTTGGGGCTCACGGTCGTTTGAAGCAAATTCTTCTCGTGCAAGAGCTTAATTTGCCGACTAATGCTGGCCTCGGTTTGGTTGAGCGCGCTCGCAATTTGTTTTTGCTGGATATGAGGCATCTTCTGCAGCACCATCATAAGTTTGAATTGTGAAAACCCTATCCCGAGTCGTTCTTGCAAAACCTGGTCGTTGGTACGGCCAAGCGAGAAGGCAAGGTGTTGGATGAGAAAGCCGATTTTATTACTAGGGCGCATTACGCTCTCCTATGAAGGTAGTCTATCAGGCCAATACTTAACACGTCAAGTGTTTGGGGTAGGGGAGTTGTGGAGAAGTACTTGTGTCAGCCGATGCCAATCTTCCAGGCTCAGCTCCTGGGGCCGGTGCGTTGGGTCAAGGTTGGCAGCCTGGAGCGATGCTATAATTTGTGCTTTATCTTGGCGCAACCCTGCACTGAGCGAGTTTAATAACGTCTTGCGGCGAGCCGAAAATCCGGCTTTGACCACTGTTAAAATTTGCTGCTCCGTCACATCAGGGAAGAGCTCCCCGCCCCGGCGTTTCAATATAAGCACCTGCGAGTCTACCTTGGGAGGCGGACTAAACAAATGGGCTGGCACCTTAACCCCAAGTTGTGCCTGGTAGTACAGCTGCACGCTCACACTCAACAGGGACATGTCTCCTGGCTTGGCAGCGACTCGTTCAGCGACTTCTTTTTGAATCAGTAGCACAATTGTTTGTGGCGGATTTGTCGATTCACTCAACACCCGAAGTAAGTTGCTGGTTAGGTAGTACGGGATGTTGGCCACCACCTTGTAGCCTTTTGGCAGACTTGTTAAGTCGAATTTAAGAATGTCCTCGTGGGTAACCGACAGGTTCTTGGCATTGACGTTGCTGAGTAGTGCCTTGGCGAACCGCTCATCAAATTCAACGGCTATCACCTGCTTCACTTCTTTGACAAGCAGCTTGGTGAGTGCTCCCGGGCCTGGGCCAATCTCAAGGATCGTGTCACCAGCCGAAAGTTCAGCGGCATCACAAATATCTTCAAGCGTTGCTTGATCGTTGAGCCAGTGCTGGCCGAGCGATTTCTTGGCGTAGGGCTGATCGGTCATAGCTGGAGCTCGTTTAGTCGCTTTACAAACAAGCTAATGCCCTTGGCTCGATGACTGATGGCATCTTTTTCTTGGGGTGTCATCTGTCCGTAGGTTTTAGTCTGACCCTTTGGCATAAAACACTTATCAAAGCCAAAACCATTGTCACCCCGAGCCGAAACGGCGGTGCCACTGATTTCGGCTCTAACAGTGAAGTCATTCTTGCCGTCACAATAGCCAATTAAACAGGTAACGATCGCCTCAGCTGACTCGCTACTCGCTAAGACATGCAAGGCGTCGTTCCCCAGCTGCTTTTCGAAGTATTTAATAAATGGTCCGGGCAGGCCATTTAGCTCAATCAAGCCGGCTGAGATATCTTCCACCACAACTGGCCTACCGACTTCTGCAAACGCCCGGCGCGCCTTGTCGCTCACGATTGCCTCTAAATCAAGACTTTGAATTTCGGGGAGGTCGTGATCGAAAGGCTCCAGGTGAATGCTTGAGGGCAGCAACCGTTGCCACTCGCGCAGCTTGCCTTCGTTACCGGTTACTAAAACTAAAGACTTCATGCCCAGCAGTATACCATCGTCATCCTACCTGCCCGCAGACTAAGCGAGCAGTATTGGTATGAGTCTACATTCGCAGGCTTCAGCCGAGGACGTAGGCTCATGCTAGTACTGGGAGCTCCCCTACCACCAACCGTGCAGCAACCAGAACTCTTGGGCACCCTGCCAACCACCATATCGACTGGCATATCCATTAAAGAAGCCGACCTGACAGGCAGCGTTACTATCCCAGTCAGGGCAGGCATTAACCAGCTTACTACCCGGGCAGGCTTGGCCAAGACCTAAACAACCACCGCTATTGCGGGCAGCTAGGTTCCAGCCTGACTCACGTGAGATCACAAAATCAGCGGCTGATTGTTGGCTGATAGGCACACCGGCGGCCGACAGAATGGCAGACTTATCGCCGCTAATTCTGGTCTCGACAATCTTGGTACCCTTGGCGATAACCTTAGTAACCGGCTGAACCGAAATAACTTCCTGGATCAGCTTCCGGCTGACTTCCTTGCCATTTTCCATCTGGAGTTCATAGGTGGTGAGCTTCTTGCCTGGACTACCCTCGGTCTGTACCACCGTTTTGTTGTTCGCTAGTGACGGGTCAAGAATTGTCTGGACAGGCGCTGGAACTTCTTCTTCCTGGGTAATAACCTGCTTGCCAACGACAACGACGAATATCTGCATATTAGGCGTCAGCGGCGTATTGAGAGCTGGCGTAACCGTGTCGGTTGGCTGCGGTTTGATGTTCTTTTCGGACAGAACTTCGCCGACAGTATTGGCCTGGGTTCGGGCGGTTATCGGGCTTCCGTATAGATTAATATTCACTGGTAGGGCACGGTCAATTACCAGTTTCTGGCTAATAATACCCTCTTGAGTGATGTCATCGGCACGGGCAACAGTCACTTTGTCTTCTGGCAAAACTTCGATGCCAGCCTGCTTGGCAATGGCTTCGGGAGCTTGCTGGGCCGTATTGGTGATAACTGAGGTCTTCTTGCCATTAGCATCGGTATCAATAATGGTAACCGGGTGTGAGCGATAGACGTTGACGCTAAAGTTATCATCCGTAATCTGAGCGTCTTTAGCAGGCTCAACAACATCGTGCTCCCCTACCTCAATCTTGTTAGCAGCCAACAAATCGGCTACGGTGGCAGCTCGGCTTGGTAAGGTTTGTTGCCGACCATCGACATAGAGACGAACAATATGGCTATCGCTTGGGCCGACCGTCTTGCCGCCAACGAAAATAAAGCCCAGCATGGTAATCATGAACAGGGCTAAAAAGGTGACAACAGGCACAACAAACGGATGATTTTTAAGCCGATGGATCCGCTTTTCGGGCTCCTCTTGGGGTTTTTTCGTAGGTGTACGCTTGGGTGTATGCATAGTGTTTGCTAACGGACAGTTTATGCTTTCAACAGATTATAACAGGACACACAAAGTCATAGCTAGCATCACATATTATAGCAAACTCTCGTGTTTCAACCAAGCCTGGACGGCCTCGCAAGTGGTTGAAGAAGCATTGTCGGCCGAAACATCTTGCAGCGGAACCCAGCCCGCCTCGGCAATTTCGGCCAGCCGTATTTTTACCGGTGGTCTTTGGGTGAGCCTGACATAAAAGCAGCTGTAATTAAACTGGAGGCCCTTAGTTTTAGCCCTGGTCGAATATAAAAATTGAAGTTGCTCAGTATCGAGTTGGATGCCAGTTTCTTCGACAACCTCACGCACGGCCCCCTCCTCCGCCGCTTCGCCTCGATGCAGTCCACCACCAGGCAAACTCCAATCATCGAGACCAAAACGACCTTTGACCAGCAAAACGCAGTCTTCAACGATAATTAATACTCTTGTGCGACTGCCAAGCCTCAAGTAGATAAAAGCAACTGGCCAGCTGAGCCAAAAAACCAGGGGCCCAAGGATTCGTTGCAGTGCTTTCATTACAGTTTCTCGAGCGGGGCAAAGGCGATGTTAAGCTTTTTGGTCCCCTTCCCCCGGAAGTAAATAGTGGCATTGTCGCCGTCGAGCTCAAGGATGGTGCCATTACCAAACAACGAGTGCTTGACGTTATCACCTTCATTCAGCTCTGGTAGGTAGCGTGGTTCATCATCAACTGGCTGATATTGCGGCTCTCCGCCAAGTTTATCAGCATTTACGTTATTAAAGCCGCCACCAAAAGCGCTCAGGCTATTGGTTTGTACTTGGCCATCGATTTCGCTTAAAAAACGGCTGGGCGGATTATGTTGAATACCGCCGTATAGCATACGACCACTCGCGTAACTCATGTAAAGCTCCTCGCGAGCGCGCGTCATGCCTACGTAACAAAGCCGACGCTCTTCCTCCATTTCGGACTGGTCATACAGCGCCCGCGAATGAGGGAAGATAGTTTCTTCCATACCCGTCATAAAGACCACTGGAAACTCCAAGCCCTTGGCGGCGTGTAGAGTCATCAAGGTCACCGCGTTGCCATCGCTCTCCCAGCTATCGAGGTCGCTAATTAACGAAATCTCTTCCAGGAAGCCGGCAATGCCAACTTCTTGATAGCTTTGAGCTACGCCGACCAGCTCTTTGACGTTTTCCTGGCGTGACTCGCCTTGTGGCGTACCGTCGCTCAAGAAACGCAAGTAGTCGAGGCGGCGCAAAAGCGAGTCGAGCAGTACTGGAAGTGGCGTGTTCTCCATAAGGTCACGCGAGACCTGAATAATGTCGGCTAGTTCGGTTAAACCCTGGCGGGCCTTGCCACTGAGTGTCGGGCAGGTACCGACAGTCCGTAAAGCGGCTTCGAGGGTTAAATGATTATCGGCCTGCCACTCATTGAAGTTTTGCAATGACTTCGCGCCAATCCCACGAGTTGGCACGTTCACCACGCGGTCAAAACTGGCTCTATCTTCTGGCTGATAAATCAGGCGCAGATAGGCTACCAAATCCTTGATTTCTTTGCGGTCATAAAAGCGTTGGCCACCGACAATGCGGTACGGAATCCCGTAATGGATAAAGGTTTCCTCAACCGATCGGCTCTGGGCGTTGGTGCGATACAGGACAGCAAAATCTTTGTAGTTGCGAATGCGCATGTCAACGGACGTACGAATGCGACGAACAATCGCTTCACCCTCGGCCCGTTCACTACCAACTGGCACGACTTGAACGGGGCTTCCGTCGTTGGCATCTGTCCAGAGTTTTTTATCGGACCGCTGCTGGTTTTGGGTAATTACGGCGTGGGCGGCTTCCAAGATCTTTTTAGTGCTGCGATAGTTTTGCTCTAACTTGATGACGGTACATTTGGGATAATCTTTTTCGAAATTCAAAATATTACGAAAGTCGGCGCCACGCCAAGAATAGATCGACTGCCAGTCATCCCCGACCACAGCAACGTTCGCGTCTTCGTTTGTCAGTAGTTTAATCAGCTTGTACTGAGCGGCGTTGGTATCTTGGTACTCGTCAATCATGACGTATTTAAACTGCTTTTGCCACTTGGCCCGCACGTCGGGATGGTTCTCTAAAAGTGACACGGTACGACCAATCAAATCATCAAAATCTAAGGCCATGGCGTCCTTGAGAGCACTCTGGTAAATCGGAAAAATCTGGGCGGCTACTTTTTGAGCTGGGCTGTTCGCTGTACCGGCATACTGCTGCGGGCTGAGCAGTTCGTTCTTAGCACTGCTAATCAGGCCGCCAATAACGCGTGGTGGAAAGGCCTTTTCGTCAATGTGCAACTGTTTGCTGGCCCGCTTCACCGTTGCCTGGCGATCGCCCTCATCAAAAATCACGAAGTTACGCGGGATACCGACCGCCTCGCCATCCTGTCGTAGCAAGCGGACACAGATGCTGTGAAAGGTCCCCATATACGGCATAAAAGCTCGGTCTTCGGATCGGGCTCCGAGCAAATGAGCAACTCGCTCGCGCATTTCGCCCGCCGCTTTATTGGTAAAGGTTACAGAGAGAATATTATAGGGAGTCGCCTTATTGCTGCCGATAATGTAGGCAATGCGGTGAGTCAGAGTTTTGGTCTTACCACTGCCAGCACCGGCCAAGATTAATAAAGGCCCTTCAGTTGCTTGAACGGCCTTTTGTTGCTCGGCATTGAGCCCCACTAATACGTCATCTAACACGTCAATTATTATACCAGCCCAGCGCGGCTGTTCCTGTTGTGTTTATCACTTTTCGGGTGTGCGGTTGAGGCGATAGGCGCTATCGATGATGCCAGAAAACTTATGATAGTTGATGCTCGCGCCGCCAACTAATACGCCATCGCAACCGGGGATAGCCAGATAGCCACCAGCCAACTGGTCGTCAACACTGCCCCCGTAGAGTACGCGCACCATCTTTGCGGCCTTCGGACCATAAAGATGGGCGACCTGCTGGCGAATATAATCCATTTCTTTCTGCACTTCACCAGGTTTGGCCAGTTCCCCACCAAAGGTACTAATCGCCCAGACTGGTTCGTAGGCAATAACGATGTTTTGCACCTCTTTGGCCGTCAGGTCAGCCAGGGCGGTGGTGACTTGGTCGTGTAAAACTTGCTTAGTTTCGCCGTTCTTACGTTCCTCGTGAGTTTCACCAACGCACAGGATTGGGGTGATTTCATTGCGAACACAGGCGGCAACTTTGTCGCGAATCATTTCGAGGCTTTCGCCAAAGTAAATCCGGCGCTCAGAATGACCAATAATAACGTAATGAACCAGGTCGCGCAGCATGGTAAACGAAACTTCGCCCGTAAAAGCGCCCTCGTCCTTGGCATAGGCATTCTGGGCTGCGAGGCGGAACTTGCGCCGGTCCAGGCGTACCGATAACGGCTGCAAGACCAGCATACTGGGTGCCAGCACCACTTCGATGTCGTTACTAATCCGTACCCGTTCCTGTAAACGATGCAGCAAAAGACTGGCCTGACTAACGTTCAGGTGCATTTTCCAGTTTCCGACGATGAGTGTTCTATCTGCCATAGTGCTTACGCTTCCTTACATTGTAGCTCATTTATTCTGCAAGGCCTCAATACCCGGCAGTTTTTTTCCGCTCATTAGCTCCAAACTGGCGCCGCCGCCGGTGGAAACGTGGTTAAAACTATCGGTTAGCTTGCGCCCCTCAACGTACGAAACGGTATCGCCGCCGCCGACAATACTAAATGGTCGATGACCAAATTGGCCAAGCAAAGCTTCGACAATTAACTCGGTGCCATGGGCAAATGGACCAATTGGGCCCAGTCCACTCGTCGCACTGATTTCGGTAACACCCATAGTGCCATTCCAGATAACCGTACTAGCTAACTGAATGCCACCGGCTATAAAAGCACCGGAGAATGGACCAATATCTAAGATAAGCTCATTGGCTTTGACCACACCAGCTTGGCGAGGCGGTCGTTTGGGATAATTTTCGATATCGGCGATAACGTGAGCCTGCCAATCTACAATTCTGGTATGAGCATTCTTGTCTAATGCGGTAGCCACCACACCGTCCTGCGGTAAATAGAAGACGAAGGGTTGTTTTTTGGCCTTTTCTTTGGCTAATTCCATGATTTTCTTGGCAAGTGGCAGGTCTTCCGGATCGGTAAGACTCTTGCCTGTCTCGATACCCATAGCCAGCAAGAAAGTATTGGCCATGGCACCACCAATCGCCACAAAGTCGGCAATCGCCACAAAACGTTCTAATACTTCGAGTTTATCGGCAATCTTTGCCCCACCGATAATGGCCATCAGGGGCCGTTTGGGGTCGCTGGTTGCTTCGGTCAGGGTAACGTACTCTTTCTCTAATAGCAGACCAGCGACGCTTGGTAGCTCATGCGTAATGGCCTCCGTCGAGGCATGTGCTCGGTGCACAACCCCAAATCCATCCTGTACAAAGACCGTGCCTAAACGAGCCAGGGCCTTCGCAAAAAAGGCATCATTGGCTTCTTCCTCCGGGTGATATCGCAAGTTTTCGAGCAGCAAAACCTCGCCCGCTTTAAGCTCGCTGGCAGCCTTTTCGGCCAGAGGACCAATGCAGTCATCGGCAAAGGCAACTGGCTGCCCCAGTAGCTTTTGGAGGTGTTTGGCAACCGGCTTGAGGCTACAGTGTTTGTCGCGCTTGCCCTTGGGACGACCCATATGTGAACATATCACCACCTTGCAGCCTTGTTCTACGAGATACTTGATAGTGGGGAGAGACTGTTGGATGCGATAGTCATCGGCGATATGACCGTCGGCTAGCAGCGGGACATTATAATCGGCACGCAATAAGACTTGTTTGCCCTTGAGGTCGATATCCCGAATTGTTTGCTTCTTAAACATCACCCCACCCTTGCTGTGCTTAGAGAACGCGTACTTTTATTGTATCAGTTGTGCCAACCACACCCGGATGCTTGCCCGAGGCTGTCACGATGGTGTCGCCACGATTGAGCACCTTCTTTTGCTGAAGCCAGTTGGTCAGTTTGGTTGCCGACATTGGGTCGGTTGGGCGAACATAGGATTTAACATCGAAGACGATTGCCAACTGCTGCGCGACTCGGCTATCGGGGGTTACGGCAATCAAAGGACTGCTAGGACGGCGGGAGGCGAGCTGAATGGCGGTAGCACCTGAGTGCGTCTCGGCCACGATGGCAGTAGCGGGGAGTTTTTGAGCCAGATCAATCACTGCGTTGCAAATTGACGACTGTCGCGTTTGGGCAACTGGGGCTGGAAAGCTAACAGTTAACGGATTATGGCGTTCAGTGTAGGTTGTGACGCGCTTCATCACTTGGACGGCCTCGATTGGGTACTGACCGTTGGCGGTCTCGTCACTGAGCATGACACAGTCGGCGCCCAGAATAACGGCCGTCGCAACATCAGATACTTCGGCGCGGGTTGGTTCGGGCGTTTCGGTCATACTGGCCAACATCTGGGTAGCCACAATAGTTGGCTTGGCATAGGCATGACCCAGTCCAATGATTTTACGTTGCACGATTGGCACTGCTTCGGCCATGGTTTCGACGGCCAAGTCACCGCGTGCCACCATCACGACATCAGCTGCCTCCATGATGGATTCGAGGTTATCAACTGCTACCTTAGTTTCAATCTTGGCAATCACCTTGGCAGTACTACCCAACGTCTTGAGTCGTTTGCGAAGTTGCTCAACATCAGCGGCATGCTGCACAAAGCTCAGTGCAACGTAGTCAATATCCTGGGTTGAACCAAAGACGATGTCTCGCTTGTCTTTTGCAGTAATAATATCGCCAGCAAAATCGGTGTCTGGTAAGTTCATGCCCTTGCGCCTGATCAGAATACCGCTGTTTTCGACCTGCGCGTGGACGATGCCATCAGTCACGCTGGTAATGACGGTTTTAATCTTGCCATCATACAAAAACAGCCGTTCGCCACGCTTCACCTTTTTACTGAGGTCGTACTGGGTTGGAATGATGCCAGAGCGGTCGTAGTCCGCCTTAAACGCAAACTGTAAGCTTTGGCCTGTTTTAACGTTAATAATGCCCTCAAAATCCCCGAGACGCATCTTGGGGCCTTGTAAATCCTGGATGATCGCCACTGGCTTACCATGAGCCTTGCTAGCTTTGCGAATCCATTTAATTTGGGCTTCGCGTTCTTCGTAGTCGCCATGGCTAAAATTAAGCCGTAGGCCATTCGCGCCGGCGGTAATCAAACTTAAAATGCCCTCGTAACTATTCGTCGACGGGCCAACTGTAGCAATGATTTTTGTCCGCTTAAACTGGGACAAGGGTACCCTTGGTACCTTGTTTGTTATATCCATTACCTATCAATTTTATATGCTAATGGCCGTAGATGCTAGGGGTTTGGTATAATTCACAATAAGCGTTACCGCCATATGAAAAAAAATCTCCTTCAAAAAAGTGCCGAAGCCCCCGCCGAACTACTCGACAAGGGTGTTTCGGTTGGCAAACAACTCAGCCACAATCTCCCCAACACACCAGACGTCGTCAAGAAGGGCAAAGACTACTGGCATATGCTCGGACCGGGTCTCACTACCGGTGCTTCCGATGATGATCCGTCTGGCATTGCTACCTACTCACAAGCTGGCGCACAATTTGGTTTTCAGTTACTGTGGTTGGCGTTCTTTACCTTCCCACTAATGTCCATTATTCAGGAGATGTGCGCCCGCATTGGCCTGGTAACTGGTCGTGGTCTAGCCGGAACGATTCGTCGTACCTTTTCTCGTCGTGTCTTGTATGTTTGTACCATCCTGCTGTTTGCCGCCAACGCTTTCAACATTGGCGCCGACCTGGGTGCCATGGCTAAGGGCGTACAGCTACTGCGGCCCAGTCTCAACTTCCCCATGCTGGTGATTGGCTTTACGATCGTCAGTCTTGGTCTGCAAATCTTTACACCGTATGCTCGCTATGCTCGCTATCTAAAGTGGCTGGCAATGGTTTTGTTTGCCTATGTGGCGTCTGCTCTTTTAGCTCACATTAACTGGAGCGAGGTACTCCATCACGCCGTAATTCCTCACATAAGCTGGAATAAGGAGCAGATTCTCCTCATCTGCGCCATCCTCGGTACGACCATTTCACCTTATCTTTTCTTTTGGCAGACCTCTCAGGAGGTTGAAGAACAGATTGCTCAAGGTAAAACCAATATCGCTGCCCGCCAAGGTGCCTCCAAAACCGACGTCCGCAGCATGCGGATTGACGTCTGGTCGGGCATGCTGCTGTCCAACATTGTGATGTTCTTCATTATTGCGGCCTGTGGGGCGGTACTCTTCCCGCAAGGCATTACCAACATTACCTCGGCCGCCCAAGCCGCCGAAGCCTTGCGTCCATTCGCAGGCAACGCTACTTTTTTGCTGTTCGCGGTTGGCATCATCGGCACTGGCTTGCTGGCCATCCCGGTCTTAGCAGGCTCAACCAGCTACGCGTTTTCGGAAAGCTTTTTATGGAAGGAAGGGCTCAACAACAAGCTAAATCAGGCGCACGCCTTTTACGGGATAATCATAATTTCGATGTTCGTTGGTTTGGGGCTTAACTTCGTCGGCATTGACCCCATCAAGGCCTTAATTTACTCGGCTGTCTTTAACGGCATCGTGGCACCAGTTGTGCTCATCCTCATCGTACTCATCAGCAGCAATAAACACATCATGGGCGAATGGGTAAATCGCAAGTCGATCACCTTTATGGGCTGGTTGATTACTGGCTTGATGGCCGTGAGTGGTGCCGCAGCCATTTACGCGCTGTTCTTTTAACCAGAACGTAAGCGTTATACAATATGACTGTAGTTAAATTCGAAAGGTAATGTAATGAAAAAAGAAGCCGGTTTTTCCGCCATCGAAGTATTGATGGTGATTGTCGTTATCGTGCTCCTGGTTGGCCTTGGTTTTATGTTTTATAAGCGCCAACACAAAGCCGTTGTAACCACCTCGACGACAACTGTTAGCAAAACCCAAACCACTGCGCCTGCCGCTGGCACGGCCGCAAGTATCGACAGCTTAACCAGCCAAGATGCCGCCAGCGAGTCATCAATTGACCAAAAACACGCTACCAACGAGAATACAACCGCTCAGAGCAGCAATTCGGCTGCCGCCAGCGTGGGAGGAGCTTACAATGAATCGTCTCTCTAGAAAATTAGCCCTGTTAATTGCAACACCACTGTTGTTAGTAATTGCATTACCCGCCAGCGTGCATGCAGTCGATGGCACCACATCGACTACCAAAGAATCGGCTTTTTGTACCAATCTATCCTCCTCGACCAGTAAGTTTACCGCTAATTTAACCGACCTCAAGAGCAAAAAGGATGCCGCCGAAAGCAAACGTGAGCAAGGCATGTCTGCTGATCGCGCTAAGTGGGATCAAGAAATTAAAGATAGTCGCGCTAAGTGGGATGAACAGCGTCAAGAAAACTTCACCAAGCTTGAAGCCAAGGCCACCACTCCTGCCCAAACTGCAGCTGTTAAGGCGTACGAAACAGCCATTACCAATGCCGTCACCACCCGCCGCGCAGCTAATGATGCCGCACGAGCTAAGTTCCGCAGTAGCGTCGACAGCGCGGTTGCTGCCCAAAAGTCCACCCTCAGCAGCCAGACCGCAACCTTAAGCACGGCTATGACCTCAGCCATAGACGCCGCTAAGGCCAGCTGTGCTGCCACTCCCGCCAACGGTGCCGCAATCCGCACCACACTCGTTGCAGCCCTCAAGGCCGCCCGAGAAAGCTTCAGCGCCGACCGCAAAACTGACGGCAAGCTCGGTGACACCATCAAGCAACTAGCCGAAACCCGCAATACTGCCATCAAGGCCGCCGATACCGCTTTTGAAGCCACAGCTAAGGCTGCCCGCGAGACGCTCAAGGCCGCCTTTGGTAGTTCTAGCTCGAATATTTAAATAGCTAGCCGTTAGCGCATCCGCATCACTTACTTAATGCAAGCTGAGCTTGCACGTACGTAAGCTCATTGTCTTCGAATTCCGGAATTCAGGGTTCACTACGACGTGAACCCACCAAAGCAAAAACCCCACGAATGTGGGGGGTTTGCTTTGGTGACCTCAAGGAGAATCGAACTCCTATTGCCGGGATGAAAACCCGGTGTCCT
>CAYPFM010000003.1:0-229696 GCA_964410185.1 uncultured Candidatus Saccharibacteria bacterium | reverse complement strand
TCGTTAGTGAGGCTACTTTTTATATGGCAACGAAGAATAAACCACTACCAGCAGAACCACAAGACAATGCCGCAAACAATGGCGTGGCTGCTGAGTTGAGCGATGAGGCAATACGCAACCTCACTGGTTTCTTTGACGTTCTCATACAAATGGACTTTGCCTCACGGCAACGTAATGAACAAAGGAATGAGAGTGATGATTTTCTACAAGGTACTACGAATAACACTCAACAAACTGATTAGCCTACTTCTTTCGGCTTGGTCTTGGGCAAGCAATAAGGAAATAGCGATGGAGCGAAAGAAAAATGACCGTTAGCGAAGTAAGCATCACGCCAGTCAAACCGACTGACGGGCTTGTAGCTTTTGCCAGCTGCCTAATTGATGGGCAGTTGTTCATTGGCTCGCTTGGTGTACACCAGCGACTAGACGGTACAGGCTATCGCATAACCTACCCAACTAAGAAAGTTGGCTCACGCCAGCTCAACTACTTTTACCCAGTTACCAAAGAGGCTGGCAGATTGATTGAGCAAGCAGTTATTGCTAAATGCGTTGAGTTATTTGAAAGAAGTGATGAACGCAATGGTAGACACAGTAAAACTACTCATACCCGTACATAACCCGCTCATCTTTGACGGCAGCAGGTTTACGCCTATCACACTTGAGCAACTCGTAAACAGTAGAGGCTACGGTAAGACGTTTCTCAATCCCTCGCCAACATACGCCAAGATGGGCAAGTATATGCCCCGACTGACAATGTACAAGCGAGTACGCAAGTTCGGTGCGGTAACGTACGAATTAGCAGTTGAGTTTTCAGCACCAAAGATGTTGTTTGGTAACAACTTTGATGAGCTGACAGAAAACGACTTTGACGCTCTGCTCACGGCACTGCAAGGTACGTTATACGAGCTGCTCGGTCATCGGTTCTTCAAACCACAGCTTGCTCACGCTGATATTGCGGCTTGGCATCCGTCTAAGAACATTGTGTTTCTTGACTACACATCGTGCCAAACAATCCTCAATACAATGGGCAAGCTAGATGTAAGCAAGACATACGATTTTCAGAAGACAGATTTTCGTGATGGACACGTGGTACACATCCACGCCAATTCACTTGATATAGCCTTTTACGACAAAATGGCTGACCTGCTAAAAGCAAAGAAAAGCAACAAACGGGCTTTTGAAAAGGATAGCTCGGTGCAACTCAATTTGCTTGAGGGTCTATCCGAATACAGACCGATGGAAGTATTCAGATATGAAGTACGTTTTGTCGGTAGAGCCTCTATCAAGCGAGCCTACCCAGACTTGGAACAATGGACTTTTGAAAGCCTATTCAATATGAAGTTGTGCCAAAACACACTACTCAAGCACTGGAAAAAGCTGACCGCCAACGTAGATATGTTGGCACTGGATGTAAAGCAGCCGTATGAGCTTTTACAAAACTACCTTGAGGCAAACGATGATGTTACCCCACAAGCCGCACTTGCGGCAGTAGCAGGTATGCTCATCGCAAGCCAAGCAGGTGTTGTCGGCTTGCGAAACACGCTTGAGGCTCGCTATGGCAAACAGGCGTGGTATCGCATAAAACCGCTGCTAAATGCACCGCAAGCACATCGTTATACGGCTTTCGTACATATAGACGAGGCACTGCAACGATTTACCCCAACAAAAATGTCAGAGTTTCTATCAAACATTGAAAATACTGGTAAGTTATAGTAAGTTAGTAAGGAGTAAACATTATGGACGCAAAGATAATCCTAATCGCACGAGTTTCAGATATTGAGCAGCGTAAGGCATTACCTGCTCAGAAGTTACGGCTTGAAAGATACGCCGAACAAAAGAAACTACCATACGAGTATCACGAGTTTGATGAGAGTGCTCATAAAGAGGCACGTCAAAAGTTCGCTAAGCTCGTTGAACACATCCACAAACAAACTGGCTTATGTTACGTGGTCTTTGATAAGATAGACCGCTTTACCCGTGATAGTAGCCAAGAAGAAGTAAAGGCATTGCAACAGCTTGTAAAGCTCGGCAAAATTGAGCTGCACTTCCCTCACGACAGTTTGTATATAGACCAAAACTCATCCGCTGCCGATTGGTTTAGGCTCGGTATTGGTATGGCACTCGCAAAATACTACTCAGACAGTATTCGTGATAACGTCAAACGCCGCTTTGAACAAATGCTCAGTGAGGGTATATGGGTACACAGAGCACCCGTTGGCTACAAGAACGTACTAAAAGGCGGTACGCCACAGAAACCTATCAAAGATATAGAAGTTGATGACACTAAGGCTCATTACATCGTAAAAGCCTACGAGATGCGAGCCAGAGGCATATCATACGCCGTAATTGCTAAGGAACTTCGTGAGATGGGCTTTCGTAGTAACATTGCTGGCAGTAAAGCACCGAGTAAGCAGTTTCTTGAGCGAATACTGAGCAATGAGTTTTACTGCGGTTTTATGGTTCACGCTGGCAGACGCTATCCACACAAGTATCCGCCACTTATCAGTCGTGGCTTATACAATCAGGTGCAACGTGTTCGTGATGAGCGTAAACACGAGATGACAAAGTACGATAGCAAAGACTTTACCCTGAAAAAGATAGTAAAGTGCGGTAAATGCGGACGTGCAGTATCGCCATTCAAGGCTCGCAACACTGTATATTTGCGATGTGCCAACTCAAAGTGCGATAATCCGAATACAGCCGTAAGCCTCGTTATTGATGAAGTTACGGCAGATATAGGATTTATAGACGTGCCTGAGAAGTGGTTAGATAAAGTCATTACCGAACTGCGTAACCGTCATAACGACCAGCAGCTGTACTTCACGCAAAACATTGAGCAAACCCGTGCTGAGTACGACAAACTCAAGGAAAAGATGCGTAAGGTTTACTATGACTTGCTTGAGGGTCGTATTACACAGACATTCCACGATGAAATTGCAACTGAGCTAGAAAAGAAACAGCAGGAGCTGAATGACCGCCTAAAGTTGCTAACAAGCGACAATAAGGACTTTCAAGTTACCGCATCCTATCTGTTAGACTTGGCTCAACGGGCTGAACAGCTGTTCAATGAGAGCGATGAGGGGCTAAGACAGAAGTTGCTAGAATACGTACTTTCAAACATTGAACTAAAGGACAAGAAGTTGTCTTATATACTAAACGACCCCTTTAGAACAGTTGTTGAGACAAAGAAAAAGACCCTTTCGGGTCATAATTCAAATATTTGGTGCGGGTAAGGAGACTCAAACTCCTGGCCTCTTCCTTGGCAAGGAAGCGCTCTATCAACTGAGCTATACCCGCATGTGAATTGTTAAGACTCGATGGATTATAGCCGGAAAATGGCTTTTGGGCAAGGGGCGTACCTCTATTAGTGCAAGAAGAGGAGTTTGTAGGCTTCGAAGAGGCCGAGGGCAGCTAAGAAGATAAAGGCGATGCTGCCCAGCAGGGAGATGATTGGGTTTTTGACGACGGCGATGGTGCGTTTGGGGGATATGAACAAAAAGATGTTGAGGATCATGTGGCCAACGAAGACGCCGATAGCAAAGCCAAAGACGTTGACGACATCGAACAACGGCACGTAACCGGCAAAATCGTCGAGTCCCAAGATGAAAGGCACGGTGAAGGCTAGGGCTAGTAGGCTCCACAGACCAACTCGTTTGGTGACCTTGAGGCTGCGGCTGGGCAGAATCCGTGACAGCAGGGGGTTGAGTCCTTTGTTAATGAAGCCCAGGCTACGATCGAAAGCATTGACGCCCTTGCGAAAAGCCAGGGGATACGATGGCTTGTTGGTGTCGATGTGCTCCAGGCCGTCCTGGGCTAGGCGTATCAGCACTAAAGCGGCCAAGAAGATCATAATCGCCAGTAGCCAATTCACCTCTTTAAAGAATGTCCAGATGAGCAGGATGCCAAAGGTGCCGGCGGCGTTACCAACGGCGGTGCCAATTTCGATACCGATGCGGCCTTTGAGACCCGGGTTCTTTTCCATCAGGCGGCCGATGAACATGGCAAAGTCGATGGAAGTCTTGAGATAAATGGTTAGGCCAATCAGAACGTCGGCCAGGCGCACGTGCAGGCTAATGTCGTCGGAGCTGAAGCGGTTCAGAACAACGATCTCGACAAATAAAAAACCCACCAAGACGATGCAGGTGAGTACAGTTAGGGGCAGGGCAATTAATTGGTTTCGAGTGTTTGTTTTCATTGCCTAGTAATGAGTTGGTTAAATTGGTGGCTCCTCCCAGACTCGAACTGGGGACACAAGGCTCTTCAGGCCTCTGCTCTACCAACTGAGCTAAAGAGCCACACCAACTTCGCTATTCTACTAGATATAGCGGTTTTACTCAAGAGTTGCGCGTGATGGCGCCAGTGGGGTTGATGTCATCTTTGGGGCTGAGTTGATACTTTTCGGCCAAGTGGCTGCTCCAGAGTTGCCAAGCGACCTGGATGCCTTCGATGCTTTTTTGGGCTTCTTGAGCCCATTCGATTCGTTCCAACATTTTTTGATGATACTCAAGATCATCTTTGCTGACGGTGTTTGGTACAACTGGTGAAGCGCTCTTGGTAGCGGCTTTAGGACGAGGGTTGGATTTAGCCATGTAAAACTCCTTACTGACACTAGTTATAACACAAATTTGCCTAGGCGCTCAAACCGAGGTTATGAATAATCGTTTCGAGGGCGTTTACTTTAGCGGCCAGCGTCGCGATGGCGTTGGCGGCGGTTCCAACGGTTGTAACGGCCGCAATCGTGTTGCCCCCAGATACACCGGTCGAGTTGTCGGTTAATTGTCCGGCGCGGCTGGCTTGAGCGACGGGTGCAGTGGCGTAAAAGCCAATCTTTCCGGCAGCGGCGCCAATCTTCAGGCCAGTGGTATTAGCGCTGGTAACAATAGAAGCGCCGTCGTTGATGGTAATTGAACCCCATGGGTTGGTGGCGCTACCAAAGGCCAAGGCACTGTTGGGGAGCATGCCGCCCGAGTATAGCTTAAAGTTTTTACCATCAGCCGAAAGAAGGATCTGGTTATTACCAAAGCCATCATTACCACGGCTCACAAAGACATTACCGTCTGACCCGAGCCGGTACTTACCGGCAACGGGAATGGTAACGGCTGCCGAGCCAACCGTGAAGTATGGGGCGGCCCCGGTACTATCTTGGACCTCAAACGGGTTGACGCTTGGAGTTGCTTGCGCCTGAACAACCAGTGCTTTAGCCCCAGTCGCGGTGGCTGTTATCATCGCGTTAGCGGTGGTGTCGGCGGTGACGGCAGCGCCAACGGCCAGGTTAGTAACCGTGCTAAAGCTGTTGGTGGCAATACCCAGCCGTTTAACCGAAGTTAAGTCCTGGGTGTTCCAGTCGACGGCGCCAGCTGGTGCGGTCATCAAGTTGAGGGCAATCGCCTCAACGTCGGTCGCGAAGGTCGACAAGCTGCCGTTGCCTCGTAGGTACTGCGAAGTACTGCCAGATCCGATTGCGACATTGTTACCGTTGTAGGTCAGAAGCGAAGATGTGACGCGTAGGGCATCGGTTCCAGATATCGAAACGCGCCAGTCACCGGCCGACGGGGTATAGGTACCAGTTGTGGCATCGACTGTCGAACTAAATGCCGGTAGGGCGACCGTGCCACCACTACTTCGAACCCGAGCAATGTAGGAGGTTCCCCAGCTATTAATGCTGGTGCCAAGCCCTCTGGCCGTCAACGGGTAGAACCCAGCCGCAGCCCAAACGATCGTATTAGTGTCAGCGCTCAATATTAGCTGATTGTTGCCAAGGCCATCGTTGCCGCGACCGAGGTAGACATTATTGTCTGCGCCAACTTCATAATGACTGGCGGTAGGTATGGTTAAGGCAGAAGCGGAGAAAAGGGCAGCATCAGCGCCAGAAATAGCGATGCGTACATCGGCCGCAAGCGGTGAATACAAACCCGAAGAACTGTCGATAGTTGAACTATATGCCGGCAAAGCAGTGGTGCCACCACCACTGCGAACCCGTGATAAATACGATGTTCCCCAGGTATTGGTCGAAGTACCAAGCGATAACGCAGTGGCAGGATACAAGCCCAACGCGCCAGTGTAGGTCAGCTGATGTCCGTCGACAGTCAACCGCATCTGGTTATTACCAAAGCCATCGTTGCCCCGACTAATCATCACATTCGTGTCATTACCCCATTGCACAGCCGAACCACCAGTACGAGTAACCTGGTTAATAAAGCCAATCTGGATGTCATTGGCATTGTCGGCAAAAACCCCACCGTAGGCAAAGTGATACTGGTCGTTCAGGTACATGCCGCCATAGTTGCTGAGCCACCAAATTGGCGCCCCAAAGGAGTCGGTTACCCAAAAGGCGTGCCGTTGACTGGTGTCGGTGGTCGCGCTGATACCGCTCGACGTACAGCCCCCAAAGTGCGTTCCATCAATGATCGAGGTGTAGGTTATGGTGCCAACCGTCGAGCTACCGGTGCTAAACGTCAGTGTCCCCGATGATGCAAAACCAGAAGTACTACTCACCTGAATGGTAACGTTAGAACAGGGGAAGGTGACCGGAAACGTGATGCCTGTAAAGTGCGTGCCGTCACTTAGGATTTGCCGCGCGAAACTGACCGAAAAGATATGCGCCGTGCTGTTTATTTGTTCCACGTAGTGCTGAGCATCTGACCCGGAACCAATCGGACTGGTATGGGTGCCATAGCGCGGCGGTGCTTTAGGGTTAGACACCGTGGTGGTGCCGTTGGCTAGTTGTTGGTAGTGGTCATAGGGATTACTGCTGTTCCGGTACGAACGCACCACATCTGTCCCAGCTCCTGCGTAATTGAGGCTCAAACGACCGGACATCGTATCGCCGACCTTGGCGACACCCCCAAGGTTACCCAGCGCCGCCACCGCATCGTTTAGGTCACTTAGGTTATTGGCCTTTTGGGCTGCCCCTCCAGCCATGGCGATACTAGATTGAGCGGATGAGTCCAGGTCGCCCACCGGTATGCCAGCAGCAGGCTTAGTGTACTTATTGGCGAGGACGCCGGTATCTTTAAATGTGCCGTCACTATTATGGGACACACTTAAAAAGTCATTGAGAATATTTCCCCATGTGCCGTTATCGCTGCCTGGTTTTGGTAATCGCGCCCCCAATGAACTCCCTCTGGTTGTGCTTACTTAGTTTAGTCTATAAGCATAAGAGAGGTCAGTCAAGTGCGTAAACAGAGGTAGAGGTGCTATTCTTGTCATCGGCGATTTCGTTAAGCACCCGGAAAATACGAAACGCTTTTTTCTTTAACGTAAATTTGGTGGAGCATAAGGGATTCGAACCCTTGACCTCTTCCATGCCATGGAAGCGCGCTAGCCAACTGCGCCAATGCCCCAAATTCAAGCCCATTTTACACTATCCACCCCTAAAAGACTAGTCATTCAGTCATCTTTCATAAAGCTGTTACAATAGACGGTATGTTTGACACCTATCTGGATATCGCGCAATCACGTGGCTTAGCCGTATTTTACGGCGTTACGCTCGGTGGCGGAACGTTGATGATACTACTGATGAGCTGGCTGTGGTGGCACTACAGCTACCTGAACCCGCAGACCGTCTTTTGGTCATCTGTGAACAATAACCTGGTCGTAAGCGGCGTCACCAAGCATACGGCCAGTCAGGATAACACCGGCAGTCTGGAGCAGTACGATCAGATTAGTCTGGGCGCGCCAAATCTTGTGAAGTCGACGGCAACCTTGACGCAAACCAGCGCCAACGGCCAAAAAAATGCCGTTGTGACCGAAACGCTCGGTACGCCAGAAGCTAACTTTAGTCGCTATACCAAAATTGAAACCAATGCCAAAACCGGTGGCGGCAAGGCGCCTGACTTTTCGAAGGTCGTGAATCAGTGGAGCAAGCAGGAATTGGGGACATCAGCTAACGGAACATTTGCCGAAACAATCTTTGACATTATCCCATTTGCGCGACTCAAAGCGACACAACGGCATCAATTAGTGGGTGAGATGCAGCGGGATAACACCTACGGTATCGACTTTGGTTCCGTCCAGAAGGCCCGCAAGAGCGGTCGCCTATATTATGGCTATGATGCCTCAATCGCTCCAGACAAGTATGTTAGCCTGCTGAAGCAAGTTGACAGCATGATGGGCTTGAATCAGCTCAAGAATCTTGATCCCAGCCAGTATCAGGGGAGCCGACCGGTCCAAGTGAAGATTATTGTCGATGCCATGGCGCACCAACTAGCCGCCTTGGAATACACCGGGACGCAGCGAGAAGTGACCTACTCTGCTTGGGGTGCCGCGCGTGACGGCCTGCTGCCAACCAATACCATTAGCCAGGCCGATCTCCAGGCTAAGCTGAACGCCGTTGTTAACGGCCAACAGCCGTAAGTCTCGTTCTCTTCGTGACGGATATGGGGTAAAATAAGCTAATGATTGATACCGTCAAACGACGTCTGTACTTTGTTATGGCACACTATTTTGGCTTCTGGGCAAAGTTTGTGCTGCGTCGCTGGCGGCCCCGCATCGTGGTTATCACCGGTTCAACCGGCAAGACCACACTGCTGCACCTAGTGGAAGCGCAGCTCGGTCAAAAAGCCGTCTACAGTCATCACGCCAATAGCGCGCTCGGTATTCCTTTCCACATTCTTGGCCTGCCATCCAATGTTGAGTCAAAAGGGAAGTGGCTGAGCCAAATTCTGCGGGCCCCACTGGCCGCCTTTCGCAAGGTGCCGACGACCAAACTATATGTGGTTGAGGCTGATTGCGACCGACCCAACGAGGGAAGGTTCCTGGGCAAGCTGCTCAAGCCGGAAGTAACTTTGTGGGTAACCGTTTTTCGCACCCACAGTATGAACTTTGATCGTCTGGTGCCCGGTACATTTGCGACCCACGAAGAAGCCATTGCCTACGAATTCGGCCATTTTGCTGCCAATACCCAAAAGCTGGTTGTCGCCAATGGCGATCAAGCAGTTGTGGTGGATCAACTCCAACGTGTTGCCGTTGATGTTCAGGTTATCAAGGTGAGCCGAAAAGGCCTGCAAGATTACGCCAACAATGATGGCGACACCGTCTATACGATTGCCGGTAAGCAGATTCACCTCAGCGGTCTGCAGCCCAAAGAACTCGGCGACAGTCTGCAGATGGTTAATGCCTTACTGGAATATTTGGATATGCCCCTCGACGCTGGCTATCAAGCCTTTGAACTGCCACCGGGCCGCAGCAGCGTTTTTAAGGGTAAGAATGACCTGACGATTGTCGACAGCACCTATAATACCGGCCTGGGAGCGATGACGGCCATTCTGGGTTTGTTCAATGGCTTTGCCAAGCCGCATAAGTGGGTGGTCTTAGGCGATATCTTGGAGCAGGGTAGTTTGGAAAAAGGTGAGCATCAACGCCTAGCCGATGTGATTGCTGGGCTAAAAGTTGACCAGGTAGTCCTGCTTGGCCCGCGTACCCACAAGTATACCTACCCAATCCTTAAAGAAAAGTTAACAATTCCAGTGGTGTCGTTCGACCGACCAGACGAGGTCTTGGAATACTTACGGGCCAACCTCAAAGGCGGCGAAGCCTTACTATTTAAGGGTGGTCGCTTTTTGGAGGGTGTGATTGAGCAGCTTTTGCAAAACCCGGCCGATGCCAAACACCTGGTGCGCCGCGAAGCTTCTTGGGTGAAGCGACGACAAAAGTGGGGGTTGCCGCGATGAGCCAAAAAGTTTTTGTGGTGCACGGCTGGAGCTATAACCTGGACAAATGGCAGAAGATCGTGCCATTACTGAAAGCCCAGGGCGTTGAACCAATCCTATTGCGAGTGCCGGGGCTGACCGAGCCCAGTGACAAGGTCTGGACGATTGACGAGTATATCGACTGGCTACAAAACAAGCTGGAAGGCGAAGACTCACCGATTGTGATTGGTCACTCCAATGGCGGTCGGATTGCCTTGGCCTTGCTGCAAAAGTACCCAGATCGTTTTAAGCAGCTTATCTTGATTGATAGCGCCGGTTTGCCGCATAACACGGTGGTCGGGAATACCAAACTCAACACCCTAAAAGTTATTGCCAAGGCCGGCAAGCCACTGGCTAAAATCCCAGTTGTTAACAAGGCTTTCTATAAGTTAATTGGGGCGCAGGACTACCGCCAGGCGCCACCGAATATGCGAGCCACGATGCAGAACATGCTCAACGCTGATCCGACCATCGACTTAACCAAAATAACTGTGCCGGTGACCATGATCTGGGGCTCCGACGATACGATTACGCCGCTCAAAGATGGCCGCGCCATGCACAAATTGATTAAAGGCTCCGAGCTGCACATTGTTAACGGCGGACGACACGCTCCGCAAGACACACACGCTCAGCAAGTGGCCGACATTATTAAAACTGCCGTAGGGGTCTAGGGTGGCGATTTTTAATTCCCTCGGCTCCAACTACGGCAAAGGCTTTGTTCGCAAAAGCTTGACGACCAATGGTTCCACTAAAGACCACCAACAGGTCGAGGCAAGCTTGGGCAAACAATATGGCGGCACCGCCCACCTGGCCTACAAGGGACGGCAGGCTTTGGAGCTAGGCCTGCGTGGTTCAGGGCTTCCCAAAGGGGCGAAGATCGGCATCAACGGCTTTACCTGTTACGTGGTCTTTCAGGCTGTCGAGCGAGCCGGCTACCAACCAGTCTTCTTGGATGTTGCGCCAGGTAGTCTGCATTTTGGCGCCAAGCAACTAGAGGCCCACCGCGATCTAAAGGCCATTATTATTCAGAATACACTTGGCTTGCCGGTACAAATCAAACCCATCGAAAAGTTTTGCCAGCAACACGCTGTGCTGTTAATCGAAGACTTGGCTCACAGCATGGGCGCGGTCTACGAAGATGGCCGCGAAGCGGGGACGGTTGGTGATTTAGTGATGCTATCGTTTAGCCAAGATAAGCCACTCGATGTTGTAGCCGGCGGAGCCATTATCGACCGCCGTAGTCAACCAATGGAAGCTCCGATATTGACAGAGGTGTCATTCTGGCAACGCGGTAAAAACCGTGACTATCCGTTCTGGACGATGTTGATTCGGCACGCCTATAGCATCGGCTTAGGCCGCTACGTCCATTTTGTTTTGAAGAAAGGGCGGCTGTTGGCGACGCCAATGAGCGACAACCTCAAAGAGCCGCGAGCAATGTCGAACAGCGCGGCCAAGCTGCTGCTTGGATTACTGGATACGCAGGCAGCTGAGTTGGCCCATCGGCGCACCATCGCGGCAATCTACCAAAAGGAACTGCCAGCCGAGGTGCAGTACGCCACCAACGGCCAGCCTTCCTACTTGCGTTTTCCAATCACTGTTCCCAACCGAGCCCAGCTGGTTGCCACCTTAAAGAAAGCCAATATTTACATCGGCGATACCTGGTATGACGCGCCGCTTGCTCCCAAGCGTTATCTGGAGCGGACGAGCTACCATACCGGTGACTGTCCCGAAGGCGAACAGCTGGCTCAAACGATTGTTAATTTACCGACCCATAAACATGTAACAACAGGGGTAGCACGGCGAATCTGTGCTAAAATCAACCAATGTTTGACATCCAAGTAATCGAAGACCAAGCCGTCTGGGAGGCCTACATCGCCACCCATCCCGAAGCCAACTTTTTGCACTCCTGGTACTGGGGTGTCTTTCATGAGCGACTGGGCCACACAGTTATCCGCCATGGCTACTATCAAGCTAATAAGTTGGTCGGTGTTCTGCAGACCATTGTCGAACCAGCTCGGCGCGGTCGCCATTTGACTGTGCCTGGTGGCCCGATTCTCGACTGGGGCGTGAAGGGTCTTGATGCCACCTGGGTCAAAGACCTCAAAGCAATCGCCAAGGCACATGACTGTGTCTTTGCTCGCGTCCGCCCGCAGCTGTTGCGTACGCCCGAAAACCAGCAAATGTTTAAGCGACTTGGCTTCCGCAAGGCACCAATGCACCTGACCGCCGACCTAACCAGTCAGCTGGACCTCACCAAAACCGACGACGAAATTAAAAGTGGCATGCGCAAGGGCGCGCGCTATGACCTAAATAAATCGGCCAAACTTGGCATTAAAGTCGAAGTCGTCAGCGGCGCCAAATACCTGGATGAGTTCTACAACCTGCAGTTAGAGACCGCCAAACGCCACAATTTTGTACCATTTACCAAGCAGTTTTTGACCGAGCAATTCAAGACCTTCCAAGAAGTTGATGCCGTTCAAATGTATCGCGCCACCTATCAGGGTAAGCTGCTGACCATGGCCTTCATTATTTTTTATGGTCAAGAGGCCGCCTACCACTACGGAGCCAGCACCGACCTAGCTCGCCAATACCCGGGGGCCTACGCGGTGCAGTGGGAGGCCATTCAAGAAGCCCGCCGGCGTGGTTGCCAGCGGTATAACTTTTGGGGTGTCACCGAACATGGCAACACCAAGCATCGTTTTTATGGTGTCTCGGTGTTTAAGCGTGGCTTTGGTGGCGATGACGTAGCCTATCTACCGGCCCAAGACCTAGTGGTTAACCGGTTAAAATACGAAGTAACCTATGCCTTCGAAACAGCTCGCCGGAAAGCCAGGAAGTTGTAAATGAGAGTCCCAATTGTTCACCCCGGTGCAGGCGAGTTACGCTACGAAATTCGTGGCATTGTTGAGTTTGCCCAAAAACTCGCCGCTACTGGCATCCCAATCATTTGGGAAAATATTGGCGATCCAGTTGCCAAGGGCGAGCAAGTGCCAGAGTGGATTCGCACCATCGTCGCCAACGAAGTCGCAGGCGACAGCAAGTCGTATGCCTATTCACCGACCAAAGGCCTGAATGAGGCACGTGACTATCTGGCGCGAACCCGCAGCCAAGAAACCGGCGTCGAACTCAAAGCCGAAAATATCCTCTTCTTCAATGGTCTCGGTGATGCCATTACCAAGGTGTACACCTGGCTCAACCCAACCGCCCGCGTCTTGGGACCGAACCCGGCCTACCCAACGCATTCATCGATTGAAGGCGCGCACGGTCGGTCGCTTCACCAGACCTACCACCTCAATCCGGATAACGGCTGGTTGCCCGACGTCGATGAAGTTCGCCAAAAGGTCAAAGACAACCCGAACATCGCCGCCCTGTTAATTATCAATCCTGATAACCCAACTGGCATGGTCTATCCTCGCCAGATTCTGGAAGCCTTTGTGGCCATTGCCAAGGAATACGATTTGTTCCTGATCGCCGACGAGATTTACGCCAACATCGCCTACGAACCCAAAGACTTCGTCTCGCTGGCCGAGTTAGCCGACGGTGTTCCGACCATGATTATGCGTGGCCTCTCTAAAGAGATTCCGTGGCCGGGTAGTCGTTGTGGCTGGGTGGAGTTTTATAACACGCAGAACGACAAAGACTTCGAAACCTACGCCCGCTCGATCGAAGAAGCTAAGATGACCGAGGTGTGCTCAACGACCTTACCGCAAATGGTCCTGCCAGCAATCTTGGGGGATAAACGCTATCCGGCGCATCTGATTCAGCGCCGTAGCTTATACGCCGATCGAGCCCAGCAAGCTGCCGACATTTTGAACGCCCATCCGTCATTACGGGTGGTCAAACCCAAGGGTGCTTTCTACCTGTCGGTTACGTTTAGCGATTCGTTCATGGCGCGGCCGTTTACGCTGGCCGCCCAAAACCCAGAAGCCCAGGCGCTGCTCGACCAAGAGCTGGCCCAGATACCAGCTAATGATTTTGACAAACGATTCTGTTACCAGCTCATGGCGGCGACGGGTGTTTGCACCGTGCCGCTGACAACCGGTTTTAATAGCACCTCCCACGGGTTCCGGATTACACTCCTCGAGAATGACGCGAATGTCTTCAAACATACTCTCGAACTCATCACAAACGTGGTATAAATGAGCTGTAGCACAATACCTTTGGTGTTACACCAGCGGTACAATACGCTACATATAGCGTATTGTTTATGCTTGCAATCTCTGTAGGGAGCTAACATACTAGGGTCATGTTTCCCGAAGATGAGCGCAGTTTTGAGCGGATAAAACCGTTTGAGCAGCTAATTGACCTTAATTTTGACTACAGCGGCCCAGAACGCAAGCTGGAAGGTATGACCATTGACGACCGTTTATATGGTCGATTTGATTTCGATTATAAAAATCCTGAAGATGCCTTTATTACTGATCTGTTGCATTCGGATGCTGGTCATGCCATTTGGCGTCTCGGCTATATCGAGCAACTTACTTTACCCGAAGTGTATGCGACTAAACCTGAGGCGGCAAATTTTTCGCGCCTGGAGCACTCCATCGGCTGTCTATTGTTGACGCGAAAACTTGGTGGTAGCTTCCAACAACAGGTTAGAGCCTTGTTTCACGATGCGGCCCAAGGGGCGTTTTCTCATCTTGACGATTGGCGCAAGGAGGGTTTTGGAGGTACCGAGACAAGTCATGACGGTCGGCTCAAGGATATGCTCAGGTACTTCGAAATCGACCAATTTGTTGAACAGTATGGCTATGATTTTGATGGGCTGTTCGACTTTACGATCACCGACTTCGTGGAACGACCATCGCCTGACCTATGTATTGACCGAGTAGATTATGCCCTGCGAGAATTTGCTCGCTGGACGTGCCCCAACGATGTGCCAGGCTTGATTGCCGAACTGAGCGTCGAAGATGGGATGATTGTTTTTGGAACGCAAGAAGCGGCACGTACTTTTGGAATCAATTATTTGAGGCTGTATAGCGAGCACTGGGCCGAAGACGAACACGCTGTTCGCGAAAAACTTTTGCTGACGGCCATACAAGAGGGTATTCGTTCGGGTGCCATAACTGAAGCCGATATGGACGCAACGGACCCAGAAGTCCTGGTGAAGCTTGAACTATGGGGCAATGACACGATTTGGACGCTCATGCACCTACTGCAAAAGGGGGAGCTCGACATAACAGTACATAAAGGATTCGAAGGAGCCTTTGCAAGCGACAGCCTCGAAAATGATAAAAACTCCTTATTTGTGCCGATACCGCATTTTAGACCACGCGCGGTTGACCCGAGTTTTATCAACCAAGATGGCCAACGGATTGCCTTAAGTACGGTCGATAGCGACTATCAAGAATCTGTTGCCGCAACAGTTGATTTATCGGTGTGGGGCATCAAAAAGCACTTCGAGACCATGTTCGATGAAGAGGGGGAGTTCGTTCACTACGCCCAGGTCAAAGTTGAGCCAGATGTTAAACGAGTCCTCTCGGGGGTTAACGGTTTACGATAGTTCGGCTATAATGCAACAGATATGAGACGTTACAATCCAAAAGAGTTAGAGCCCAAGTGGCAAAAAAACTGGGAAGATCAAAAGATTTACCAGGCCAGCGAGGACCCAACCAAGCCTAAAAAATACATCCTGGAGTACTTTCCGTATCCCAGCGGGGCCGCCATGCACGTCGGCCATGTGCGCAACTACACCATCGGTGATGTGGTCGCCCGCCACAGCCGGATGAATGGCTACAATGTGCTGCACCCAATGGGCTGGGACTCATTTGGTTTGCCAGCCGAAAACTATGCGATCAAGAATAACATCAGCCCCAAGCAGGCCATCGCCGAAAACACCGCTAAATTCAAACAACAGCTGACCCAGATGGGCTTCAGCTATGACTGGTCACGCGAAATCGATTCGTCCGACCCCGACTACTACCGCTGGACCCAATGGTTCTTTACGCTTCTATTTAAGAGGGGTCTGGCTTATCGCAAGGAATCAATTGTTAACTGGGACCCAGTCGATAAAACCGTGTTGGCAAACGAGCAGGTGGTCAATGGCATCGCCGACCGCAGCGGCGCCAAAGTTGAAAAAATCCCGCTAGCTCAATGGTTCTTTAAGATTACTGATTACGCCGACCGTTTGGTGGAAGACCTGGAAGATCTAGATTGGTCTGACTCAATCAAGTCGATGCAGCGTAACTGGATTGGCAAAAGTAAGGGTGCCGAAGTTGATTTTGCAGTCGTTGATTCCAAACAAAAAGTGCGTGTCTACACAACACGCCCCGACACGCTTTTTGGCGCCACCTTTGTCGTTTTGGCTCCCGAACACCCACTGGTCGACAGTATTACTGCGCCTGAGCAAAAAGCCGTCGTCCAGGCTTATATTGAGCAGACGCACGCCAAGACCGACATCGAACGCCAAGAAACCGACCGCGAGAAAACTGGCGTCTTTACCGGTGCCTACGTCGTAAACCCAGTTAACGACGAAAAGATTCCAGTTTGGATTGCCGATTACGTGCTCACCGGCTACGGCACTGGCGCCATCATGGCTGTCCCGGCCCACGACGAGCGCGATTACGAGTTCGCCCAGAAGTTCGAGCTGCCGATTAAGTCAGTGATTTTGCCTGAATATGAGGATACGGTGATTCCGCCTCGACCAGGTGTTAAAACCGTTGAACGGAATGCCGTTGGCTGTATTGTTAAGCACCCTAGCGAAGACAAGTACTTGTTGCTGGATCGGATTGCCTGGGAGACCAAGTCCTATAGCTATGTCACCGGCGGGATAGAGGCAGGTGAAACACCAGAAGAAGCGGCTGATCGTGAACTGAAAGAAGAAGCAGGCTACATCAACCACGGCCCCGTTCGACTGGTTGGTGATCCATATTACACCGAGTTCTATCACGAGTATAAAAAGCTTAATCGTCGTGTTAAGTTTTACACGGCCTACACCGAACTGACTGACCTGGAGACCATCGAAGTCGCACCCGAAGAGGCGAAGATTAATAAACCAGTTTGGTTCACCAAGGCCGAGGTTGTCGAAAAGGTTCACGGCATTGGTACCAAGCTTAAATTTGAAGAAGCTTTGACCGGGTCAACCGCCTATGCTGGCGAAGGAATCATGACCAATTCTGGTAAATACGATGGCATACCATCAAGTGAAGCCCGCGAAAAAATCGTGGCCGAGTTGGCGAAGCAAAAACATGGCCAGGAAAAGATTAACTACAAGATTCGTGACTGGCTGATTAGTCGTCAGCGCTATTGGGGCGCGCCGATTCCGATTATTTGGGTTGAAAAAGCTGCCGTGGCTGGTGCCAAAGCAGACTTTATTACCGATGCACTGAAGCAAGACCAAACCAAAGTCGAAAATGACAAAGAACTAGTCGCTGTACCTGTTGTCGCTGCCCAGTTACCAGTGGTGCTACCCGAAGTTGATTCTTTCAAACCTGATGGCACCGGCAAGGGCCCGTTGGCTCGGGCCGAAGACTGGGTGCACGTCTGGCTCAACACCGAAACCGGCGAGACCAAGCCATTCAAGGATGGTCAGCCACAGGATGGCTGGGTTGAAGGTTGGCGCGAGACCGACACGATGGACGGCTTCGCCTGTTCCAGCTGGTACTTCTTGCGTTTCGCCGATCCTGACAACAAACAAGCCGCCTTTGACGCCGAGAAGGTAAAGTTCTGGCTGCCGGTTGATGACTATATCGGTGGCGCCGAACACGCTGTTATGCACCTGCTGTACGCGCGGATGTGGACCAAAGTTATGTTCGACGACGGCCTGATCGACTTCAACGAGCCATTTAAGACCCTGCGTAACCATGGCATGATTCTTGCCCCCGATGGCCGTAAGATGAGCAAAAGTTGGGGCAACGTTATCGCGCCCGATGAAATTATTGAGCAAGGCTATGGCGCCGATGCCATCCGTTTGATGGAACTATTTATTGGTCCCTGGAACCAGTCGGCGGCCTGGAGCGTTGAGGGCATGGGCGGCTGCTTCCGCTTCTTGCAGCGAGTTTGGACTTTGGTGCAGGAGTATCTGGAGGCAAACACCGACACTGGCGAAAACAAGGCACTGACCAGTGCGACACACAAAGCCATCAAGAAGGTCAGTCAAGATATGCACGACTTCGGCTTTAACACCTCAATCGCGGCGTTAATGGAGTTTGTGAACGAACTCTATAAAATTAAAGCGGCCGATGGTTTTGTGGCTGGTGCTAGCTGGAAGGTGAGCATCGAAACTCTATTGCAACTACTGGCCCCGTACGCGCCACACATGACCGAAGAGTTATGGCAAGAACTTGGCCACCAGGATAGCATCCACACCAGCCAATGGCCAGAATGGGACGAACAATATTTGGTAGCCGATTCGGTTACAATCGTGGTGCAAATTAATGGCAAAGTACGCTCGCAAATCAGTGTCTCGACCGACAGCAGCGAAGCGGACATAGTCGGCGCGGCCAAGGCTGACAGCAAGGTCGCAGCCTACCTGGATGGCAAATCCATCCGTAAGACTATCTTCGTACCAGGTAAACTGGTTAGCTTCGTTATCTAGCAGGTAATAATGATGTTGGCTGCGGCGTTGCGTGACGTCATGCCACTAATGTATGCCTGGTAGGCCTGGGACTTGTCCATTGCCTGGGTAACCGGCGGCGTTTGACCGTAGGCTTCAGCCGGGCAGTACGGACCGGTCGCTGGGCGAACGGCATCGTAGGTAGCCAGCTTGTAGACCCCAGTAAAGCTGCCAACCGTTATCATCCCTGCGGCAACGGCAACAGCTACACGCTTAAAGTTTGGGCTAAACGTTTCGGGATACTGGTAGCTGCCATCCTCTAGTTGACTCATGACTTGGTTAACGCGGTCGGCTTGGGCGTTGATTTCTTCGGTCATTGCAGTAGCCCCGGGGTTCATTCCGTTTTCGAGGGCATACGTCACCAGTGGGGAGTGCTCGAAGGCCATAGTAGCGACATTATATAACTAAAATAGCAAATTGTCAATAAGTACGGTTGTGTTCAAGGTGTTTTTGCGCTATAATAGCCTCAAGTTTATCAGATAACATTCAGTTAAAAGGAGTAGTCTTTCTTATGGGTAAGCCCAAAAAACGAACCAGCCCCCGCCGAACCGGCACCCGCCGCAGCCACTTGGTGGTTAAGCTCGCTCGTAAGGTAAATGCCAAATCGCCAGTCAAGGCGTTCACAACTCGCAAAGAGTTCGGCAAAAAAGCGTAAGCGCATCAGCGCAATAATCGGTTATAATAAAGCCAGTTTCCTGGCAATATCCGACTAAGAGGAACTTAACAATATGGCATCAAATCGTCACCTAGGTCGAATCGTCGCACTGCAAACGCTCTACGAGTATGAGTTCCGTTTGTCTTGCAACGACACCAACCTAGATGTTGATGAGATTCTGGAACGGAACATCCACCGTTACAAGGATAATATTGATGACCAGGACTTTATTACCAAGCTGGTCAAAGGTGTTATCCAGGAGCAATCCGATCTTGATGCCGCTCTCCAACCAGTCGCTCCTGAATGGCCAATCGACCAGATTGCCCGCATGGACCGCCTTGTTCTACGACTTGGTCTCTACGAACTCCTCCACGAACCGTCCGTACCCCCCAAGGTTGTTATCAACGAAGCCGTTGAGCTGGCGAAAGCCTTTGGTGGCGAGAACTCCTCGAAATTTGTGAATGGCGTCCTCGGCACAGTGCTGCGCAACCAAGAAGAAAAGGCACAATAATTATGGCCAATCGACCAAAACCAATTAAAGGCTTTAAGCAATTTGTCAGCCAGCATCGGCCGACAATCAAAGAAGTCGTCCGCGAACCAACCGCTGGTGGCATTGTCTTTCGCCGCAATCCCCAAAAGCAGCTCGAAATCCTGCTGATTCAAGACGCCAAAGATCGCTGGACCATCCCCAAGGGTCACATCGAAGAAGGTGAGACCGCCAAAGACTGCGCCCAGCGCGAAATTGGCGAAGAAACCGGCCTGATGGACGTCAAAGTTCTGAACTGGCTCGGCAAGATCAACTTCCGCTATCGTCGCCAGCAGAGCCTGGTGCTGATGACCACCGAAATCTTCCTCGTCCAGGCCCTTGGCGACACAAATAAAATCGTGCCCGAAGACTGGATGAATGGCATTAAGTGGTTCTCAACCAACGAAGCCCTTGATAAAATCGAGTACGAAGACATCGGTAAAATCATACTAATCGCCCTAAAGAAGATACGAGATGCAGGACTCTAACTCATACCAAAAATTTGCTCAAGAGACGCTCGGTGTGACCTTTAACGACATCGAGTTGTTGATGACCGCTTTCACGCACCGTTCCTATGTGAACGAGCACAAAAAAACCGCCCAAGCGCACAACGAACGCATGGAATTTCTTGGCGACGCCGTCCTTGAACTGGTGGTAACTCAATTCTTGTACAGTCACTTCAGTGAGCCGGAAGGCATCTTGACCAACTGGCGTAGCGCCCTGGTTCGCACCGAAAGCATCGGTGCTGCTGCCAAGCGCTCTGGCTTTGAGCCAATGCTGCGTCTGAGCCGTGGTGAAAAACGTGGCACCGAACGCGCCCGTGACCAGATTTTGGCCAACAGCTACGAAGCGGTGTTAGGCGCCATCTATCTTGACCAAGGCTACGACGTGGCTAAGAAATTCATCGAGAACAGCCTATTAATTACCTTCGAAGAGATTCTGAAGACCGGCTCCTGGATGGATCCCAAATCGAGCCTACAAGAGCAGGCTCAAAGCCGCGAAAGCAAAACACCCGTTTACAAGGTTATTAGCGAAGAAGGCCCCGACCACGACAAGGTCTTTACGGTTGGTGTCTACATCGGCGGCACACTACGTGGAACAGGTACTGGCCCATCGAAGCAAGCTGGCCAGCAAGCGGCCGCCACCAAGGCTCTCGAAGCCTACCAGCAGTAGGCTGGTGGCTATCGGCCTCTACTCGTTTGTTTTTGCCTGCTATGGTTTTTGGAGCACCACTTAACCAAAAGGTAAGAATTCAGATTAAATAACTTCAGAATGTTCTTAACTTAGTTAATCTGAATTCTTAAAAACTCGTTAAGTCATGCTCCAAAAACCATAGCAGGGCCAACGACATGTAGGTGACGAGCCGAACGGTAAAAACTATATTTGACAACAGAGGTCGTTATCTGTAAAATAGGCAGTTGATAGTAATTAAGTAGAAAGAGATAACATTTATGTTAGCAATTCGTTTGCAACGAACTGGCCGCAAAGGCCATGCGATGTTCCGGATGGTTGTCCAGGACTCGCGGCGGACCCCTACCAGTGGACGCTTTGTCGCCCAACTCGGTAGCTATGACCCGCACAGCAAAACCCTTACCGTTGATAAGGAAAAAGCTGAGCTATACTTAAAAAATGGCGCTCGTCCATCGGACCGCGTGGCTCGTCTTCTCAAGAACGAAGGCGTCAAACTACCAAGCTGGGTAGTTTTGGAATCAAACAAAAAGGGTGCTTTGCGTAACGCCGAAAAGCTACGCAAGAACCAACCAAAAGAAGAAACTCCTGTTGAAGAGCCTAGGGCTGAAGAACCAGCTGAGGCTCCTGCCGAAGAAGCAGCTGCTGAACCGGTTGCTGAAGAAGCGTAATATCTCGCGATACTCGGCTTGCTTAGTGCGGTATACTATATAGGTCACGTAATGGAGGCTTTCTATACATGAGTAGCAGCATCGACGAACAATTCATTGATTACATCGTAAAGTCGCTGGTCAGCAACCCAGACGCCGTTAAAGTCGACCGTAGTGTTGACGAGAAGGGCGTGCTCTTGGAGCTTACCGTTGATCCAGAAGACCTCGGCCGTGTTATTGGTAAGCGTGGCGCTACCGCGCAGAGTCTGCGCACGCTGTTGCGTGCTCTTGGCACCAAGAATGACGCGCGCTATAACCTAAAGATTGTCGATAACGGTGTTGGCAAGCCAGAGCGCAGTGAATCAGATGCTGATGAGAAACCTCGTCAAGACCGCGAAGATCGTCGCAAGACCGAAGTTGCTACCGAAGAAGAGCCAGCTGTTGAAGCGGATGAACCAGAAGAAAGCAGCAATTTGAGCAAGACTCGTAAAGAGTTGGCTGACCTTGACGACCTAGACCTCTAGCCCCTCGTTATGAAAATCCAAATTATTAGCCTGTTTCCAGAGATGTTTCCTGGGGCACTGAACGCCAGCATGTTGCACAAAGCCCAGGATATTGGCGCGGTTGAATTTAGTTACATCAACCTACGTGATTTTGGTCTTGGCCCCCGTAAACAGGTTGATGATACGCCGTACGGCGGCGGCGATGGTATGGTCCTGAAGCCAGAGCCACTGGTGGCTGCTATCGAGCACGCCAAATCGGTTTGTCCAGAGGCGCTGGTAATTTTGCCAACCCCACGGGGGGAGATCTATAAGCAGTCTCACGCCAAGGCACTGGCAGCTAAAAACCAGGATTTGATCTTTGTCTGCTCGCGCTATGAGGGCTATGACGAGCGTATTGTCGACTACATCGACCAACAGTTTTGCGTCGGCAACTACGTCTTAACAGGTGGTGAGCTGCCCGCTATGATTATTGCCGACAGTGTTGTCCGGCTGCTGCCGGGCGTTTTGGGCGGTGAGCTGTCGGCCGAGAAAGAATCATTCCAGGCCGATGACCAATCGATTGAACATCCGCAGTACACGCGACCCGAAGAGTTTCGGGGTAAAAAAGTGCCTGATGTTTTGTTGAGTGGCCATCATGGCGAAATTGCCAAGTGGCAGGCTCGTAACACGCAGAACTAGTCGCGGACGAGGTCGCGGTTGCGGAAGAAGAGTAGGCTTAGTAGCAACATGAGCGCGATGCTACCGCCCAGTACCAGTAAGTTGGTGGCCTTGAGTCCGTGCTGGGCAATGGCGGGAATATTGTAGTAGTAGAACGGTGTGAACTTTTGGGCGACACTGAGTTTGTCGACGGCCGGTGCTAATGAGCTGACCATGTAGCTAATGAAAGCCACGCCACTGGTGATGCCGATGGTCAGACCACGTTTGCCGGTGGCGGCGCCAAGTGCATAAGCCAGCGTGCCAAACGCCAAACTAATCAACCAACAACCAAACGTCGCCTGGGCGAGATTCCAGTAGTTCATGGAGCCGTGAATGACCGGAAAGCTGGCCGCCACGCCGATAAAAATACCAACCGAAGCCGCAGCGGTTAGTGCGGCACCAGCCGCAAACTTCTGCCAAAAGGCCTTGGTGCGCGAAACTGGCAGGGCAAGTAATGTTTCCAAGGTACCCCGATCTTCGTCACCAACGCCAATACCCACAAAAATCGTGATAGCCATAATCATACCCATCATCGGCAGCCGTAGGGCGAAAATCTGCTGGTCAACATAGCCAACCACGGTCTTGTAGTTAGCCGCATTGCCAAGCAGGTTTTGTAGCGATTTTGGCGCGTTGGCAACGACTTCTTCAAAACCACTGTTCTTTAGATAGGGGTAGAAAATCATCGTAAAGAAGGTCATCGCAAATAAGCCCAAGGCCCAGGCGGCGATGGTCCAGCGCTTTTCGTAGAAGGTTTTACCAAAAATGCTACTAAGCATCGGTTTGCTCCGTACTCTGATAATAGTGCATGAACATGTCATCGAGGCTTGCCTCTTCGATAACAATGTCTTTGACCGGTAGTTTGGCCAGCGCCTTCAGAAGGCCGGTGAAGTTTTCGGTAACATCACAACTGACGTGTTTGCCGCTGACGCGTAGGTTGTGCAATCCCTTAACATCCTTAAGAGCCGACGGCTGTGCTTTCGTCAACGCTACGCGAACTTTGCGTAAGGCCTTTTGTTGCAACACTTTTAATGGCTGGACATCAACGAGTAAGCCTTCACGAATAAAGCCGATGTGATCACAGATTTGCTCAATCTCGCTGAGTACGTGAGAAGAGATAAAGGCGGTTTTACCCTGGGCCCGATGCTCTTTGATAATATTCTGGAATTCAGCTTGGATTAACGGATCGAGGCCGCTCGTTGGTTCATCAAGGATCAGTAAGTCGGGATTATGCATCAGCGCAGCTACCAGGCCAATCTTTTGCTTATTGCCACGTGATAGATAGGCAATCTTTTTGTCGGTCTGGCAGTCTAACCGTTCAATCAATTTTTGGATGGTGCTCCAGGGTACATTGCCACGCAAGTGCGCGACGTATTCGAGGTATTGGCGCCCAGTCAGACGGCGGTCCATTTCCATGTCACCACTCAGGTAACCGACGCGCTTGTGAATCGAGACCGCATCCTTTTTGCTATCGAGCCCCAGCACCTTAATGCTTCCGCTACTCACATGGATGAAGTCCAGCATCATGCGGATGGTCGTGGTTTTGCCGGCACCATTGGGTCCCAAGAAGCCAAAGATTTGACCCTGAGCCACATCAAAGTTTAGTTCTTGTACCCCACGGCTTGAACCATACTTTTTACTGACGTGGTCAAAACTAACGGCTGGCACTGGCATAATACAGATAGTTTACCAGAGTTGACGTTGAGCTTGCCAGTAGCCACGGACCAAATTGTGCAATCTGGTGTTGTGGAATATGGTGGCCACCAGAAAGAAGGCAACAACCGCGTAGGCAAAACCGAGAATCTCGTCAATGGCATAGTGCTCGCCCATGTAGACGGTGCCGACAAAGATGAGGAATGGATAGATACAGGCGACCAGTGCCCACTTCTTGCCAAATAACTTATAGGTAAAGAGCACTAACAGTGTGGCGTAGGCGGCATGCAACGATGGAACAGCCGCCACTGGGTTGGGGGATATTTTGTTGTAGACCGACGGGAAGTCCTGAACGCCCAGGGCTTGGAAAATACTGGTTGAGACACGACTAATGTGGGGGAGCAGTTGTTTATCCGAAGCCAACCAAGGTGGGGCGGCCGGGAAGAGCAAGAACGTCACAAAACCCATAAACGAAACCAGTAAATAGGTGCTGATGTATTGCCAGTAGGCCTTTTCACGGTACTTCCAGATCAATAGCGCGAGGCCGATCGGCAAAATAAAATGCAGCATGTAGGCGAGGTAAAACACAAAATCAAACCAGACGACAGTGCCGTGCCACCACCATTGCTGTAGCGTTACGGTCGGCAAAGTACCACCAAACAGGAACTTATCGGCGCCAACCATCCACATATAGTTAACGTGGGTATTTAAGTGAGGGACGAGACCGCGGAATGATTCATAAACCAAGAGGAGCGCCACAAACGGCAGCAGGTGCTTGAGCATCTCTTTGGCTTGGGCGAACATCATAAAAACAAAGGTCAAAAAGACGATGATTTTATCTGGTGTCGGCCAACTGGGCTGACGCACAAACAGGAGTACGCACCCGATGGTGCCGATGAGTCCAATAATTCTCCAAAGATTATTTTTCACTCCTACCATGGTACTACATAATTCGTATTTGTCTCTGTTGACCCCAGGGGCGCGGACATGGTATCTTTGGGAGTAATCAGTTCAAAAAACTACAAAGAATGAAAACAACACACAGAAGAAGAGGTGCGCTTGCTGGTTTGTCCCTGGCTGCTTTAGGGATTGTTTATGGCGATATCGGAACTTCACCGCTGTACGCCATTAACGAGGTCTTTTTTGGCAAAGCCCACCTAAACATCTCACCCAGTGCCATCATTGGGCTCATCTCGGTGGTCGTCTGGGCACTAATTTTAATTGTGGCGCTCAAGTACGTGATTTTAATTTTGCGAGCTGATAACGAGGGTGAGGGAGGTGTTTTTGCGCTCCTATCACTGCTCAAAGAACATCGCACCAAAACCACGCTCGGGCTGGTCGTTTTGCTGACCTTTGCGGCCGGGCTGTTGTTTGGTGACGGAGTTATCACGCCGGCTATTAGTGTGCTGTCGGCCGTAGAAGGCTTGAAGGTTGTCACGCCGTCGCTGACGGAATTTGTGACCCCGTTGACTATCACGATTCTGGCCACCCTGTTCTACATCCAAAAAAACGGTACTGCCAAGATCGGTAAGGTGTTTGGGCCGATAATCCTGATTTGGTTTGTGGCCATTGCTGCCCTTGGGTTACGACAGATTATTCTGACACCAGCAATTCTGCAGGCTCTCAACCCGGTGCATGCAATTCGGTTTATTGTTCAGACCAAGCCGTACACACTCCTCTTGGCGCTCGGCTCCGTTATGCTGGTGGTCACCGGTGGCGAAGCCTTGTACGCCGATATGGGGCATTTTGGTCGCAGCCCAATTCGCTTGAGTTGGTTTAGCGTGGTTATGCCCTGTTTGTTGTTGAGCTACTTAGGGCAGGGAGCCTTCTTGTTAAGCGGCCAAGAAATTGTTGGCGACAACCTATTCTTTAGCTTGGTGCCACGCGTGGTGTTGTTGCCGATGGTGTTGTTAGCGACTGCGGCTACAGTGATCGCCAGTCAGGCACTGATTTCGGGCTGTTTCTCGCTGACCGCGCAGGGTATGGCTTTGGGTTTGCTACCGCGGCTCAAGATTAAACAAACGCACGAAGGGCACTCCGGCCAAATTTATCTCGGTACGATTAACTGGGTATTGTTTGCTGGCTGCGTCAGCTTAGTGCTGGCCTTTCAGAATAGTAGCAACCTGGCTGCCGCCTATGGCTTAGCTGTTTCGGCCGTAATGCTGGTGACGGCCGTGTCGGCGACACAAGTGGCAATCTATGTCTGGAAATGGTCCAAGTTAGCAGCCTACGGTGTGTTTGGGGCTTTCGCTCTGGTTGATGCCATGTTCCTAACTGCCAATATGTTGAAGTTCTTCAAGGGTGGCTTTGTTCCCGTGGCCATCGGTATCGTCCTATTTGTCATTATGCGCACCTGGCAATGGGGTAAAAAGCACGTCCACACCGCCTTTTTGGGCCACTCTACCATGAGTATGCGTGACTTGCTCCAGGTAGCCCACAGTAAACCACGGCTGGAGCGGAGTGTCCTGGTGATGACGATTCATAATCCAACCGAACTCTCGTCGCCGTTACCGCCCTTGGCCAAACTGTTTGTGCAGCGCTTCAACGCTGTGCCCAAACACTTTATTGTTTTGACAGTTGCGCAGGGCCGCCACCCGTATGTTGACGAAACCGACCGCTACACCTTTTCTATCTTCGAAAACGACAGCAAAACCGACAGCTCCGTCATCAGTATTCATGCCCAGTTTGGCTTTATGGAAGAACCAAATGTTGAGCAGGTAATTAAAGATATTGCCCACAACGATGAGCTAACGCCGAATGACGACATGAAAGATTGGCTGATCTACGCCGGCCGCGAACGTATCCTGCAAGATACCGAAGGCGCTAGTAATATCCATCGAATGCGCGTGTGGCTATACGCCTTTATCTTCCGCAACACCACGCCATCATACGAATATTTTGGCCTTGGCGACGACGCCCGCCTGAGTGTTGAGTATCTGCCGGTCACCATTAAGTAGAGTACCCCTGGAAAAATTATCAAAATCAGGTACAATATAGCCTGTTAAACCGGCAATAATGGGGATTGGCCAAGTGGTAAGGCAGCGGATTCTGGTTCCGCGATCGGGGGTTCGAATCCCTCATCCCCAGCCATAAGAGACAAACTTTGTATTTTAGCCCTTCGGGGCTATTTTCGTCTCTGTTATCATCGTCTTTTTTAAAAGTTTGGAATGTCATATTTGTCCCTCCGCTAAATTAGTTGTTTTTTGAACTTTTTCTGCGATCAATTCTACGAATTTTGAGTATTTAACAGATAGAGAACCTCCCTGCAAACTTAGCTTGGCGAATAGTTTGGAAATGAGCAGGCGTTTCTGTTCTGGTGACTTGTTCGTGTAGATGCTGGCTGCTTTTTGAGACAGTTCAAGAATTGCCAAGCGAAGCTCTAGGCGCTCGCCAAGCGTGCTATCTAGCTTGTTGATCTGATCCTCAGCATCTTCCTGATTCTTTAGAATTTCTGCATGCTTTACCTCATACCTTTCTTTAGTTATCTCTCCTGATAGTTTGTCGTCGTATAGGGTTTCCTCCATCCTTCTTAGCCGCTTCAACTGGGCTTGGAGTGTCTCGAGCTGTTGCTCATACTCCTCAACCCGTTCGTGCTGCCGATTCTGCATTTCATCAACAACCCAGTCAATGATCTCGGGTGACGGACAGACCAATCTCTTAAGCTCAGCTATAATGATCTCTTCGATCTTATCTTCTCGAAGCATTTTGTTTTGTTTACAAGCCTCCGTTAGTCGCCGACAGACTCCGTAGTATTTACCCTTCTGCTGTTGCCACGTCACAATTGACCCACAGTCCTCACAACGGATAAGACCTTTGAGTGGCGAATTGTGTTTGCTATAACGATGCGGCCTTCGCCTGTGAAGCTTTAACTGTACTTGCTCAAATAACTGTTTCGGTAAGAACAACTCTTGAGATCCGGGGTAATCTTTGCCATCGAAATGGTTGATGCCGATGTAATAGGTGTTCGTGAGCAGTTTCTGCACTCTACCTCTAACATATGGGTGCCCGGTACGAGTACGCAAACCGAGTTTAGCCATATATGCAGTCGTGGTGTCTAAATTTTCATCCGGCTCTATGTATTTCTTGAAAACATCTACTACAAGTTTTTTTGTCTCAGGATCGGGTACGTGGATCTTTTTACCATTTTGCACAGCATTCATGTAGCCAAGGGGCGGTGGCGCGGGTAGCCAGCCTTGGGCAAGTTTTTCAGCCCAGCCTTTCATAGCTTCTTCACGAAGATTATCAATGTAGTTCTTGGCCATAACGACACGGATGCCCCAATTCAACCACTCTTGGGAGCGTGAATTCTTATGCATAATAAGCGAGTCTTTTACAAAGTGAACTCGTTTTTCTTCATCGGCCAGCAGCCAGTCATGCGTATCAACTGCATCTTGTAGATTCCTAACGTGGCGATCAACTTTTTCGACAATAAGGTGTTTAATGTTGTTTTGCTCAATGAACTTCATGGCCTCCTTAAAGATTTTGCGCTGTACAGCTTTTGAGGCTGACTCGGCAATCTCATAAGTTTGTAGCGGAAATAAGCCCTGCCCAACGGCATAGCTCTTAAGTAACCGTTTCTGAGCGGGAAGCGAATAACCTTCATCTCCTTGGCGCTTGCTGGAGACACGCGCCATGATGACAGCGTTTTGTTTACTCATCGCACTCATCCTCTAAGGCAAGTAATTCGTAGAAGTTGATTAGAGATTCACCCACTTCCTGGGCTTCATCGTAAGCCACATCCCGCGAGAGTTGTTGCTTGAGGATACATTGAAGCGACTCAATTGCTTTGGAAGTAGCTGTCTGATTTTTACCCTCGGCCATAGTTGTTTTCCTAACCTTATATGGTTATATTGTACTATCCTTATCTGGTTAGTTACAAGTCTTTTCTACATAGAGTTATCCACAATAATGCTTGTCATCGGTTGCAAGTCGTATTAACTTAATTAACAGTTTAAAAGAACTCTATTTACTCTCCTTCTATTTCTATATACTATAGAGAGACAAAAAGATAAGAGTAGCGGTGGTTCAAGAATAGTCTATGGTTAATCAACGTAAAGAATACGTTCTCAATGCGCAACAAATCTATGTGCTCAGATTGCTCTATAAATTCCGGTTCATTACTGCTTCCTTTCTCGCTCAATATAAAGGTATTAGTCGTTCAGCATGCAATCAAACAATGGCAATACTAGTAAAACGAGAATTAGTAGATCGGCATTATAGTAAGAACTACAAACTACTCGGCAAAGCTGCCCGTTACTACCTGACGGCCAAAGGTATTAAGTACCTCAAAGATAACTTCAGCTTGAATGAAGCCGTTCTGCATGCCATGTACAAGAACAAATCAGTCACCGAACACTTCATTGACCACCATATAGACACAGAGCAGGCCTTCCTGCATCTTAAGCAAAACTATCCTGACCAGTTCTACGTCCACACTCGTAACGAACAGGCTCGCTTCGACTCCTTCCCAAGCCCACGTTCCGACCTATGGCTTAAGCCTACAGAAGCGGCTCAAAGCTCAATCCAGTACTTTATTGAACTATCCCATGATGTAGCCCCGTTTCTTGCCCGGAAACGATTAGAGAGTCTTTTACAAAACTACGATGAGGACTGGCAGGAAGAGAAGTACCCGACTGTTTGCTTTGTATTAGCTGACGGTAGGGCTGAACAGAACTTTCAAGGCTATGCCAAGCAAGTACTAGACAGTTCGGGTATGGAGGATGAAGTAACGATAGTTACGACGAGTATTAAGGCATCACAAGGAGCTAATCCTGCTATATGGACAGATGTACTAGAGCCTGAAAAACTTATAGCCCTGAGTTAGTTTGTAGGCGCTAAAGCGCAAGCTTTAGAGGCTCCTTGCTTTTCTTGAGGAAAAGTAAGTTTGCAGCTAATGTTTATTTGCTATTATGTAATTGAGAAGGGCTTGTGTTCCTTGCGAGAGGGCGAAAGCCCTTCTTTTTATTTAGGTTACCCTCGGTTTTTCAATACGCTGATCCTTGCAATTGTCAGGATAGTTACCAATAATGACCTTTGTGAAACTATACCTTGCACGCCATGGTCAAGCCGAAGTCAACAAGGGGCATAATGACGCTGCAATTGACGAGTGGGAATCGCCACTAACTGAAAAAGGCTGGAATCAGGCTGTGTTGCTGGGTCAACGCTACCGTGAGGTTGGTATTAACCCTATCTCGGAGAGAGTCGAGGTTTCTAAGTTACTTCGTTCCCATCAGACCGCACTGGGTGCTGGATGGCAAGCAGAGGATATGGTCGTCAATGCTTTGCTGAATGAAGTCAGTGTGCAACGAGGCAAGACCGCCATTATGCGCGAGGTTGTTCGCGGCAAAGTACCGATTGAGTCTCGACGAGCAGGAGCAGCGCTACTTGACAATCCACCGGCTAACCGCGCTTGCGTCTCCCATGCTCTGACCATTATTGGTGCATGCCATGAAGCAGGCACTCCATACTACGAACTTACTGGCCAGAAACTACCTGGGTTCGGTGAGATCGTGACTATTGAGCTGTAGCCAGCTCTAGTTGGCATAGCCAATTAGATAGCCCAACAAACTATACACACCCAAAGACTTCTCATGAGTTTCTCATAATCCCCATGTATACTAACGTTTCATGACCCTAACACAAAAGCTTGCGATATTTGGTGCCAAATATGTCATCTTCTTTCTTCTGACTCTTGCTGCAATCTGGTTTCTGCTGCAAGTACCCAGGGCAAAGCGCAAAGAAGTTTTCATCTTTGCTGTTCCGAGCGTCCTTTTAACATTTTTGCTGTCGCTCATAGCTGCCAAACTTTATATGAACCCTCGACCCTTTGTGGTTGGTCATTTCACGCCCTTAGTAGCTCATGGTTTTGATAATGGCTTTCCGTCTGATCATACCCTTTTGAGTGCCGTAGTTTCAGCAATTGTCTGGCGTTATAATCGTGTGGTCGGTTCGGTTCTCTTCGGCCTGACACTATTGGTTGGACTTTCGCGGGTGTATGTTGGCGTACATCACCTTATCGACATTATTGGAGCAATCGTCATTGCCGTAGTATCGACACTGATCGTGTACGTGGTTTTAGAGCGATTGGCCAAGCACGACCCCGAGCCAAGCTGATTCCCATCCTTTTCTCATAATTGCGCGGTATGATTAGAGCATGCAGATTTTGGTTGTTGAAGATGAGCCTAAAATTGCCAATGTGTTGCGACGTGGCCTTCTTGAAGAACACTACGCGGTAGACATTGCCACAGACGGCGAGGCAGCCGTCTATAAGTTTGAGATTAATTCGTACGATCTAATTATCCTCGATCGTCTGCTTCCTAAGCAAGATGGTCTGGAAGTTTGCCGGGCTATTCGTGCACAAGACACAAACGTACCAATTATCATGTTAACTGCTAAGGGTGAGCTTGAGGATAAGATTGCTGGTCTCGATAGTGGAGCCGATGACTACCTCACTAAGCCCTTTGCATTTGGTGAGCTAACAGCCCGCATTCGTGCTTTACTCAGGCGCGGCGGTAATGCCGATCCGAGTATCCTTGCTATCGACAACCTGACGCTTAATCCTGCTACGAGAGAAGTAAAACGCGGCGACACTGATATTACTTGTACGGCACGTGAGTACGCGTTGCTCGAGTACTTACTACGTAACCAAGGCATGTCACTCTCCAAACCCCAGATTCTGGAACATGTGTGGGACTATAACTATGACGGTTTATCGAATATTGTTGAGACGTACATCAAGTACCTTCGTAAGAAACTGCAAATATCAGCCGGTAGCGTGCCGCTTATACATACAGTTCGGGGCTTTGGTTATGTTATGAAGGTTGAGAAGCATGTTTAAGTCCGCGCGGTTAAAGCTCACATTTGTGTACTGTCTGATATTCTTTAGTGTGTTTTGGCTGTTTAGCGCTGGGCTATACGTATGGATGGATCGGTCGTTTGGCGAGGGCTACATAAGCAAGGTCAAGAATCAGCAAGTTGAGCAAACTGGCGATGTTGCGTTTGATGATAAAACGGTTGAAACCGTAACAGTGGCCGGGGATGTCGCTCTCGGACAGTTGAAAAGAGTACTCATCATACTAAACGGCACTATGCTCCTCGTGGTACCAGGTCTGGCATGGATCCTCACCGGACGAACTCTCCGGCCGATCGAAGAGACATATGATAAACAGAAACAGTTTGTTTCCGATGCCTCTCACGAACTCAGGACACCACTCACCATCATGCAGGGCGAGCTCGATGTTGCCCTCAAGCAGTCACGAACCCCGAGAGAGTATCAGTCAACCATTAAAAGCACGCGTGAAGAGCTCGATAGGCTACATCAACTTACTGAAGGATTACTGTTGGTAGCCCGTGGCGATCAAGAGCGTTCAATTTCTATGAACCACTCTGTTGATATTGTTGATGTACTAACAGAAGTTGTCAGTCGTTTTTCTAGACCAGCAGAAGCTAAGCACATCTTGCTTACGTTCGACCCACCAAATCAGCGGCTTACTACTAAGGGCTTCCCAGCAACTATTGATCAGCTCTTCACGAATCTCGTCGATAATGCTATTAAGTTTACGCCGGAACATGGTCATGTCAGTGTGTCAGCTAAACTGGCTGGCAAGAATATTATGATATCTGTCGAAGATAGCGGCATGGGTATGACGAAAGCCCAGACCGGCAAAGTATTCGGACGTTTTTATCGAGCAGAAACATCTCGAACAACAAAAGGTTTCGGCCTAGGCCTCGCCATCAGCAAGGCTATTACAGACCAGCATCACGGGGCAATTGGCCTAAAGTCTGAACCCCATAAGGGTACGACTGTTACCGTAACTCTTCCGAAAGGATAATAGTTGGAGGCACTTGTACGGTTGCTCGATAGCTATACGGAACTGATAGAAAACTTCATTCAACACCAAAGCGTTCTGGCGCCACTGTTATTGCTGTTTGTTGAGGAGGCTGGGGTACCTATCCTAGTCCCGGGAGACGGTATACTGGCCTACACTGGCTACAGTGTTCAGGTCAGCCAACACTCCTCAATATGGATAGCATTTGCTGCGGCCGTACTCGCAGTCGTTGCCGGTTCAAGTATTCTGTTTTTTATTTCCCGGCGTTACGGCCAACAATTCATTGCCAGACTCGGAAAGTTTATATTCTTGAAAGAACGGCACATACAAAGAGCCGAACGGTTATTTAACAAGTACGGCATATGGACAATAATTATTGGTCGCCACATCCCCGGTATGCGCATACCGATAACCGTGTTCGCAGCAGTTTCTGGTGTCCGTTATCGGACGTTTGTCTTGAGTACGTTAGTCTCTATGTTGGCGTGGATATGGTTCTACTTATTGATTGGTAAACACTATGGCGCAAACTTACAACAGTTGTTACGGCATTCAACGGTCCTTACGGTAGTAATCATTGGCGGTATCATTACGATCGTACTTGCCCTGCACCTATATGGCACATACCGTGAGCGAAAGTCGTAAACGCCTCCCATGATATTCCCATAAACAATCGCTACACTCTTAAGTAATGACAGATATAGCCATCCAAACCAAAAGTATTACAAAAGCCTATGGCGCAAAACGAGCCGTGAAGCAGTTGGACATGATTGTTAGGAGCGGTGAGATATTTGGTTTGCTTGGGCACAACGGTGCCGGTAAGACAACAATCGTCACGATTCTCACGACCTTACTGGAACCTACCAGTGGCAGCGCCCGAGTAGCAGGTTATGACATTACGGAGAATGCTAATGAAGTGCGCCAAGCCATTGGCTATCTGCCCGAAAACGTTCAGTTCTACGATAACCTTACGCTGCTTGAAAATTTACAGTTTTTTGCCCGTTTGTCTGGAATTGCGAGGCCAGATAAGCGTATTCATAAAGTACTCAAGTTTTTGGACTTTACTGGCCATGAAGGTGAGCGCTTAGCCACGTTTAGTAAGGGCATGCGACAACGCGTTGGCATTGCTCAAGCCATTCTCCATGAACCAAAAGTGTTATTTCTGGATGAACCAACCTCCGGACTAGATCCACAGGGTGTTAAGAATCTGCGCGATATCATCGTAAAGCTTAATCATGAACTAGGAATGACAATATTCATGAATACACACTTACTGTCTGAAGTGACTAAAACTTGCACCAGTATAGGCGTTCTCAGAAATGGTGAACTGATATACCAAGATTCCTTGGCTCATACACTCAAGTCATTCCCAGATCAAGCGTCTCTCGAAGACATATACCTGCAAATTGAAGCAAAGACAGCCTAATGAAACAGTTTATGGCGACAGTAAGACAAGAGCTGTTGTGTGCCAAGCGTGAACGACTGCCCCAAATCTTGCTGGTGGTGTTCTTGGCGATGGTAGGTGTGTCTTGCTTTATTGGTTGGGCAACTAATCACACAGTAACCAACGTATACAACGAAGCCCTGAAACAAGGTATTACAAGTGCCCCTAATCCATTTGCTGGCGTATCACCACTCTATTATGCTCGCAATACTGTTATATATATTGTGCTGATTGGGGCATTGTTGGCAATTGTACTGGGCGTGCAATCCACGCTCCGTGACCGTAAGGCTCGTGTAACTGATCTCTTGCTAAGTCGTCCCGTTAGTACGTCGTTGTACTTAGCTGCAAAGCTAGCTGGTCTCGGTATATGGCTCATTGGTGTTCTGGTAGCATCAGCAGTCATAAACTGGCTCAGCATTAGTTTAGTTATTGGTCACATACTGTCGGCCTCCGACAGTATTCGGCTCGTAGCGTTCTACGGTGTTGCCTGGCTTTTCTTAATACCGTTCATCTGTTTAGGGCTCATCAGTGGCTTATATGCGCGGCGCGAAACCAGTGCGCTACTTATTCCGATTGTTATCTGGAGTTTGTTGACGTTCGTTCTGCCCCAACTCGGAACAGCCGAACATCCCGTATCGCTGCTCAATCCAGTGCCAGCACAAATTGTTTCAAAGGGTTTCTTCTTTGATATCAACCGAACACTTTTCGGGCCATTATCACTCACAGAGCACTTCAAACAGGTCAGCGGAGCCATACTAAAAGATGATCAGGCCAGTGGAAACTCCGCCAAGAGCCAAGTAGTTGTTGCTAGTTTTGCTGTCGTTAGCGTTACCGCACTTCTCGCGACCAAACGATCACGAATCAGAAATGAGTTGTATGAGTAGCATAGTAGTAATATGCAAGAAGGAGCTGAACGACTTTAGGCGTACCCGATTGTTTGTCGTTCTATTCTTGTTCCTTGCGGTTATCATGGTCTTATCGGTAGCTGTCTCGGCTGCAGACTTCCGATCTAAGATAGCCGACTATAACTTGTACATTGCGACGCTCAAAGCCGCTGGAGATGCCGTGTTACCACAGCCCCAACTGTTTGCCTTGCAACTTCTTCGGGGCAGTATTGAGTATCTAGAGCTTATTGGCGCACTATTCGCCATCATTATTGGCTACGGCATGATTGCCAAGGAAAAACAGCGAGGTACACTGCAGTTGTTGTTCAGTCGTCCGCTCGGTAAATATTCAATGGCAACTGGGAAAGTATTAGCGCTTGCTATTATGTGGTTAGTGGCAGTAGCCGGTATCTTTATCGTTATAGTAGGCTCACTAATTATTATTGGCAACGCTCCACTGCATGGTGTCGATTTTCTACGACTGCTACTTGTCACATGTTTGTCCTGGGTATACCTGCTTTTTTGGAGTTGCCTGGCAATGGGAATTGCATCAATCTCAAGAAAGCTCAGTACGGCGCTCGTCATTGCCCTAGTTATATGGCTGGTAATTGTCCTTATTATGCCCCAGATTGGTGACACCATGGATCCAGATAACCAGGTCCCGGGTGGGCTATTCAAGAGTTTACAGGTAGATAAAGCTCATGAGCAGGCAGTGATCGCTCACTTTACTGGCTACGAAACAACTCGTAACTACGTTGAGGTTACGTCTATCACCAAGCAGTACGAAAGACCAGTCTTCGGCTACCTTGGGGTAAATGACACCTACAACCAGAAATCGGTCGGATTTGTCACCATAGGGCTATGGCCAAACGCACTCTGGCTATTTATTGGAACGAGCCTATCGGTTTGTTTTGCAGTATGGGTTAGTACTAAGCAAAAGTTATTAAGGAAGGATGTTTAACATGAGGAAAATAATACCAATTATAGTTGTTGTGATTGTTGTAGTCAGCGGAGTAAGCGCCTGGCAACTTACCAAAGCCAAGAAAGTAACACCATCTAAGAATAGTGGGAGTTCACAGGTTCTGCCCGTCAGTGCCAACCCTATTCAAAATGCCAGTACTCAGGCCGGGCTTGCAATTACTGCCGCGGCCGTTGAAGACAATGCAGATCCTGTAACCAAGCAGGCAATCTCTGACCGACTACAAATTACCTTGCACAATACGAGCACACAGGCCATGTCAAACATGGAGATCTACTACCAGATGAAGGATGCAACAACTGGCCAGACTGAGGCATACCATCAGGTACTAACGGGTCTACAACTATCCCCAAATGAGTCTAAGACCATCTACTTTGATAATGAAAGTGGTGCTGGTCACTATCCAGAGAACAAATACAGCTTATATCGTAGTTCTAAGAACGAAGTAGACTTCACGATCCAAGTCAGTGCCCCTGGTTTTAAGCCAGCAACTGGTGCTGCTAAGAAATCTGTCGGAACGGGTGAAACGGCCGGTTAGTCTTAAGATGGGTATTTATTATTCTTGAATTTACTTAGTTTAAATATCTTAATCATTGTAACGTCTCTTATTGTTGGGACTGAGGTGTATTTACTGGCGCAATCAAAGCTGTCAAAACGCTCCTTCTTTTTAGGTATTTTTGGAGCGTTTATTGGCGTTGTCCTGATAGATATCACAGCTATTCATACATTATTTCGAGGTGACTTATTCCCGGACGATCTCTGGCTCGCTCCGCTACCGTTAGTTGTGTGCCTATGTCTGACGCTATTTAATATCCGAAAAGATACAAAATACGTAGGGCTTTCGTCCCTCTGCTTTATTTTGTCAGTTTTATTTATCGCGGTGCTAGCAAATAAGTCGTATGGCTATTACCCAACCTTAGCAAGCCTGGTGTCGCACTCTCAATCGAGCAAGGATCAGGATCAAGTAACCATACTACGTTCAAATAGCGTCACTGGGAAAAACAAGCTAGACCATAGTATCGAAAAATCATTTACAGCCTTATCTAGTATGCCGAGCCAGGGTAAGGTGTTTGACGTTACAATCCCGGGTGATAAGTCTGGATTTAAAGCTCGTAATGCATTTATATATATGCCCCCGGCGGGACTCACGGTATCAGAGCTAAAGTTGCCAGTTGTTATACTTATGGCAGGCACCCCTGGTGGCCCTATTGATTGGTTGAATGGTGGAAATCTAGAAAAGACCACTAATGACTTTGCTGCAAAGCACAAAGGATTAGCCCCATTGGTGGTGTTGGTGGATCAAAACGGCAGCCAGACAGGTGACACGGAATGCGTTGACAGCTCGCGCGGTAAAGTTGAGACGTATCTTACAATCGATGTGCCTTCATACCTCAAGACTCACTACAATGTGATTGAACAACCTGAGTCGTGGGCAATCGGAGGTCTCAGCAATGGTGGCACTTGTGGCGTTATGTTAGCTCTACGACATCCGAATGTATACACGAATTTCGTTGATTTTAGCGGTGAAGCTCGACTCCAAGTTGGCTCGCGGGCCGCAACTATTACGACACTATTTGGCGGTTCAGAAGAAAACTATCTTAAGCACGATCCTGCTACAATTCTCCGAACACATAAATTTAGTGGGATACACGGTTGGTACGGATACGGTCGAGATGATACGAAAGCAATTCAGAAGGACGCAAAAGATCTCTATGACTTAAGCAAAGCAAGTGGCATGGACGTTAGTATTGAGGCTATAAAAGGTACGCACTCCTTCTATGTTTGGTCACAAGTTTATCATGACTCTTTACCGTGGTTATCCCAGAATCTCGGCCTAACATCACAGCTATGATACGAAAGTATTATTCGAATCAAAAGTTTATCCTGAAGATTATTGCGATCGGTGTTATCGGTAACGGATTAGTTATCATCTCGAGCACATTGATAGCTCAGCTACGTTTGCGAAGCATTACAGATGATATTATCACCCTCCGCTTAGTTAGTGGCCTAAGCTTAGTCTATCTAGGTGCACTCTTGCACAGGCAAAAACGAACTGCTTGGATCGCGGCAGTGCTTCTCTACATCTTCTTGCTTGTCATTAACAGCGTATATTACTATGGTCACAATCCACTCCATCATCCCTTGGTATTCACTCAAAAGATGCTGTTACCATTGACAATGGTTGTATTATTGATTTGTTTTCACCGTTTCTATAGGGTCAAAAGTGCTATTCAGAGCTTCGACGTCTCACTTAAAGTAATAGGTATTCTGTTAGTTATTATTCTAACGTACGGGTGCGTTGGGTATGGATTACTCGATACTCATGATTTTCATCAAGAGATCAGTCTTGCTAGCAGTTTACATCATACCGTAGACCAATTCGGCATTACGACTCACGAAGAGCTTGTGCCGTATACTCGTCGTGCAGCTACGTTTGTAGATAGCCTCAATATTTTAAGTGCTACAGCGCTCGTATACGTAATTATTTCTTTGTTTCAGCCTGTCCGCTTCAAGTTTTCGAGCTTAACTCATAATAGAGATAGTGCCCTGAAGCTACTCGGGCAAGGCTCTAACGACAGTGAGGACTTCTTTAAAATATGGCCTACCGATAAAAGCTACTTTAGCGGGGAGCGTGAAAACCACCAGGCAACCATAGCATATCGTGTTCAGCGAGGAGTTGCTTTGGTTGTCGGTGATCCGATTGGTAAAAAAAATTATCGTGAACAGCTTGTCATAGATTTTGTCGACTTCAGCCGTCTGAACGACTGGCTGCCAGCCTTCATACATCTACCTAAAAGTTCGTTAGAATTATATCGTCAACAGAATTTCGCCACACAAAAAATAGGCGAAGAAGCAGTTGTTGACGTTACTGAATTTTGCAAGACTACGTCGCGTAACAAGTACTTCAGACAGATTAAAAATAAGTTTGATAGACAAGGATATAGCTGGGAACTGCTAACTCCACCACACCAAATTACGACTATCGGGCGTCTTCGTGAAGTCTCTAGTGATTGGCTCACTTTGCCGGGTCGTCAGGAACGAGGATTTGTTATGGGATATTTTAGTGAGGACTACTTGCAACAATGTAACCTGTTGGTAGCCAGAGATTCGGCGGGAATGATTCAGGCGTTTATTAACCAAGTTCCTACATACCAATCCAAGGAGTCTAACTATGACTTACTACGCCACACAAGTAAATCTCTCGGTAACGTTAATGACTATCTTCTTATGGCATTTTTTCAAACTGCACAGCAACAAGGTTTTCGAGCCGTAAACCTAGGCCTGTGTCCTTTATCAGGATTAGTCAAGCAGTCAGACGAAAAGTCAGTTATAAATTCTGTGATGGCATTCGTCTATTCAAATGGTGATCGCTTCTATTCTTTTAATGGTCTGCGCCGATTTAAGTCGAAGTACGAGCCAACTTGGCGTAGTCGTTACATTGCGTATAAAGGAGGAGTTCGGGGCTTTAGCCGCATTATGTACGCTTTAAATAAGGTCATGAATCATGAAATGTAGAACATGATTTATCTATGGTACGACTCTTTCTCATGGCAGTCCCATGTTACTCAGTTAGGCTAGTTATAGGTATCGACCTCATTGATACCAGAAAGGAGTAGCAATATAAGTAAAAACATCATTAGTATTTAACACAAAGGATGCAATCATGAAGAAACGATTACTTGCATTCGCTGCAACACTAGCAATTTTAGGTGGAAGCGGAGCGGTCGCTATGTCACAGGTACATGCACAGACTCCGCCGTCAAACCCAGTTCAATCGCAACCACAGCCCACGGTTAAGAACGAATCTAGTCAAAGCGAAGCAAACGATAAAGGTAAAGCGGATAACGACAATGTCCAGGAAGGAGATCAACATGATACAACGGGTGCTCCCGAAGTACCTGATAATCAGTAAAGATACGTGATGTGAAGTAGCACTAAGAGGTGCCGGAGACCAGAAATGGTCTCCGGTTTTTTCTACCTACGCCTCCTGCACCCCACTTGGATCTTCGCTCTAGTCTTCTTTTAGTTTTTTCTTTAGAGAGTTACCGATAACTCGATCGAATCGCTCTTTACCCCGTGGGTGATCTATTTGTACCTTTTCGGCGTTAACTTGTTTCTCTATCTTTTCTTGCCAGGCATTATCTTCGTTGGTCGATTTAGAAGGCTTTTTTGGTTTCATACATACCGGTATACCGAAAAGTGGCCACAATTTAAGTATTATGGTTCGAAGGGATAATTACCGTACTGTATAATTGACAGTTACTTGGAATGGTTTTACTATATTGTTAATGTCTCTTGGTGAACCAAATCCAATAGAAGGCCTGTTCGGGCTCGAAAGACAAAAAGTCTTAGCGACTGCTTTAATTTCTCTAATATCTCAAGAAGTACTAACCCATGAGGATGTTGATATTGTGACCGATCGCCATGGTAGGGTCATCCAGCGAGGTATTGAAGTGCCTGTCCCGGAAGATCCTACTATGCGTCGTTCCATCGATCTGTATAACGAACGATCGCCAGACGAACCGGTTATAGAGATAGTATCCGCATATCACGCCGAAGGCGGTTGGGGTGCTGTAAAAATGAATATTTTTCAGAGTGGCCGTATCACTGAAAACGTTGGTAACACGAAGGGTCCGAGTGACGAGATTACTTGGTTAAGTCTAGCTAAGAAAGACGATCTGGCAGGGATTGATGAGTTTGGTGGAATGAACTATGTGGCTGCGTGGATGCTCGATAATCTTACCGAATGTTTTGCCGCCCGACACGGTTCAAATAATTAGACTGCCCTAATGGCACCCAAATGTCTTCATCTAAGTACTAAAGTGCAGTTTTACTTGCTTCAACCATAACTGATTTATTAAACACCAGGGGTGTGATACTTTGTATTCTATGATCTCAGCTGAATCAGACCAGCCTTTGTCAATGCGTAATGTAGATGATAATTTAGCATTGGCTAACCCCGGCAATGCAGACATTCCTCATACTGAGGTGGATACAACCACGGTACATCACTTAGGTGGGATACAAAGCGAAGAGCCTTTGACCCAAAGTGGCCCTGACCATCATTCGGCAAACCCAGGACGGTTACGATTAGGACGTGTTATAGCAGAGATCATGAGGCGAGGTTACACACTAACTGACCCAGAGGTTCGACAAATTATGCCAGCTTACGGCTATCCTAAAAATACAAGTGACGCCTCGGGCTTTATGTGCTCACCCGGACTGCGAAAGATAATCAAAGCAAATGGTGTAGAATTGCTAAGAGAGTCATATAAGCGTAAAACAATATATAGAGATGGAAATTTAGCTCGGGAGGAGACCGATATCGACCAAGCAATTTCCAAAATTGATAAGGATGCCTAATTATGAGTGAGAAAAGACTCCAACCAGAATTCCATACCTCGGAGCCAAGATACCAAATTGGTGCTTGGATACTTGATGGTCCAAGAGGAGGCTGGCCTAGCCTGGACGGCAAATCGTCTGAAGATGAGGAGAAACGATTCCAAGCCGCACTTGTTTCAATTGATGATGCGTCTAGTCAGAGTTTAGACAGTGAGCCGACTGATGACTATATTCAAAGGTTTCAGGCTGCACTCGACTCCTTTGATGAGATAATTCCACCCGATCGCAGCTAAAATCAACCTGTCAGCTCGTTCTTGATTTAAACATAGAGAACAGAACGACAGATATTGACAATAGTACACGCTTATGCTATTATAGTGATGAATCAACCAAGTATTGAATTAGCGCGCCAAGGCCTCGATGTATATGCAGGGGAGATGTCACCTCACTACGAACAAGTTCGTGAGCTTTTAGCTGGTGAGCTGTCTAAGCCCGCCCGGACATTGGAGGCCCTAAAGTATGAAGCCGAACATGCCTATGCCAATGCGGCTCTTGTGCGCGACACCATTGATTTGCTTCCACATACGGATGAAGTTGGCAGTGGGTATACACAAGTATTTTCCGTAGAAGATGTTTACACTGCCCAGGCGCTTCAATCATCAGTACTTTGGTATAATCTAACCCATTACGGACGTGCTCGTCCGTTCTTCATCGTTGGACGTGCCCAACAATCCGAAAGCAAGACCGATCTACTTCTGCAGCCACCAACGGCAACCGGCCTTGATAATCGTGTACAAAGTGTAACCGTCAAGACTAAAGATCTGCCAAGCATTGATCAACGTTTAGCTGAACGCTTACACAGTTCATACACTGATGACGAAATTACAGAGTTGTTTGATAAAAAATCTGGTTCTTTGATCGTCGACTCCAAGAATAGCACAAGCACAAGTGTCGGTTTTTTGGGCGGCAACGTGCTGTCACGTATGTATAGTGGCGTTTCGTCAATCAAAAGCGATTTTGCGATGCCTTATGTAGATGGTATTTCCAATGCTGAATTTGCCCGATTTGATGTGGCACATCACCTTAACCGTCTGACAACCATATTTGGTGTGACCGACCTATTCGCTAAATTATTAGAGTCCTACGAAAGTAAGCTACCGACAGACCCCTACGATCAGCTGATTGACGAAAAAGACCCAGTAGCTCTAGAAATCGAAGCCGCTACAGAACGAAGTTAATAGAAATGTTCGTTTGTGTTTATGCTTGCCCCAAAGCAAACGCACCAACGCAAGTTTGATACACCATTCCGGCATAAGCTACGGCCGCTTCATCGTTTATAAAGCGAGATAAATTTGGGTTATCTATCGTCAGCATGGAACCTGCGGTAACAGTAATCGCTTCCAGTAGATCATTTGGTGTTGCAGCTTGATCTTGACCATCAAAAACTACACCTGAAGCAAGGCGTTCGCCAATAGCTTTGGCAATGGACTCATATTCCAGGGTTCGTGCGCTTATGTCGTGTTCGCCAAAAGGTAACGGAACTGATGATGCTATACTAGCGAGCAATTCACTTGCCTGTGGGTCTATAGTTATGGCACCGGGCATAGAAGCACTATTCTCCCTCAGGAAATACGAGCAGTTCTGGCATGTCTTCTGCACGATCATACATGACAGGGCGCCCATCGATTTCTGTAACCAATTTGTCTGGGTCTGAAAGATCTGTATTAGGACCGACTGTTACTATAACGGCATCTGGGTCTTTGTTCGCATCTACCTCAAATACGCCGCACTTATTGTCGTAATCTACCTCAATTGTGCCAAATAAATGTGCTTTGGCATCATCACTTATATCATCGCGTGACATAAAGCCTTCACCAGCTCTATTTTGTTCGGACATAACAAAAACTCCTTCTATAATAACCTTTACGGATCTCGGTTTTATAAAACAAATTATGATACTATCCGTATTTGGTTGCAAGCAAAAGCATCTCGAAGGTACCTAACTTTTTTGCTAGTCCTACGCTAAGGTGTGGTGTGATTGAGGCCGACACGTAATGCTTTATAGGCAGTACGAATCCATCCACTCGTTATACTTGTATGATTTCAGCAATTGCTTGGGCAGTGCCATTGAAGTCGTTTACAGCGTCCATCTCAGCTTGTGTAAGCCCGAATTGACCCATTTTATCTGTGAGTACAAAGTTCGCGACTTCATAACCGGTAGCGGGCATATGATATCCGTGTTGACTACGAGGATAGAGTACTCCCGCAGACTCTGCTACGAGAGCTGTGAGAGAAATATGAGTAGGAAACTCTGCCGCAAGATCCCTCTGCAGTATAGACGGCTCTATAAAAACATTTTGTTCTTTACCCCGAACGGTTTGAGTGCCAAAAGCTATTGACTGGTACTGTCGCGACAACCCTCCTGTGCCACTGATAACTGTTGCTTCCGTGTACTCTCGGCCACGAATGATACTTTTGAATAGCCCGAGAGCTCTATTTTTTTCAGCTTGAAAAAGTTCGGCTGCTTCTTTATCTAAAAAGCGATATCGGGCTTCCTTCGTTTCAATTACTCGCGAAAGTATATCTGACATAAAATATATAATATCACGAATATGATATTATTACAAGTTGACGTCTTGGTTAGCCGTGCTGAAGTGGTGGTAGGGGCGTAGGGATAGTCCGTATAACTTTTAGGGGGTCGTCACCCCTGACAACTGGTTCAACGACGCTATAGCCTTGATCTAATCCAGCATTAAGACCTGTTCTTTTACAAATTGAGGTATTTACAAACACGAAAGAAATGCTTCAAAATTCCTGTTCAAGCTGAGAGAGAACACGCATATCGTCGATGATTTGTTCGTGAGTATTAATCCGTTTGTTTGATAGGTGTACTGCACCTGCGGCTACAGTTAACGCTATGCCATTAATGTACATCATTCCGGGATTATCAAGCAGGAACCCGCCGATCTCTCCTATTACACCAAATACTATCCCAAGATACCCAAGTTTTTTAGTAATTATGGTATGATGGATCTCTTCTTGAGTTGCTTTATATTCTTGCTCGTAGCTGGACAATATATCCTCGTTCATAAGGCGCATTATCTAGCTCGAGTTTACTATTTGCAAGCACAAGCAAAATACAAATCCATGGACGGGTATTTCATAACGACTATGCTCGAAGTGTCTTACTTATATCGAGGTTGGCTAAATCAGGAGCGCGGAGAGAGTGGTGGTAGGGGCATAGGGATAGTCCTTACAACCTCTAGCGGGTCGTCACCCCCGACAACCGGTTCAACGACGCTATAGCCTTGATCTAATTCAGCAAGAGCCTGCTCAAAAGGCGTACCTATATGTAAGTCATCTTGCACCACTAATCGAGCTAATTTCTGTTGTATCTCGGACTCTGTAATCAATACGCGCGTACGACGGCGGCCATCTCTCGAAATCTCGTAATCGGGGTAATCTACCTCTTCGCCTGGCATACCAATAGCACCAGTTCGGAAGTACCCATTTCCAACGACAAATGAGGAAGTACGTCCAACTACCGCTAAATCACCGTCGTGTTCTAAGACAACCATTTCTTCTGTCGAAGCATGTTCGTTGTTGCTCGTTATGTGTTTGGTAAGCATCCAACCGCTCGAAACAACGTCTTCGAACGATTCTTGACCCACCTCAACTGCTTCACGAATACGAAGAATTCCTCTGGCTCTTGCTTCAAATATTGGTCGGGTACCAGAATTACTAAAGATCTGTGGCTCACAACCTGACAGCTTCAAAATACCCGCAGTTGCCTTGGCTACAATGAGTGTGTTTTTTCGTTCGTGTATCCGGGTTTCAAATTCACTAGCCATAGAATCTCCTATTTCACTGGATTTTAAACTATTCAACATAATTTGCAAGCTTAAGCAAAAACCTAGCCGTCTTGGCGCATTCATGCATCGCATACTTCACGAAATTGAATCGAGCATTAATAGAGGTTATCCATAAGCACTTTTGAAACGCGGCTTATTTGTTACTATAGGTTCATGTCGAGAGAGCGTGATATCGCCATTGAATTATTTGGACAAGAAGAGGGTCAAAAAATGACGCCTGTAGACGTCTATACTGCACTTGCCAGAAGTGTTGTTGATGCAACTGTCAGAATAGAAATATCTTTTGATGCAGACTTCCTTAAATCGGTACTGACACCCAAAGGACTGCTCAAGGACGTTTTAACTGACGGTCTCATCGCAACCGATGCCGCAAAAGATTCGATGGCACGTGCACTCGGTTCCCGTGCGCAACTTGCAGATGCGTCTGCAGAGAATGAAAACGAGGAGTACAGTCATCTTAACGATTTGGCTGCATTGCATCGAGCAATTGACACACCACCTACTCAACCAAGCATAGACTAACTCTTTAGCAGTTTAGCTGCTGCTTATGCTTGCTTCGAAAGTTCGACTGCTAGATAATTGTATCTATGGTTTTTCATGACGTACGACCAACCCCTGAAACTTGGGCCTCTGGTGAAGCCCAGAAATACGGCTGGGAGCATCTTGTAAACTCAAGCGGTGTTTACGGAGCATATTACCATATTGATATAGCCCGCCATGCTATACCGGATGCTCGAACCCGAAAACTCGTTGCATCATTGGAAGAAATGATTGCGGAAGACGGAAGTGTCGTGTTGCCAACTGGAGTTATCCCCGCGGCAGATGTAATCATCGGCAATGCTATGAAAGAAAACGGACAAATAAGCACTGATGCTGAGGCCTCGGACATGGGGATGCGGGTTGGAATATACGTACTAAGTCCTCTTGTTGAAATAGGGTAGTTTCGAAGTTTTAAAACCAGACTTAGTGGTTTGTACTTTGCATACTGTTCAACAAATTGCTCATGCTTGCAAATTTTTGCGAATTAGGCGAATATAGGCATTAGAAGGAGACATTATGGGTCACGAAATCGAGCCGAACATAGTGCGCACATCAAGCGCCGGATTAGTATATACGCATGACGAAATGGTTGCAGCAGTCGAGAAAAATGTTGAGCAAAGATACACCGCAGCAGACAGTTATGAAGCTGAGGCTCCTCATGCGGTCAAAAATATTACACTCACTGCTGAGTGGATTGGTCGTAATGCCTGTAGCGGGGCTGGCAAATGTGGACTCAAGTGCTCGGGTGTTAGCTTAGTTGAACAAAATACTTTGTATGATGGCCAAGTAAAAGCCGTTTGCAACCTAGCCGACTGTGACGATAGAGGTGTGGCTGTTGCCTTTTCAGAATTTAAAAGGTACGAATTGCATCCTGTTTTTGAAACGGAATAGTTCGAAAGTTTAGCGATGTGTACTTTTATCAGTACTCAACAAACAACTCATGTTTGCTTGCGAAAGAATAGAGTGAGAGGCTACACACATGATTCACCATCCTGCAGAAATTGATCAAACTGGTCTTGAGCGCTTAGTGCTGCTTGGAGAGCAAGCTGGAGAACTTGGCAGCGACCCAGTCCTGGGAAGCTTTTACATGCCGCTTGATCAAATGTATATACCCGGCATTTCTGTTCCTGATGTGTCAGGACTTGAAAAACCTTTTTGGGTACCACTTATTGGGGACGATGAGTCGTTTGGCGTTAGTGTAGTTCATGTAGATTGTCCGCAGAAGCGTGACGCGCCGTACTGGAAGCAGATATCATTTGTCGGAACAATACCGGCCGAATCATTCTGGTATAACGCACCCACCGAGGACGAAGAACTATTTGAGGGACAACCCGTCGAACTAAATGAAGTTATTAACGAATTTTTGGACACTGGTGGTTTTCTGAGGGCGGTTGCTCGATTGGTTCCTGTCGGTGATTATATGAATACTGAGGGAATAGCGGAATTCTATCTTTTTGAAGGCGAAGCTGAGTACGAACAAATAAGTCAGTTACTTGAAAGCGGTGTTGCGACTCCTGCCGAAATTGTTGCAAGTGTACGCCTACCAGATCTTGGAATCCGCTTATCGTCTCAAACAGACTAAGTTGCATATGCTTGCGCATACTATTGCGGAGTGAGAGACTTTAGCTATGTTAAGCTACCGCGTTGAACTGAATGAAGCAGCCCGTCAGCAGGTGTTGGTGTTCGGTGAACAGGCCGCCGCACAAGACCAACATCCAAGTGATAGATTAGCCGGGTCGCACCTGACCTTAGATTACGTCGCTATGCCCGGGATATCCGTTCCGGACGTAACAGGACTTGAAAATCCATTTGTCGTGCCACTTGATGGAGATAACCATACACTCCGAGCTAGCATCGAATAACCGTGGCACTTGGGAGACGCCTTTCGTAAAAAAGCTGCACTTGTTGGCATGTTAGCTACCGAACAGGTCCGATCTGAATCATCCGCCAGCAACGATGTTTCGGAGTCAGACGCTGCGCTGAATGAGGCCTTCCAAAACATGACCGGTAAATGGGGTGGTGTGTTAAGTACAATTGTTGAGGTGCTGCCAACGAGGAGAGTCCACCGTACCACGCATAAGTCTGAACTATTGATCTTCAATAGTAAGGAAGAGCGTGAAGATGTAGAAAAAATACTTCGGTTTAGTACAGCGAGTGCAGCACAACTCACATCGCTGAAAAGTTGGTCAATTTCTTCCTATCTCAAAACACCTCAAACTGACTAAGTTGCTCAAGCTTGCAAATATAAAACCTATTGCGGGCCTAGAGTTCGTGCTAGTTCAATCATGGCGTCCAGCGGATCCTTTTGATCAAGGCCAAGCTGCTCGTAAATGAGCGGGTCACCCCCAGCGATGATACTAAAGCCAGGATCATAGTAGAACGTAACGCTATCACGAGCGATCGACATTTGTTCCGACCTATCTTCAAAGTATTCGAGTACATATCTTGGCCGAGACCATTCGATGGGTGGAAACCGTCGGAACATATGCGAGCGTATCTTAACCGCGTCAACGTTCTCTTGTAGAATAATACCGGTGGTTGTCTGGCTTCCGGGCGGTGTTTCCTCACGACGAACGACACGAGCACCGTAGACCTTCACCTTGTTTGGGTTATTGAAGGTCTCTCGATTGACGCGGATTTCATAAGGTATGCTATTGAGTAACCCTCCCAGAACACTATCTAATTCCGCAACCTTCTCGGGAGGTTCCTCTCGAAGATTTTTGTATTCAGATGCATCATTGTTGCGTATTTCGCCGCTCATAGCTATATTATACCATTTTCACAGTGTTAACGGATATCTCTAGCCATTTCTAGGCAGATTCAAATGTCGTATACTTTAAGCATGGCAAAAGAGCAATTTGATGCAGGCTCTCATGAAACACCCGACGAACAACGAAGCTTTGACGAAGAAGAATGCTTTCAGGAATTGAAAAATCGAATAAATGCATTTCGTGAGGAACGAAACATTATTGGTAGTTTTGACGACCTTGATGATACGACTCTAAATGATCTTGTCGTTTCCCTAGCTGACTTAAGCCCTGATTCTTTGGATCTGATCGAGATTATGATTGAGGATGAGGACGGAGAGGATGGTGGGCCGAGCTTCGTGCGCGAGCCAAGGGTACAACCCCCAAATTCTGGGCTGGGTGCGATTGCTTTGATAGAACCATCTATATGAAATCATCTGCGGTACCGGGCTGCGATATTGTAGCTGACTTTCCCGATTCTTTTATTTGCACCTTCGAGCTAGAAGATTCTTCAGCCTTTGGTTTACCGTCCGCTGCCTTCTTGCCGTAGTTTTTTCTAGAGTAATTGATTGCTCTTTGAGCCAGCTCCTCATTATCAGCATCTTGGAGTAGCAAAGTGGTACCAGACATTGGCTCCTGCGCTTGCACGGCAGCAACCCGAGCATAAAAGGTGTAGGCTGGGAGGTTGGCAATTTCTCCCTGCTCAATAAAAGGAGAAAAGAGAGGCAATATCAGTCGTTCATCTGCTGGGCTCCCGGAGCGGAAGCAGACTACCGTACCGACATTAGCTAAGATGATGTCTACTAAGCGTTGTTGTTCCTGCTGACTAGTAGACTGCTCTGCCATCGTTAGAAACAATTTATACTTTCGAGCTTCAGACAGCATTTGTACAAAACTCATTGTGGCAAAGTTCTGGAACTCATCAACGTAAAGGTAAAAAGGCGTACGGTTGGCTTGTTGTAGGCGAGCCCTACGGAGCGACGCAACTTGAAGTTTTGCAAGTACAGTCGTCCCGAATAGTGTCGAGGTATCCTCTCCGAGCAACCCCTTCGAGAAATTACAAATCAGTATTTTCTTTGAATCAAGTATATCGTTGAAATCTATACTGGACTTCTCTTGTTCTAGTATGCGCTTTGCACTTGCAGAGAATAAGAATCGTCCGACTTTGGCGGTAATACCACTGATCATCTTGACACGTTGGAACTCTCCAGCCTTACCAAGCTCATTATTCCAGAAGTCTTTGAGATCTTGATTGTCGAGCCCTTTAACAACGCCACGTCGGTACTTGGCATCATTTAATAGACGGAAAATAGTAAACAGTGTCGCTCCTTCCAACGATAAAGCCGTTTGGATGGTGTTGCGTAGGATATATTCAATCCGGTGGCCACCGCTATCGTCTTCAGAGAATATTTTTCGCAGAACTGAAATCGTGGACTCAGTGATAAGATCTTTTTCGCGCAGCAGTTCCTCGCCAGCTAGATCTCGGTCGAGTTCCAATAGATTAATACCGATCGGGCGGTCTAGGTCATCGGGGTTTAGGTAGATGACATCATTGATACGTTCTTTGGGGATGTGACGTAGGACTGTTTCTACGAGGTCACCATGTGGATCTATCACGGCTATGCCTTTGCCGTTCTTTATATCTTGAACAATAGCATACTGCAGCATAGTAGTTTTTCCATTGCCCGTGCCACCAATAACATAAAGATGCCTTTGCCGTTCCGCTTCAGTAAGGCCAATTGGTGTCTCTGAGCCGTGATGTTCATTGCTTCCGAGTATAATATCGAGTTTGCTGCCATTCTTCATTGATATCGGTGCGGGTAATGTTTTACTTAGGGACTTTACAACATTTTCCGTCTTAGCTGACTTGCTATTTGGGAAGTGGTATAGACTTGAAAGTTCGGAGGCGGACAATACATTAGTAGAACGAAACACCCCTGGCAACCTTTTGACAAACACATACTGTTTGAGTCGCTGGATAACGCCAAAGTGATTACGCCGAGCTTTCAGAGCTTGGTACTTGGGCACATTGAGTAGATTGAGGGCAGAGACAATATTGCTGCGGCGTTGGCGTACTTCCTCTTTACTGTCTGAAGCAATCACAACACGTATTTCAGCATGGAACAGTGGCTGACTGAGTTTGCGGTGAATTGACTCCACCAGTTCGTGCTCAAAGTAACTAAGGGTACGGACCGGTTTAATATTCTTAGCAACCTGCTTCTTATACTCAAGGTCACGACTGGCGGACATTTGTGCGGTTCTTGAAGGCCCGTGGTATGCACTGGATGCCGTATCGAGCATGCTGAAAAGAACGGTATTTAGAGCCGTAGTAAGCGGTGACAATGGTGTCGGCTTTTTATCGAGTGCTGAGAGCAAATCTTCGTTATGCAGAATTTTGTTACGCAGTCGTTCGGCTTGGCGGTTACGCATCGGGGTTAAAACAAGCTGGAAGGACATGAGCTCCTTGTCGCTGAGCTTTGTCATGGCATTCGTGAGATAACCAACTGGATCGTGGCTGTCTAGGGTCTCATGCTCGGCAAGCGGGAAGGCGAAGTGTTTAGCCTGAACAAAGGAGACTACTTTTGCCCGTGAAAACACTGGCAAATAGTCTGATATGGCTTTAACTTTTACATCCGGGACATAGGAGATAATTGAGCGCTCCACCGTCTTGGCTTTGTTGGCTGGCACGCAAAACACAAATCGAATGCCATCTTTACGGCTAGATACAATCTCCAATGCAAAACTACTTTTTATACCAAGTAGCCGTTTATACCCGATTTGCGATAAGCCAAGCCCATGCAGAGCCGAGAATAGCTGGTTGGTGGCTATTGGTGCCCTATCTGTCTGTGAAGGTGGCGTAACCTCCAGATAGATTGTTTCAACTTTTAAGTTATGAATAACTGCAATCACTCGTCTCAAAAGCCATATAATTGTTGCCGCCAAAACCGCCAAGAATAAACAAACACCAATTATCGGTAGTAGCGAGGCTACCGAGTGCAAAAAATTGAAGACCGGATCGATTATATGCATAGCTCCTCCTTTAGTGAATAAAGTAGAACCACTTGGCCATGGCTGGCGATAGCGTCTTGGTATCAAGTTGATCATAGCCAATAACGTTCATCTCAGAGATTGTCCAGTTGCCCTGCTCATCTACTGCTTCGACGAACGCAACGTGCCCGTAGAAACCGGCACTGGTTTGCATGATCGAGTTTACGGCGGGGTTATGGTCGACCTGGTAGCCGTCAAGGGCTGCCCGCTCCGCCCAGGTATTAGCATTGCCCCAGGTGTTGGGTATTTGGTGCCCAATCTGGATACGTCGCAAGGCTGCCCAATAGGTACAGTTACCGTAGTCATATAAATCACGACCGTCAGCTGGTTCGGTATAGAGCGGATGTGTGTCGATTGCCCCAAGATCAGAAACAGCCGCCAGTACTATGACCGGCATTGAAAACAACACAATGATGACTGCTAAAACAATCATCAGTTCGTACTTCGATTTCTTAAAGACGTAGCCGACTAAGTTCATAGGTGGTACAGCTCCGCGGGGTTAGTGGTAATCAGAGGATGCTCTTTACCTGAAGCGACCACTTTAACGGCCACATGGTGCTGGTCGGCAATAATTAAGGCTTCACCCTTATCACACGTCAGCAGAAAGTTTTCCTCGTATTCACTCAAGTGAAACTCTGAGACCACATTCTTAATAGTTGTGGTGTCCTGGCGCATGAGAATACGTAAAGAACTTTGTGAGGCAATGGCGCGACCGTAGTCGTTCTTAAGAAAGTCGTTAGCTTGCTGGGAGATAATCGAGACTCCGAGGTAGTACTTGCGCGCACGCCGGACTAAGCCCGATACAAACCGTGCCGATTCCTCGTGCTCCAGTAGTAGCCAGCCTTCATCAATAACCAACAGGCGCTTTTCGGGCTTGGCTTTGACCTGATTGGCTACAAAGTTGGAAATGATCATCATCATAATTTGCCGCAAAGACTCCGGCAAGTCCTTGATATCGAAGATTACTAGTCGGTTTTCTAACTTAATATTTGTCTGTGCGTTAAAGACATCCGCCAATGAGCCGCTAATATACTTCTCCAAGCGATCACAGAGCTTAATTTGTCCAAGTACATGGAGTTCTTTGTACAGGTCTTCCAGTAATGGAGTTTTCTTCTTCGCAGTCCTATAGATCCTAAGAATGGCTTTATCGACAGCCGCCTTTTCACGAGGACTTAAGCCTTCAGCCATCAGCGAGACCACTTCAATTAAATCTTGAGTATGTTCAGACAGATCTTTGCGAGTGTGGAAGGTGGCAGAGAGGTCAAACGGATTAATCTTTTCCTTTGATTTGGCCGATAACTTAATATACGTTCCGTTAACTGATTCACTTAACCTTTTGTACTCTCGTTCGGGGTCAATCACGATAACCTTAGTGCCTTGCATCAGCTGTCTCAGGATTTCTACTTTGGTAGCGTAGCTTTTTCCACTCCCAGACTGCGCAAAGACGATGCTATTCGCGTTATTGAGGCTGAAACGATCTAAGATGACCAATGAGTTATTGGATTTGTTTACCCCATACAAAATGCCCGATTCTTGCACAAGTTCGGAGCTCATAAACGGAAACGTTAGCGCCGCAGATGAGCTATCCAAGTTACGTTTCTGATTCAGGATGTCTTGAGCCCGGGGCAGAATAGACTGCAACGCCTCAAGTTGTTGGTAGCGTGCGGTTTTAATATAGAACAAGCGAGCTGACAAAACCGTTTCCAGTAATTTAGTTGTCTTATCGAGTTCCGTTATCGAATCGGCAGACAATGTCACGTAAATTGAGACCTGAAACAGTTTTTCCTGACCACGCTGAATCTTATCTCGTAAATGCGTGGCTGATTCCAGTGGATCAGTGATTTCGGGCCCGATAATTTTACCGACACGCATGTAGGCACGCTTAGTGGATTCCAGTTCAGTGATCTTGCGATGTAATTTTGGTAGTGCTTGCGTAGCATCAACGCTGGCAATGTGGTAGGAAATATCCGCATTGTGATTGAAGTTCACGAGGCTATTCAACCAACCGGAGCTAGCAACGAATGGGTAGCCCGAAACAAACAGAACACGCATATACCGGCCATCAATTACAAAGTGATCAGCTTGCTCTTCCAGCCCTGCGTAGGAAAGTACATCCATGGCATCTTGCTCACCGAGTAATAGTCGAAGTTCTTTGGGCTTCTCTGATCGTTTCTTTTGCCACTGCGCAATCGCACTATTCTTGTCTACAAACTTGGTCACATCTGGCATTTTCATAGGTAACTCCTGTTAAGTAGCTCAAGGGTTTGATTCGTAATTGGTTGGCGCTTAGCTTGTCCGGGGTTATAGAAGCTGTAGAACAGGTCAAGAAGCTCGAGGCTGGTTAGTTGGCGACTATGCATACCCATGCGAGCCAAACCTTTAGCGATAATGTCGGCATTCAGGTGAAGCTGCTCTTTTATCAAGTCAAACTCATCCTTCCCAGAAGTGGGAATCACAATATAGAACTGACGTGCTAAGATCTTGTTTGTCTGGATTAAGCCGCGGACGAAAGAGGTGTAGTTTTTGAGTTGCTCTTTGTAAATGGTTTCTTCCTCATTTCTCATGCGGGACGTGAACTCAGCAATGTATTTATCCATATCCAGCTCACGAATACGTACCATGATCTGTACATCACAGCCGAGAGAATTTAAGAAACTTTGATAGGTATCAATCAATGCGTCTTGTTCAGCTTCACTCTTGAGCTCAAAGTTCACCGAGGAAATATCTAACACTAAACGGTACTGGTGGTTAGGTAGCAATAGGACATTGTCACGGACACCTTTAATATTAATTTGTCTTCTGGTGCTAACTTTCTTGTTTGACTTCTGTAATACGAACATGGAGACCTCCTTTCTTATTGGTTTCAAAGGCGAGCTGAGCAGTTGGATCAGCCATGACTGTTTCAAGTTGGATACGTTTGTTCATCGGAATATCTAAGGCTGAATGCTTATCCGTATCTGTAACCTCGATTGTATTGGTTTCGGCTACTTCCTTGGGTGCTTCTTGCTCACTCACCCGTAAGTAGGTATCGTTCTTGTCGTACAGGTAGTAGCGTGGTCGCAAGTTATAACGGAGAATCGTGCCAACCCAAAGCGCTAAGATTCGACCCCGCACCCGAATTGCTAATGAGGCAAAGACCAGCATGATTACCAGACACAGCATCACCTTTATGAGCGAGAAGTGCATCATTGGCGGTACGACGATATACAAGGCAAAACCACCGAACACAGATGCAGCCAGTAGCAACAACTGCGCGAGGTTTAAGTTACCAGCAATTTTATCCTCAACGGTGGTAACTTGAGCGGGTACGGTCGTTGATTTCATTCTGCAGCTCCTGCCTTGGCAACTGCTTTACCCTTAGTGGTCATGTAACTTACGCCCGTCATAAACTGAGAGCCAAGTTTTCGGAGTGCTTTTGGCCCCATACTGACGTAGGCGAGTTGATTCATGAGACCCTGGGTTTTTAAGAGCGCAATCAGCGTTGCGCAACCGACCAACATGGCCATAAAGGAGTTTAGTGTACTACCCCCTGTCGCCACTACACTGGCAAGTAATGACGCTGCCAACAATAGAATAATTACGTGCACGAACAATACAAAAATAGTAACGACGTAGGTTTTAATAGCGGTCACAGCAAAATCTTTAAAGCCTGGAAGTAACCACAGCAGCACCACTAATGGGGCGAGCACCGCACCAAGATAGAGGGTTACGATACGGGTAATATAGTAGATCATCAGAATTACCGCCAGAATCATGAAAGCCACCATGACCAGTAGTGCCACGAGCCCAAGACCAGTGGAATGCTCGACTACACCAGACAGAGCCTTCCAGACAGAATCACCCGGAAACGCCGCGTTGATAGCATCAATCAGGGCATTAGATAATCCAATCACCATATCTATCCAGAAGATCGAGGTGTTAATTAGTAAGAAAGCAGCTGCTAATTGTGGCAATAGATGCTTAAACTCAATTTCGTCTAACCCTAATGCAGCAAAGCTCATAATATGGAAACCGAGTAGTGCCACGACTAGTACAAACAGGGCGTCAGCAATGGCCACAGTGGCAAGCCACAAGTTAAAGACGGCTGCGTTGGCGGCCATTAGTGGTGTACCTTTCGTAAAGAAATCTAGGCCAGCAATAAACGGTTTGGCTGCTGATTCCACAATGTACTGGAACAAACCTGTGATTGCTTTGATGAGCACGTCAATAAGACCTGGTGAGTTACTAGCCGGATTGACTGAACCAAGATCCGGCAACTGCTGTACCGCCGTACCGGTGGAGCCAGCATAGGCGTGAACCAGTATTGACGTCAGAGTACCGGCGGCAATCACGATCACTAACCCTATGAGGGCATTGCGAATCACTTTCTTGGCATGCTCTAACTTATCTGGCTTACCAGCACTGGTCATGTAGCCGATACCGCCAACCACGAGGAAGAAGGTACAAACAATAACAGCTAGTCCACCCAGAGTTAAAAGAACTGGTGCCAGATAACTCTTAATAGACTGGCTGGCCGCGGACGCGTCAGCCATTCTGTTAAGGATGATGGCTGATCGTCCAAGCATTCGGTTATCCTCCGAACGCCCGGTGGGCGAGATCGCCCACAATATTACTGAGGACGAACGCTCCGATCGTGATAGCCAATCCTATCGCTGAATACATCAGCGTACGCTTGGCCTTATCCAGATGCTCTGGGTTACCTGAGCTGGTGATATAACTAAAGCCACCGATTACAAAAAAGCCGGTCGCTATGAGACCGGCTAGTCCTGCGACTACCTGAATAATACTTCGAAGAAAGCTTTCAACACTCCCTACATCCCCCGTAGCGGCAAAGACTGGTTGGGTGAGGATGAATGGCAACCCGATAGACACGTAAGTGACTAGCAGTGTAAGTTTGTTGCGATTTTTCATACCAACTCCTTATGGCCACCTTTATAACACGACATTTGCTAATAATGCAAATACTTTTTATAGCATAAACGCTTTGACATTAGTGCTATTTTGTCGCAAAGCAGTAGCGTAATATATACAAATTTGGTATAATATAGCCACTGTTTAGGGTAACAACCCACTGCCGTGGCCAACAATAGTGTGGACGAGAACGGGATCTGCACCATCGGCAGGTGAGACAGGACAGAGGTCAAGCCCGAGCTGGCAGATAATGCTGACGGAGGCGGTTAGCCGTAAGGCCAAACTACTCTTGAATTTCAATAGTAGCATACCCTTACTCGCTTGCTGAGTTACAAATAGTGTTGTGATAGCAATAGCCATGATACCATTGTAGTTCTTCGCAAATGAATTGACTTTGGCGTAACTACTCGAGAAAAGTACCTCTCATTATCCCCGTTCTAGTCTGTACTCGTTTCGCAAACGCTCTGCCGACTGCCTTGGCTCCTCACCCTAGGGTAACAGTGCTACGCCGCACCGGGGAGCCAAGTTTCAGGATTTACTATGAACCAAAAACCCCTTTACGAAGAATGGCTAGAAGCCCAAGAAAGCAAAACAAAAGGCCAAAGAGCCTTCAAAAAGAACTTTATTGGAGAACGTGGCTATCCTCATCTAGACGGTAAACTTCACTTTCCAAAACTTGGTCGTCCCGCCGAACAAGCAGCCTGGTTAAAGGAGGTAGTTGAACAGGAGTCTAAACTTGCTCAACACGGTTTTTTGCCATTCATTCGTAAAGACCAACGTCAACGAAAATTCAGGCAGCCACCATACGACTACAGCTACTCGTCGCTTCGCGGAGAACGTGATCAGAAGAAATTTAGCCACATTAAATCCCGGCCTATCATGTACGCATCACATCGCGATGCCTGTATCTTTTCGTACTATTCCTATACATTGCAGCTGCTTTACGAGAATCGATTGGCAGAAAGTAACCTTGGCAACAATGTCATTGCTTACCGTTCAATTTCTGGTAAAAACAATGTAGACTTTGCCAAAGAAGCATTCACCGAAATGCAGTCTCGTGATGAATATGATTGCATGATGGTGGATGTAAAAAGCTTTTTTGATACAATTGACCACATTCTGCTTAAGAAAAGATGGTCTGATCTAATCCGCGGAGGCTTTGCAGCCAGCCAGGATCATGAAATAATTTATAACCGAATAACGAAGTATCGCTACATAATTTTTAGTGAAGCAATCCAGACCCTGCGTACGAAAAGACGGTCATATCTGATCAAAGAACAAGGTTGCCTGAAGCTGTGTAGGCAGAGTGATTACAACCACTATCTAAAACAGTCAGTCAGGACGAACCGAAGCGGCAAAGGAATTCCTCAAGGCAGCCCTATTAGCGGCGTGCTTGCTAACTTGTACCTTCTAGATTTTGACCAAACTATGAGAGATGTCGTAGTTGAAAAGTACGGGGGTGTATACCAGCGCTACAGCGACGATATATTTATAATCTGCCCGCTCGGAAAGGCGATTGAAATCTATGATCAACTTAAGCAAGCGCTGAGCAATGATAAACTTGTATTAGGCTTACACAAGACAGAGGCGTTTAGAATGGAGCCGGATTCTAAGCTACTGAAGAATGTCACGCAAGAGCTAGAACCGGCTGGCAATAACAAACGAGAAGAAACTCAATACTTGGGCTTTCATTTCAATGGTGAGAAAATTGGCTTCCGATCATCAACCCTAAGCAAACATCTACGTGGGAACCGAAAAGCAGACTACCTGCGGGGCGCGTACAAGAAAACGAATTCTGCTAGAGTTGGCCGCCAACTTAATAAAATACGCAGAACTGCCAAGAGTAAGCTGTGATGCATCGAGAGGACATCTTTGTGCGTGGTATAATCTTGCATAGATGACCAATGATGAGAACAACCTGAAGAAGATGCTCGCCAACCCCTACTATGCTATTGTAATTGCAAAGAACCTGAGCGAAGATCACGAACCACTCATAGCCGAAGAAGACTGGGTAAAGGCTAACGCCAAACTAATTCAGGAGATCGGCGCAGAAGAATGGCTGCATCGCCTGTTAGATGTTCTCAAAGGTGAATAAGCCTTTACTCCCATTCTGTAATACAGTACTGTAGAGCTGAAATGACAGATAAGACAAGCAAGAAAATTGCTCAGAAATTGAAGCAAGTTCGACTCCAAAAAGGTTTGAGTCAGGCTGGCTTAGCCGAAAAAGCAGGCATTAACTCCAATTACTATGCAAAGATTGAACGTAGCGAGATTAATCCATCAGTAGAAATACTTGAAAAGATAATCAAAGCTCTTGGGGTGAAGTCCTCAGACATCTTCCCATTTTAAGCCGTTATCCAACTCACTAACTTATTCCTATCTATTAAAGTGCAGTCATTGGTTCTGGCAAGCTCCACAGCAACTCGGCTAAACTGGCTATTAGACACCACCATGGCTCTGTCGCAGCAGTACTTCTTCAAGGCAGTAACGGCTTGGCGTACAGCAAGGGCTTTTACTGGACCTTTATGGCGCTTTACTTGGATACCCCACTTGATACCATCCTTGTCAGCGACAATATCTATACCGTAGTCATATCGCTCGGTGAATGAAATATGGCTGTAGCCCTGTTTTGCTAAGAGTTTGGCCACATAATGTTCAAATTCTACTCCTGACATGGTATCTACTGCTTTTATTCCTCGACTGTTAATTTTCCTTGCTAATCGTACCGTGAATGTGGCTACAATGATCGAAGCAACAACTGCCACGGCATATCTGGCGATTTCTTCTACTTTAGCTACAAAGACAGGGTTACTTAGGAGGCCATAGCAAGATATTGCGAAGAGTATAGTGGCCATCATGCCACCATTTGAACTAGATTTACCGCGCCTACGCATTTACATCTCCTCCTTATGAGGAGTGGTGTTATCATCTAATAGGTCGCGAATTTCCTTGAGTTCAGTTTCCTTATCGGGGATTGAATCTAATTCCTCAAAAGTTTGGAATATCAACCTTTCGCCCAGCCAAAGAAAAAAGACCATGCACAGTATGGTCTTTTTTCTTTGTTTCGGGAAGAAGGGGAGTGAACCCATACGGCGCAGCCGGGGTTCGACGACAAGGAGCTCACGCAGAAGCTTGCTTCGAGTAAGCGACGCGGGCGGTAGCGCAGCGTTCATACCTCATCCCCGTCAGACTTATGTGCACTTAACGCTAGGAACAGTGGATTATTGGATTCATAGTAGGCCTTTGCGTGGGTGTTGGGTCAATGGTCATGCACAAATCAAAAAAGTAGACTAGAACCTCGGTTACTTTTATAGAGCTGTTTGATATGCTTAGACGTATGGCGTTGAGTTTAAGTAATCGCTTCAAGCTTGGGTTTGCAATCAACACAACCTTCATGATTTTTGAGTTTGTTGCTGGGTTAACCACCGGCAGCTTAATTCTTGTCGCTGATGCGACGCATAATCTTACAGACTCCGTCACTTTGGCTGTTTCCTGGTTGGGGGATCGTGTTGCGAAGAAACCGGCCGATAAAAGCCACACGCTTGGGCATGGTCGTGTCAGTGTTCTGACTGCTTTTATTAATAGCTCCATACTCGTTGGGATTGCTGGGTTTATCTTAATCGAAGCTTACCAACGCTTTCATCACCCCGTACCGTTGGAGGGTGGGGTAATTGCTGTGGTTGCAGCAATAGGTATCGTCGCTAATGGAAGTGTGGCGGCTCTTTTCCGAAAAAATAGAGAGGATATAAATGTCAAAGCTGCCTACACCAATATGGCCTTTGACGCCCTTTTTTCAGTTGCATCATTGATTGCAGGCTTGCTTATCCTACTGACCGGTTACACATGGATAGACCCCGCAATTAGTATTGGTGTTGTGATAGGGCTGCTCTATGCCGCATTTGGGATTTTGCGCCAAGCCACAAATATTTTTTTGGAAGGTGTACCTAATGGTGTAGATCTGGATGAAATTACCAAACATATATTACTCAATAAGAATGTAAAGTTAGTAAAAGACCTATATGTATGGGCTATTTCTAGTAATGAATATGTACTATGCTTTACGGTTGTACTTAAAGTAACAGACTATAAACAATTACAGACGACCACCGATACTCTAAAGCAAGAGCTTCAAGAAAAGGGCTTTGCTAAAGTAATTATTGAGGTAACCTGACCTTTCCTGCGGTTGAGCTCAGTTTCGGGGCTATAATTAAGTTATGAAAACTACCGTTGTATCGATTCTGGCTTTTCTAGTTATTTTTATCGTCCCCATATTGGTTTACGGTATATTCACAAAGTTTTTTGGTCTAAAAGAGCCCGAAAAGAAGCTCGTGTTTTTTGTTGGCATAACTATTCAAAAGTTGGCAACCGTTTTTGGGTTTATTACGCTGTTTTTATTAGCAAATGGAACATTTGACGACAAGTGGCTATTATACGGTTTTATCTGGTTCGCAATGTTCGCAATTACTGAAATTGGCCAAGTATACCTAACAGATTACTCTAAAAAAGAAGCCATAGCTGGCATTATATCCGAAGCTATATATTTTCCTTTAGCAGCGCTTTTAGTGCACAGTATTTTGTAGATACAAAGTTCTATCCTCGTCGACGTCAAGGAGCTCACGCAGGTGTTGGCACCGAGCACGTGCAGCAAGCGGAAGCGCAGCGTTCATGCCTCAACCTGCCAAAGCAAATTAACCAACCACCGGCAGCGGGGTTCATGACTCAAAAGAAGCTATTGACAAGAAAGTAACCTATTTGTTACTTTATGTAACGTAAACGTAACAAAAGGATTCACATGAGCGCCCATAGTACTGCAAAAAAGCACCAAGACGTAGAAAAACTTATGCAACGCCAGAGCGTTAAGCTGCTCACTGCCGGCGTTTTATTTATACTGATTGGTGTTATAAATATTGTGTTGGCTATTTTGCAGTCAACCAAACATATAAGTCAGATTCCCAGCTGGTTTAACTGGATCGGCACCTGCGTGTGGGTGTTGGTGTTTGTGGCACTGTACACGCGACCGGTCATCATGAGGCTGATTCGTAACTCCAAAGATGAATACCAAGAGCTTATCGCTGATCGTGCTAAGGCTCGAGCCTTCGACTTTTTAAGTACCGGGGTTTTGTTGGCGGTATTTTTAGGAAGCAACAACTACCAGGGTGTACTTGGCTTTCTGGCAATGACACTAGGTATCTCGTGGATTATCATGGTCCGCAAGGGCGGTCAGCTCGATGCCTAATCGGGAATTGCGCAATAATCTAAAGCTATTACGGGCAGCACAGTCGCTCACCCAAGATGAGCTTGCCAAAAAAGTAGGTGTTGCGCGCAAAACGATTAACGTTATCGAGGGTGGTGATTATGCTCCCTCAGTGGCGTTGGCGTTGGCTATTGCTGATGTGTTCGGCGTGCCTGTAGAAGAAGTTTTTACCCTCGGGTGATTCGCGCCTGCTTAATGCCTAAATGACTTAACTTCGATGTTTGCTATACTTTGAGCGTGATAAACAAGCGAACAACACCACTCATCTATCTTGTATGCGCAGCAGCGTTTAGTACCACGACGGCCTATCTGTTTGGGCATAGTGGCTACGAAGCTTTTATGACGCTTGCGATTGCCTTGGGAGTACTCATTACGTGGCAGCTATTTGGATTAGCGAAGTACCTGTTTGGTTCCAAAACATGGTTGATTGTAAAGATCCTAGGCCTCGTTCCCTTGGCAGCGCTCTGGTGCCTGGCGGCCATGACGGTGATGTCAATGCTGTCGAGCTCGTTGCACGGCCCATCGGTCACACCGCCACCGATGAATTGGCCACTGGTGCTACTTGGGACGGTGCCATTCTTGCTGACTCGTCTATTTTTTCGCGGTAAACAACTGGATCTTAAACAGCAGATAAGCGGTGTTGTTCTATCTTTCTATTCAATCGTCATGCTGTTCGTTGCCATTCTTGGTTACTATGGCAGTACCACCCGGTTTGGTGGCGTACTCTTGGTAGTGGCCGTGCAGCTCCAGTACATAATGAGTTATGTAGTGACCCAAACAAATTACCTGAGTCGCTCGCACGATTTTACCGCCCGATTACTTGGTCCAGACTTTGCGAAAGCAGATGACAGCGCTGGCCAATACGTCTACGTAGCAATTGTAGGACTGCCGTTTATTATCCCATTAGCACTGGTTTTATTGATAAGCAGTTTGTAATTGCTGACAATCATTGTATAGTCAATATTACTTATGGGAGTTGTATATTCAGGTGCCGAACTGGCACACGGCCACCTACCAGACACAGATGGGCATCTAAGGGCGGCCGAAGCGGTTATGAGCCTGGTTGGTGAACTCGACGAAACGCGGCTGACGGTCGTTCATGGCTCGGTCCCGGACGGCAGGTTTAATGTCCGCAGTGACCTGGACGTCTTGGTGACCTATACGCTCGAAATGCCGGCCGAAGAGCCGGTGGTAGTTCGGAAGATTAATGCGGTACTCGACGATATTGGCACTGAGACGCACGTCAAAATCGAGGCCAATGTATGGCCAGCCGACGAGCATGTCGCCGCCCGCAAAGAGCGGATGTACGACCTTTTGTTTAGCCGACACCTGGCAGCTAGCATAGCCAATCCCGATTGGGCGGTAGGCGAAACTGACCCGACCATCCAGCAAGTTGCCGAATCCTCCTACGAGAAGGGCATTTTGCGCGGCGTTGTTCTAAACTACACAACTTATAAACACGCTGGTTTTGCCAAGGCGCCCAGCCAATACGCCGAAACCGACAAGGTACTTTCGGCTTTTCAACGAGCCTTGGAATTGCCAAAGTCTCTGAACCGAAAGATGGCCCAATTTTTTGGTACCGATAGTACGCTGAGTCACGATGAGCTTGTAAGCCTTGGCATGAACGACGAAACGGTTGAAGCCATGCGATTGCTCTTGGAGCTAGATCGCACCTACACCGACCTCGTTCTGCCTTTTCAGTGCGCCACGGAGTCTATGAGCGCAGAAGAGCTTAGTGCCTATACTGACTGGCTCGCTTCGGCCTATCCCAAAGCCATCGACAACGGGCTGGTCGTGTCATCCGGCTTTAGTAATTTTATAAGTCGCTGCTAGGTAGTAAAAGTTTATGCAGTGGCCTGCTTCGAGTCGGAAGCTATAACAAAGATGCACCACCCCAATAATTACCATTGCAGTATTTATAATTTAATGGTATAAATTACTCAACTCTCAGGAGTTTGACTACCATGCCAGGCGAACAACCCGTATTACCCGAGCAACCCAAAGTCCACCAAGACCCTACTTTTGTTGATGCCTACAGAGAAGCTAATGCAGACATACTTTCCCGGTTAGATCTAGTCGAAGGGCCGGAGGGTTGGAATGAGGCAGTCGAAAACGTCATTGTAGTACTTTGCGCTTCACGCTCAGGCTCTAGTCTTATTTTCAAAGCTCTGAGTAGCACTGGTGAGGTAGCTGCACCAGCAGGCGAGCATGAAGCATGGCTATCGCTAACAGAAAATAAGTATCCTTTTATTGACTCTGATGACACAAATGGGTTTGTCCATCAGAAAGAGCAACTCCTGCGGCTGATTAGGAACGATTTACTTGTACGTGATGCAGCAGCAAACGGTGAGGCATTACGTCAACAGTTATGGAACAGACTTGTTATTAGGCGGCAGGACGACGATCCTGGTTTCCACAGAACCCTCTCGTTGCTACCCAAGGCCGGCGAGTTTGACGCAGCTAAATGGGCTCAGGTAAATAGCGAAATTAGCCAAGTTGTGCCAAAACCGCAACCAACACGAATTGAAGACTTCCCAGATCGGAGTTTTGGCATTCCTCTGGAAAACCCTCCGCTCATTACCATACCTGTGGCAAGACTGGCGACAGATCAGGAGCTTGGTGAAAAGACGCTTCTTTTTAAATCGCCTTCCGATGTGTATAGGCCGGGTTTTTACGAAGAGCTTTTCCCGAACGCATCAATTGCGTACGTGCATCTTACTCGTGGATTTGTTCAAACCACAAACGGACTAATGGATGGCTGGCAACAAAATGAGATTGATTTTATTTCTAATCCTGTCGGTATAACAAAACCTCTGCAGATTGAAGACTATTCTATCACTGACATGACGCGAACATACTGGTGCTTTGATCTCTTCAAGGACTGGGAAGACTTCACTAATCGTCCATTGCTTGAGGTTTGCACGCAACAGTGGCTTGCTGCTCACCGTAGTGCAATTGAACGATTTACGCCAACCCAGCAGTTAACATTCGAGCACTTTTACTCCGATCCAGATGGTTTTTATAAAGAACTGACAGAACTAACTGGTGTCGACACGACAAAGTATGACTGGTCGCGATCTGTTATGAGTACCGAGACGCCGAGCGCCTATCGTTGGCTCAAACGTGGAACAATTTTTAAGAATCTTGGACAAAACTTGCCCGGGGCACTCCTCAAGGAAGTGGTCGAATTACAGTCAGAGCTTGGTTATTCAATGGAGGAGGAAACATGGCATTAGTTCAATACGATAACGAATACCTCCGCCTAAAACGGGTTGCGCTGTACAGACCTAGGCTGGCGGAAATTACAGTGAAAGATATTCAAAGCCACATGTATGAGTTAAGTCCTGATCCAACTAAAGTCCTAAAGGAGTTTTCGGGTATTGTTTCAAAACTTAAATCACTTGGCGTTGAGGTTGTTGTACTGGAAGACAGGGGTGCAGAGACAGAAAAAACATCAAATATGATTTTCCTTAGGGATACAGCATTCGTATTTAATCAGACGATCATGCTTGCAAATATGAAGCATCAAATTCGAAAAGCTGAGCCACAGAAATTAGCGAAACTCCTTTGCAACAACGACAGTAGCTATGCTAAGCACATAAGAGACGATTTGCGAGAAAACACAATGGAGGGAGCTGACCTCTTTGTCCTAAGCACAAGCCAATTATGTCTATACTCAGGGCTGAGAACTAGCAAAGGTACGCAAACGGTCCTTGCAGAAAGCTTTCCCAAGACTACAATCAAAGCAATAAAGGCAAGTATCACTCGAATTCCCCAACACCTCTTAGGGGCATTGCATATTGTTGATGAGGGTTTGATATTACGTCGTTATACTTACTGCAAAGACAGTATAGGAGGCTTTAGAGTGGTGGATTTTGACGAAGGCTCAGAAATTACCAACGGCTTTGCTCTTAATATCATCACGCTCGGCCCGCGAGAAGTTTTGATGCCCGCAAATAGGCCAAACACACAGGCAAGGCTTGAAGCCGCTGGTGTCAAATGCCACACTGTAGAAATAGAAGAGATACATAAAATGGGCGGCGGCCTTGCTTGCATGGCATTACCCCTAGAAAGAGAGTTGCAATGTTTGTAGAGCTTACAAAAAGCAGCAGAGTTTTAGCCAATCAGGGTGGTGGAAAAGCGTATAACCTGCAGAAGTTAATTAAAGCTGGTTTGCCCGTTCCTGCTGTTGCGGTTATTCCTGCGAAAAACTCAAAAAGGGCTGAAAATGCCACGAGGAGCGAAATTTCAGACGAGCTAAAGAAGCTTAGCTTCGTGAAGCCGGGCAGGCTATACGCTGTACGGTCATCCGGTGTTGGCGAAGACGGTACCGACAATTCGTATGCAGGAATTTTTGAAACGTATCTTGATGTGACCTATGCCGGTATCCCTGCGGCTATCGGTAAGGTATACGAGTCAAGAGATTCAAGCCGTAGCGATATGTATAATCATGAGCGTTCTACGTCAGTCGATAGTATGGCTGTGATCGTGCAGGAAATGATTTCTCCCGACTATGCAGGCGTAGCTTTTTCTGTTGATCCAGTTGAGAAGGACGAGCGCATAGCTTTAATCGAAATAGTGGCTGGCAATGGCGAAAGCCTGGTATCGGGAAAGATGACGCCTTCAGCGGTACGGCTAAACAAGCTGACCGGTATGGTTCGAACGTTGCGCCGTGGCAAGCAGACTATTGAAGAGAGTGTACTGAATGAAGTTGCGACTTTGTTGGCACCCCATCTGATAGCTATTGAAGATTATTACGGAATACCAATCGACATAGAATGGGCGGTTAAGGGTAAAAATGTCTATCTCTTACAAGCCCGTCCCATCACTACACTTAAAGAGGAGCAGAAATGAGCAAGAACAATATTTTAGGCATAACAGGCTTGACTGGTGTCGGGAAAGACTACCTTGTCAACGCTGCAAACCCTAACAAAACAGTCAATACACTTAACCTTGGAACACTTGTCGGAGAGGCGCTGGCGATGGATCGCGATGCGATGATGACGACCGCTTCCCCGGAACGCATAAGACACGCCCAGATTAGTGCCTATAGGCATGTCGTGAAGGTTCAGCCTGTCATCGTAACGTGTCATGCAGTTCGTGATGCGGTTCAAGGCACTGGTTATGCTTATGACCGAGAAATGGAAGATATTTTCAACCCAACGGCATACGTATTCGTATCAGCCCCGCCAGAACTAATCGAAGAGAGGGTAGCTCGCAGAAATGAGAGTGGCGAACGGAAAAGCATAGTGCTTAGCGCGAAGCAGATTGAGGACGAACAGGCTGCCAAACTTTCCCTCATGGGACAACTAGCCAGCGAAATCGAGTGCGATTTAGTTGTTCTTCAGAACGTGAACGAACTATTTGAAGATAATGTTGTCCTGCTGCGAGAACAGATAGCGCGCATTCAAACTCCACAAGTGAATTTGGCTGGGGGAGTGCAATAACAATGGCGAGACGCAACCCCAAAGTAATTACAGTATCTGCTGCTGGTAAAGGCGAGCGAATGCGCGCGAGTATCGAGCAACTTGGATTCCCCGAGGACACACCAAAGCAACTACTTCCTACGGGAGCTGGAGAGACACTGATTGGCAGAATCGTTCGTCAGGCTATGGAGATCGCAAACGTCGAGCTATACGCTAACTATGATACGATTCGACCAATTGGTGAGCACCCTGATACTCCTCAAGACATACAGCTTCTGGTAAATCGTAATATAACGGGGCCGTTAGGGCCGCTATATCTAGATATCTTTCGTAGCCGCGACCAGTCCCTGATGGCCGCAGGAGATTTTTGGGCAGATTTTAAATGGTCCGAATTCCTCGCTTTTCACGATGGTCATGACAGACCGGTGTCAGTATTGGTTGCTCCAAGTGTGCCAACTTTTGGCGGAGCACGGTTTAATGTTGACGATAATGGTTACGTTGACTCGTGGGAGCGAGTCGAACGCACAAGTGCAACGGACCTCATCAATATCGGTGCCTATATCGTTGATCCTGATGAGATTGCGCTCAGGCGTATTCGCGCGCTCGATACCCATAAAGAAGATCCGTTTAATGACACGATGATAGAGGGCGGCCTACTGGCGGCATATGCCCTTGATGAGCCGGCCTTTAATGTCAATAATGCCGAGATTTACCGGGCAATGGTTGAGCATTCTGCTAAAAAAGGAGCAATGTAAAATGTTGTTTGCACAAAAGGCGCCACGTCTAGACGACAAGCACTGGCAACGCATTAATATGCGTAAGGTTACTCACTTGGTGGCAGCCGAAAGCTTGCATAACCTCTATAATCGTCACTGGCCGCGCATTAACTCTTTGCGGTTTAGGCACACTATTACGAATTTCAAAGACGGTATTGTGGAGTCGTTCGCACCAGTTGAAGAGTGGATCTATTTGCAACATTGGCTGTCGCAGAAGTTTCTGGCAGTCGACCCTATTCTAGTACGTGAAATATTTGCAATTCTAAATCCCACGTACGACCTTATTGATGAGATTATTGCCAAGGTTGATAACGCGGATCTCCCTAAGCTTACCGACAAAGAGCTAGCACTACTACTCATCGACATTCTTGATTATCCGATGGGGGATATCTATAAATTAAACGTGGTACAAATCGAGTATAGCCTGAACTACGCTCTGAATACTCTACTAAAAAAATACGAACCAAGTGCGCATGATCGTAATCTTTTGCTAGCTCAAATTATTGCTCCTGGAGAGCTGACGGTCGCTCAAGAAGAAGAAATTGCGTTTGCAAAAGTTGTTAAGAAAGGCCGTAAGGCCGGCGCAAAGTCACCACTTAAGGATAAGGCCGTAAAAGAGCAGTTTCTCTCTCATATTCGCAAGTGGGCACCAAAACATTGTGCATATGGTGAGCTGCCGCCCACAGAGGAAGATTACGTTAAAAAATACGAGTCTATGTACAAACCATCTATGGCCTTGCTATCGGCAGCCGAAGCGCGAAAGAATATCGCACAGCTACGAGAATCGAGTCAAAAAATTCTAAAACATCTTAATGATCCTGCCCTGACCGAATTGTGTCAGCTTATGGCAGCTATCGGCGTCTTTAGAGACCAGAATAAGGCCAAGCTTGGCGAAACAGTAACTCGCCGGCTTCGGGTCTTAGATGAAATTGCACGACGGACAAAAGAGTCTCGAACTGCAATCGACTTTTACCTGGTTGCCGAGCTCAGCACGCTCATCGACACGGGACAGAAGGTCGAGAAGGAAGTTATTCAAGCACGTCAGCACGACGGCGTGTGCTTCGTGCGTTCAGAAGACATGAATATAGGACAGAGTACGATTAAGCGGACCGCCAAAGCAGTGAGTAGTGATCATTATATTCGCGGTGTTTGTGCATCTCCCGGTAAGGCGAGTGGAGTCGTTAAGGTAATTCATTCTAAATATGATGCCGAAAAGATGAGGCCAGGGGACATCATGGTTGCAATTGGTACTGACTTCGATCTCATTGAAATTATGAATATGTCAGGTGGCATAATCACGGAGGAGGGAGGCTTACTGTCTCACGCATCAGTGGTAAGTCGTGAACTAAATAAGCCATGTCTAATTGGAGTTTCGAACGCCACAAAGGAGTTTAAGGACGGTGATTTTGTTACGCTAAATGCTACCGATGGCACAATAACCTTAGGGAAAAATGGTAAAGCTAAGCACTAACTCGTTTCATAATATAGCGAAGCGCCTGGTTAAAACTAAACAAACGAGGGAAGAGCTTATCTTGGCTTTTAACGAGGAAAATACAATCCTTGAAGTGAGCCCTGTTTTTGATAGACTTCAGCGCCGCGGCATACTTCTCTGCTCTATAGGGGGTAGGCTCTTTGCGCGACCCTTTTTGTTGGCGAAGCTAAAGCCTGACCCCTCGGGTAGAATAAAGCCGGTCATTTGTGATTTTTGCTTTACCCGTCAACCTGGATCACGCATTGCTTTCGTGACTTTCAATAGAGTCGCTGGGGGTGGAGCCAATAGTTGGCTTTGCTGTGCCGATCTCGGATGTGCCTTAAATGCTAGGGGTCTAACCACTGCTGCACAAGATTCAGCAAAGCTACTTCAGGAAAACATCAGTACCGAGCAGCGTATAGCTCGTCTGCAAAAACATATGCAACGGGTTATCGAGACTCTTGAACTAAAACCGATCGATATAAGTGATGTCTAGCTACGAACAGCTTTCGGCACTGGTCGAGGATCAACAGGTGAGGCTCATTTATATAGAGGCTGTTCCTCGTTCCGTTTCAACAGCACTTGCGAGGGCACTAAACGAATCTGATACACCGAGTATATGTGTAAATGAACCTTTTAATAGAATGCGTCATGACAGTGATGAGGCGTCTGGTAGGATATTAGATGCAGCTTTGCCAGTACTAAACGATATGGAGGTAGGTGGACCTCTTACCGTAATCACTAAGAATATGGCACGTAATCTGACCCAGCCAATTTTCCAAAAAATGGTCGACGTTTCTGACCGTGTTGTTTGGGCGATCAGAGACCCTATCTATCAGATAGGCTCACTTCTGACACGGATTGCAAACGACATAACTTATGGCTCCGGCATGGACGTCCTCCCTCAAGGGGGTTTGACGGATGATCAGATAAGAAGGGCAAGTGATTTCCTTCAAAATGGACCCAAGTCAAAAGACTTTTCTAAAACAAGCTGGCAAAGTATTGGCGAACACTTTGATAGCGGCACCGCACCAAATCCAAGCTTGGTGGTAGATGGATGGGAGCTAACGAATATGCCTGAGGCAGTGCTTCGCTACGCAGCAAAGATACTAGCAATTAATTACACAGCGAGGATGACCAATGGGTGGCGGGAGCCGTTCGTAAATGCAAACACCGGCTACAGCGAAACACTTGACGATGCCAGTCACGCATGGACTGGAGACGCTGTGACAAGCCGTGGTATCAAAAAAGTTAACGATGTAGCGATAGAAACTAAACGCCTACCTAAGGCTCTACAAAAACACATCGAAGAAGTGGCCCTACCTACTTATCGGAAAATGATGTCGACCGGAAGGCGCTTTTAAACAATTTTGCTAAGCATAAACTTACTTGTTACAGTAAGAACATGCCCAAAGAGACAATTTGCCCTTTTTGCAGAAGCAATAACGCACTACGAGTAAAAGTGCTTTATGAAGATGACCTTTGGTATTTTACAGAAATGGAGGAAGGCAGCATTAATAACGCGGGCATGGCTATTACTAATCGGCATATTGAAACTCCATTTGAAATTAGTGAAAAAGAGTGGCTACGACTACATCAGCTTCTCCCAAAGTTTAAGGAATTGATAGATACAAAAGAGAAACCCCAGGGCTACAATATTGGCTGGAACATCTATGAGACCGGAGGGCAGAACGTCGCACATGCCCACATGCACATCTTAGCTCGTTATGATAACGAACCTCTCGCGGGTAAAGGAATCCGCTATGCCTTTAAACAAAGCACAAATCAACGCGCCCAATAAGTAGCAAAACAACCTAAATTGCTCAAAAAGCAACAACGTTATATAGTATTAGTATGAGTTCTAGGACCAATCACCCAGTTGCCTGGCGTCTAAATGAAGTAGCGCCTGACCCAAAGGTCGCCTTGTACCTAACCCCCGAGCACGAAGCGGCGGTTGACGTTGATCTGAGTACGATCGTTGGTTATGGCTCGCGTATGGATGACCGGCGTTTTGTGATGCAAGATATGCGTGACGTTGGTACCGGGCTACCACTCGAAGATGAACCCCGCTCACCAGTGCCTGAGATTGACGCCCTATGGCCAGTGCGACGAAGCCAAGAGGGCTACATGCAGTACCCAGATATTAGTGACGACCGATTCGCTTTGGTTGGTGCCGGTGCCGGTTCAATTATTTTAGCCAGCTATTTGACGCTGCGTGGAGCCGACCCCGAAAACATTACATTCTTTGATCCCAGCAAACGATTCGGTGGGATCTGGCGCGACAAAAACGTCCGTATGGGTGGCTTTAATAACCCGGCGCCTCTAGCATTTACAGCTACACACAAACTGAGCATCAATGACCGCCAAGGCAATAACATGCGTGATTTTCTGACCGGTATCGCGCATGACTACTTACGTAAGGCCAAGTTTGTCGGTTCTGAAGTTACGGGTTTGGTGCGCGATGGCGACGGCGCCTGGCTGGCTACGGCTGGCACCAAGCAGCACGAGGCTGACTACGTCGTCTTGGCCAATGGTACCCCAATTCCGCGTAAACTTGATGGCCGCCGCATTGCAAGCAATCTTGATGAACATGATCATGGCTGGAGACCGAGGGTTGAGCGTCAGCAACGCAAACTAACTAACAAGGAGCTCCGATCGAAGCGCCCAATTGTTTTGGTTGGGCTTGGTAACAGCACGGCGGCGATGATAAAGCAGATTCATCGTTACGAAGACGATCATGGAACAACGGTGCCATACTTTGTGCTAACCGACCGTTCGGAGGAAGAGATATTGTTGCCTAACATGGATACGCGTTACGGCAAGCCTATCAAACCAGTTTTTAGAGATCCAAGCAGCAACTATTTAACCGGTTATAGCGGCGATCTACTAAAAGATCGCATAAATTATATGCGAATGATACACAACGATCGGGTTATTACCGACGTGAAAGAAATCACCTATGATGATAGTCTGCAAATACGAACCCAGCGGGGAAGAGCTGTTATTAACAACGCGCGTATTTTTGTGTTAATTGGCAACGAACGTGACCCAGCTCTATTTGATGCAATTCAGTCGGTTAACCGGAAAGGTCGCGAGCCAAAGATTCGCGCCTGCGATGGTGCTATCGCCACCAAAACACACGGCTATAACTCGAACGCCTTTGCGGTTGGCGCGGTGGCGGCAACCCGACGTAACCCAAATGCTGCGGTTATCCCAGGAATCCTATCCCAAGTGCCGGGCACAACACTAACGATTGCGCTGCGTAGTTTTGTGCGTCATCTCGGAAGCATCTAGCCAGCTATGTTATATTTGTAAGATGAAAACAACCACTGTAGACAAAACCAAAAAACAACTAACTGAACTGATTGCCACCCTGGGCTTGCAATTTTTGCTCGGCGTCGCATTAACCACGGTAATTGAATACGAGCCCCAATCGACTTCCATGACGCAAAAGGCGGTGCTTGGTGCCCATATCTTCCTAGGTGTTTATATTCTTGTTATCGCTAGCCTTCGCGTAGCACGAGCTCAACGGCTAAAGCGCTTAGTGCCCGAATCGTGGCTCGGACTCGTCGCCATCATCGTTGCCTTTGGTACCGGCAGCATTGCCATGCGCAGCGGCAACGCCTGGGCCACACTGGCCATGGCAGTCGGATTTGTGGTTGCTTTTGCAGCGTATTTTGTTTCTCTGTCAAAAACTAAGTAAAACTTCCTAAAGCTGAAAAGATGCCCGCAAGGGGCCGCAATTAAGCCTGCAGCAAATCCAACAATTTTGTAGTGGTGCCCCAGGTTCGAATTGTCATGGACTTATAGGCGGGGGTGCCCATCATTCTATTCAGTCGGCTCTTGGTGCGCAGGGCGCTGAGCCGTTGCGAGTAGATGACTCCTTGTCCTGGCCAAACGGCGTCTACTCCCTCGCGGGGAGCAAAGACGGTCATGGCTTGGGACGGATCAATGTCTATTAAAAAGATGACATCACTGTGATAGGTGTCCGGCTGCTCGCCAAAGCCCGGGGGCTTGTTCGCAATGACAGCCTGGAGTTCTTTACGCGATAAGACTAGGACCTTGATGCTGTCACCCTCTAGCAAAAAAGTCTTGGGAAGGATCGCTTCAACCCGGGCCTTAATTTCTGTTGCGGTTTTGTTAGACCTGAGCAGAACGTTGCCGCTGGCAATATAGGTGGAGACATCTGAAAAGCCCGCTGCCTCCAAACAAGTCTTTAGCTCGGCCATGGGGACACGGTTTTTGCCGCCAACATTGATGCCGCGAAGAAGAACTATGTACGGGTTCATACGCATCAGTATACTTGCACTATTCCACAGACCGTTAAAAAACGCTAAAAGTTAGCTAAACGCTTGCGCTTAAATCTGCTACTATGTAAGTAATGAAATGGGCGGGCGATTATGTACTAACGGTTAACGCCGGATCATCAAGCATCAAGCTTGATCTATTAAAGGTGGGAGCCGAAAACCAAGATGATCGACATCACCAAAATGCCACCGTTACGGGCATTGGCCAAAACGCCGCTCAATTTATCACTCGTCACGGTGACGGTGGCGAGGAGGTCCTTAACCTCGAGAAGTCAGACCGCTCTTCGGCAATTAGTACCTTGACCAACTGGATGCGCGAAAAAGCCGATCATCACAGCATTATTGGTATTGGTCATCGGATAGTACAGGGTGGACCCAACCACACCCAGCCGGAACTTATCACCGATGAGTTGGTTGAAGACTTCCGTCGCTACATCAACTTTGACCCCGAACACCTATTAATTGCTCTGGAACTCATTCAGGTGATGCGCGAACAACTGCCCGAATTGCCACAGGTCGCTTGCTACGATAGTAACTTCTTCCATGACCTGCCTAAAGTCGCCCAATTATTGCCAGTGCCGCACAAGTATCAGGCCGAAGGGCTGCGACGCTATGGTTTTCATGGTTTGTCATATGAGTATCTGCTTGGTGAGTTCCGCCGTGTTGCGGGTGAGACAGCCGCCAATGGGCGGGTTCTCTTTGCACATCTTGGTACTGGTGCCAGTCTGGCCGCGCTCCACAATGGCAAGCCAGTCGATACGACAATGAGCTTTACACCAGCATCGGGCCTGATGATGAGCACACGTTCGGGTGACCTTGATCCGGGCATTGCTCGCTATATGCAGGTTGTCTATGGCCTGGGGATTGAAGAGTATAACAATATCGTTAATTTCCAGTCTGGACTGCTCGGGATGTCGGAACTATCTGCCGACATGGAGGTTTTGCTCCAGAACGAAGCCAACAACGAAGCCGTGGCGCAAACCATCCAACTCTTTGTCTATCAGGTTAAGAAGGCAATTGGCTCGTTGTCAGTCACGCTGGGTGGCATCGATTCAATCGTGTTCTCTGGCGGCATTGGAGAAAATGCCGTGCCGATTCGTTCACGTATTTGCGAGGGCTTAGGCTTTTTAGGCGTTGAAATCGATGAGGTCAAAAACCAGGAACACGCCGAATGCATCTCTTCACCAACGAGTCGCGTTGGTGTGCACGTTATTAAGACCTACGAGGCGCAAGTGATAATCGATCAAGTACTGCAGACCTTACAAGCAGCCGACTCCCAAGCTGACTAGAATTTGCCATCAGATGACGTCCAAAAAAGTACCCGCTATCAACAAAAAACAGCAGCTGTTTCGGGATATGTTTGTTGGCATACTGCTCTACACGGTAGTGCTTGGCTTTTTTAATGACTACACCACCATTCTACATACCGGCACCTATTCGGTGACCTTCGCGGTGGCGGTCGTTATGCAGCTGCTAACCTATCTCACACTTGTCTTTAAGGATTGGGTAAAATCCCTGTTCCCAAAAGAACGTCAGACCAAGCATACAATTGGTCTGGGCTTTAGCATCTGGCTGATCATGTTCTTCTCCAAGTTCATCTTTTTAGGAGTAATTAGCCTTGTCTTTGGCGACGAAGTAGAAATTAGTGGCTTTTTTGGGCTGCTGCTCATCGTGGCCTGCTTGATGCTTGCCCAAAAGCTGACGGAGCTTATCTACCAAAAACTGGGAGACTAATGAGCCTGCGCTTGCAAATGGCTGTAAGCGGTAGATAATGGAAAGTATAAGCAAGGAGGACGTTATGGCTGAAGATAAGAAGGAAGACGCAAAAGAAACCACCAAAACCGCTACGGCAGCTGCCGCCGCGGCACCCAAGAAGGACAATACGCTCAAGATTGTTTTGATTGTGCTTGGGGTTCTTTTTGGTTTGGGAGTGCTCGGAGCAATTTTGATGACGGTCTTCTTTGCGGCGGTTTTTCACAAGGCAACCGAGAACGTGAAGGTTGGCAAAAATGGCAGCACTGTAACAGTTAAGAGCAGCGATGGTCAAACGTCGGCTACCTATGGCACGGGTGCGACCTTGCCACAGGGCTGGCCAAGCGATGTACCTGTCTACAAGCCGTCGACTATCATCTATGCCACCAAGAGCGATAACAAGGGCTTTAGCCTGGCTGCCAAAACCAGTAGTTCAACCCAATCCGTTGTCGACTATTACCGAACACAGCTGGTAAATCAAGGGTGGACTAGCACGCACGAAAGCTCCTACGGCGACGGCACAATCTTAACCTTTGAAAAGGGCGACACTACCACGAGCGTTACGGTTAGCAAGCAAGCTAATGAAGCCACTGATAAAACGCTCGTAACCGTTTCTGTCCACTCATCGAACTAGGAGTAAATCAAAAACCCTCCGACTGGAGGGCTGTAGCTTCGATCTGGTGGAGAAGACTAGGTTGCCCTAATCTTCCCCATGTCCGCTTTCGTAAAAGCGTAGCATTAATATAACCCATATTTAGATGGAAGAAAAGATGTTAGCGCTTGCCGCTAAAAGTGCGCTTGGGAAAATTATTGGTCTCGCGCAGCCACACGTGTAATAAGACAATAGCCCACATCCGGTATGGTCGCCATTGGTCGGCAATAGCTACAACTGTGTCCATGCTGGCATCTTCAGGCAAGTTATAGGCAGTTTTGATGGCGTGAAAGGTCATGTCATCCTGGGTAAACCCATCTTTAATGCCAACGCCACGGTAGAGGATGCCCTGAGAAAAGAATGGCCCGATTCCAGGAAGCGTTTCGAGTTCTGCTAAGGCTTGCGGTTCGGGAAGGCTGCGCAGGTGGTCTCGACTGAGTTTGCCTGCAAGGGCGGCTTGAGCGACGGCATGTAAGCGGGCTATCTTGGTGTCGTTCAAGCCTTGAACGGCGGTGATATCGAGGAGGGCACTTGGGGTGGGGAAGGCGTAGAACGTTTCATCCCCGACGAGTACCGGCTGACCGTAGGCTTGAGCGATACTTTGCCGGATTTTTCGACCCTGAGCAATGGTGATACGGTGGCCGATAATGAAGGCCGCGGCCGCTTCGTAGGCGCTGTGAAACAGACTTGGTCGCATCAGTTGATACTTTGCTTGCAAGTCCTTCAAAAAGGGATCTTTGTTACCGACGGACTGCCAGCCGTCACCGTCTTCGTCAAGCGACAGACAGGCCAAGGCCTGAGACAGCGCCACTGCCGGGTCAGCCGTCCCATAGACGGCAACTGTCAGTTGATCAGAGGCTGGCTGGGTAAAAGTTACGGCGGCTACTCCAGACCAGTCTTCGACTGGAAAACACAGGACGATAGTTTTGGGGTCGGCAGCCAGCGTTGGCCAGCCATTAAAAAACTGATTTTGATGGAGCAGATCAAACGGTCCCTGCGGCTTAATGGTTTTTGTTAGTATGGCTTTGCTCATAGCTAGTAGTATAGTGCCATGTTCACAGGTGTACAACGCGGTTGACTTGTGTTTCGCGTGGCGGCTGGCTACACTTAAAATCAATCACATGCTAAAAGACATCATCCACATCGCTATCCTTTGTATCGTTATTGGTAGCGCCTCCATTCCGATTAGTTTTACGGTTAATAGCTCGCCAATTATTGTCTGGCTTGGTAATGCCCTTGGTTCGCTTATCTCGGCGTTAGTAGTTATTTACATTGGCGACCACATTAGCAGTCGCCGCTTCAAGCAGAAGGTTAGCAAACACCGTGTCGGCCGAAAAGTGGTTACCGTTTTTGACGAAGGTGATAAAAACAAACACGTTCTGAAGGCACGGATTCTCATCAACAAACACGGCCTGCGACTCTTTGCATTCTTCTGTCCAATCTTTCCTGGCGTTCTAATCGCGACGGTCACTGTTTATCTGCTGGACCTTAATAAGCAAATGTATAAACGCTGGATGGTGGCGGGCGTCTTTTTTGCTAGCGGCGCCTACGTGTTTGCCTACTGGTTCACCTTTGTACGACCCCACTAGGGGCTAGGAACAAGACCAGCTTATAGCCACCGGATCAGTCCCCCAGGTGTACAATAAGGTTATGCAAGTAACTGTATTTGGCGCATCCGGTAAAATCGGGCGTTTGGTAACTCAGCGTCTTTTGGATGAGGGTCACAGCGTAGTGGCTTTTGTGCATAGAACCGAGCTACCAGCTCAACCAAAGCTCCGCTTTGTTAAGGGCGATATTCACGATGCCCAGGCGATTGCCAAGGCTCTGGCGGGTAGCCAAGCGGTGGTCAGTGCACTCGGAAGCTGGGGTACCAAAACGAAAGATATTCTCTCGTCGGCAATGCGCGTCGTCGTGCCTGCCATGCAGGAAGCCGGCATCCAGCGGATTGTGACACTGACGGGTTCGGGTGCCTACGCTGCAGGCGACAAACCAAAATTGCTCGACAAGCTAGGTCATTTTAGCTTTGGTCTGATTGCCCACAAAATTATTGTCGATAGCGAAGAACACCTGCGGATCCTACAAGACAGTGGTCTGGACTGGACGGTTCTTCGCTCACCCGTGATGACTAATGGCACCTACACCAGCTATAAACTGAACAGCAATGTTCCGTTGCCGTGGGAGTCGATTAGTCGGCCGGCAGTAGCAAAAGCGATGGTTGAGCAGCTGTCTGCCAAAAACCTTAACAAAAGCGCTCCGTTTATCCACAAAACCTAGAAAATAACGGAGCTTCGTGAGATAGTAAAAGCATACTATTAATACAGGGAGTGGCAGCTATGAACGTCTTATCAACAATGTACTGGGTCTTCATCGGAATTATTTGGTTAATGATCGCTTTTTGGCCAGCACGCGTGGCTGGACGTAAGGGTCACAGTTTCTTCTTGTTCTTTATCTTGAGCCTATTCTTCTTCCCACTGGCTATCATCTTGGCCTATGTGGTTGATGATCGTACTCGCTCACAGACACCACCAGCGTCACCAGCCGCCTAGTTGGTAACTAATCAATAAAGGAGGGGTTGTGTTGCAGGACTCAGATGCGTTTAGCGGCTTTTCGGTATCCGACCTGGCTGCGGCGAAGGATTTTTATGGCCAAACACTTGGCTTAAAGGTTGAAGACAGCCCCATGGGTCTTCGCTTGCAACTGGGCAATGGTACGGGTATTTTTATCTATGCCAAAGACGATCATCAGGCTGCCGGCTTTACCATCCTTAATTTTCCGGTCAAGGATATTAACAGCGTTGTTGATGACTTGACGGCTGCTGGGGTGAGCTTTGAGCAATACGATTTTGGGAATGGTGCCAAGACTGACGAAAAGGGCGTGATGCGTGGCTTGGCTGCCAAGCAAGGGCCCGACATTGCCTGGTTTAAAGACCCAGCGGGCAACATCCTGTCAGTGTTGCAAGAAGCCGAATAACAGTATGACCGAGTTGATTGTTCTATGTGATGAGTCGGGCCGCCCAACCGGTACGGCCGAAAAGTTGCCGGCCCACAATGCCCATACGCCACTTCATCGTGCCTTTTCCTGCTATGTCTTTGATAGAAAGGGCAGGATTTTGGTAACCCAACGCGCGGCAAGCAAAAAAGTCTGGCCGACGGTCTGGACCAATAGTTGCTGCGGACACCCCGCGCCTAAGGAGACTGATGAAGCGGCAATCGCTCGCCGGTTGGAATACGAACTGGGCTTAGCGGCCGAAGAGCCAGTTTGTTTGGTGCCTGACTATCGCTATACTACGCCACCGTATCGCGGCATTATCGAGAACGAGTATTGTCCCATCTACGCGGTTCGCACCGACTATCAACCAAAGCCCAACCCGGACGAGGTTGATGACTATCACTGGCTCGCTTGGGAAGAGTACGTCGCACGGTTAGCTGACGACCAAAAAGACGTCTATTCTTGGTGGTGTAAAGATCAGCTCAGCCACCTGGTTGATAACCAACTGCTGGTCCCGTTTACACAGCCAGTACAGTAATTATTTTGATACCAAGTGACGGGTGCGACGGGCAATTTCGGCGGCTTCGTCGACAGGGATAACGTAAATTGGTTTGGAGTGCAGGACACGGCTCACCATGATGGGTTCGGTTGGTTCAAGGCAGTGATTGTTGTGGGCGTGGTCAAGGTCAAAATCGAGATACAGTAGGTGGTGAATGATCTGCTGCCGAACCGCGTAGGCACGCTCACCAATGGTACCAGTAAAGACCAGCTGGTCGATGCCGCCCAGCACAGCCGTCATGGCGCCCACGGCCTTTTGGATAGCATACACATAGGTATTGAGGGCGAGGCGGGCACGTTGATCACCGGTCTGCTCCTGCCGCAGCAGGTCGCGCATGTCGGCCGACCCTCCCAGTCCGAGCAACCCAGAACTTTGGTTGAGATATTCGTCAAAACGTTTGTCGTTGAGGGCTAGTTTGGTTTGTAAAACTCGGGCCGCGGTGACATCAAGACTGCCACTGCGGGTTGCCATGATGAGTCCTTCTAGTGGTGAGTAGCCCATGGTGTTGTCGATGCTCTTTCCGTTCTTGACGGCGGTGACACTCGCGCCACTACCCAGATGTACGACAACGAGCTTGGGTGTTAGTTTGCCGAGTTCTTTGAGTTGATGCACGGTCGAAGCAACGGCGAGCCCATGATAGCCAAACCGCTTAATATCCAGCCGGTCGGCATCCTTCAGTGGCAGTCCGTAGTGCTGCGCATAGGCTGGCTTGGTGTTGTGAAACGAGCTGTCGGAAATACCGTAAATAGGTGTGCTTTTAAAGATGCTGCGCAGGCGATGAAGCTCCTCCAGGCTTGCGCCAATATGGAGTGGTGCGAGGGGCTTAAGATCGCCCAGCAGTCGAACGGTGGCCTTGTCGATAAGCCGGTCCTCGAGGAAGTGACTACTGGGTGCCACCACGCGCAAGCCGACGGCGGTGATTGTTTCGTCGGCCGCCAAACAGTCATGTTTATGCAATAGACTCACCAACAATTTGCTGGCCTGGGCGACGGTTTTTAAATTCGTTTTAATAACTGTGTGCTGTAGGTCTCGGTGGAGGGTGCAGACAACAACCTTGTCGTTATACTCAAAGTGTAACTGAACGCGACAGTAAGGTCCTTCAAACAGCGCGTACTTACGGCTGGCGCTACCCGGGTTAGCTACCAGCGTCAAGTCACTCATTACCAGGTCCACTCATCGATTTCTGGAACATCGATGCCGTACTTTTTGATGTACTCGGTGTTGGCGTCAATTTTAGCCTGGAAGGTAGCGATGATATGGCGTGATTCTTCGAACTGGATGCGATCTAGGGCGGCCAGTTGCTCAAAGATGGCGATTACGAGGTGATAACGGCTGGTTCGGTTACGGACGTGCATGTCGAATGGTGTGGTGGTGGAGCCACTTTCGATGTAGCCGCGGACATCAAAGCGTTCCGGGTGATGGGTGTAGTTAAACAGAATCGCCTTGAGGGTTTCTGGGTAGCCATGGAAGTTACAGATAACAGGTTTGTCGGCGGTAAAGTGTTGCTCAAAGGCCTCGTGATTGAGGGTGACACCGTTGCGACCTAGGCCACGACTTGTTAATGAACAAATGTTAACACAACGCAGACGGATGTCGGGCCAGGCCTGCTTTGCCAGGCTAATCGCCGCCAAAACTTCTTTGGTGGTGTAGTCGCCAATGCCGGCCATGATGATGTCGGGATTGTCGTCACTGGCAAAGTCCCAGGTCATGACACCAGTTTTGAGCTGGTCTTTGGCTAAGTCGGGTGTCAGCCAACGTGGCTCAAGAGTTTTACCGGCGACCAAAATATTAATCTGTCGGGTGGTGTTCAGCATGTGCTCTAAGACGGCCAACGTGGTGTTACCATCGGGCGGGAAGTAGACATCGACGAAGTTACCCTGGCGACGAAGGGCATCATCAATGAAGCCCGGGTTTTGGTGGCTAAAGCCGTTGTGATCCTGGCGCCAGCCAGAGCTGGTTAGGATGTAGTTTAGCGATGGAATCGCACCGCGCCAGGCCACCTCAATCGATTGGTTCAGGAACTTGGCATACTGGTCCATCATACTGACAATAACCTGGATGAAGGCTTCGTAACTGGCAAAGACGGCGTGCCGGCCGGTTAGGACGTAGCCCTGGAAGAGTCCTTGCAGGTTGTGCTCACTGAGCATTTCCATGACTCGGCCGTCTGGGCTGAGGTCCCTGTCCCACGGTTCAATGGGCCACTGCCAGGCGCGCGAAGTTTGCTTAAATACCTCATCAAGTTTGTTGGAGTAGGTTTCGTCTGGCGACATCAAGCGGAAGTTTTTGCTCGCTTCGTTCAACTTAAACACTTCGGCCAGATAGAGACCGGCTCGACGCATACTACTGCTACCAACTGTTCCAGGGGTGGTGGCATCTTCGGCAAACTGGTCAATTGGCGGAAGTTTGAGTGGTTTATAAACGGCGTCACCACCATGGGCGTGCTTGCTGTCGCCCATGCGCATGGCGGGATCATCAGGTAGTACGTCTTTAACGAAGTCACCAAAACCATCCTTGACGCTAAAGAGCTCGCCAATCTTATATGAATGCAGCCATTCGTTGAGCAGTTTCAGTTGGTTGGCGTCGGTCTTGGCCTCGGTTAGGACTACCTGGTGCGCCAGACAGTTGCCTTCGATCTTTTGACCGTCCAGTTCTTTGACACCCGTCCAGCCCTTGAGGGTACGCATAATAATCATTGGCATATGAGGGACTTTGCCGGTGTGATGCGATTTAACTTTTTTAATCTGTTCAAAGGCCCAGTCCATGGCCTCGCTCATCACTTTATGAGGATTCTTGGTGGTCGTTACGTCAACGATGCGCGGGTGGTAGCCATAGCCACTGAACAATGCCATCAGCTCATAGTCAGTCATGCGTCCAAAGATTGTCGGAGCCGATATTTTATAGCCGTTGAGGTGCAGGATTGGCAACACAATGCCGCTGGTCTTGGGATTGACCAGCTTATTTAAATGCCAGGCCCCAGCGGTGGGACCCGTTTCGGCTTCACCATCGCCAACTAGGCAGGCTACCACCAAATTCGGGTTGTCCATGGCGGCACCGTAACTGGTGGCTAAGGAGTAGCCAAGTTCACCGCCCTCTAAAATGACGCCCGGCGTGCCCGGGTTACTGTGACTCGGGAAGCCATACGGCCAGCTGAACTGGCGGCAAATGTAAGCAATACCATCGAGGTTAGGTTGTGCTTCGGGATAATATTTGCCCAAGGTGCCTTCCAAAAAAAGATTGGCCTGCAGGGCGGGGAAGGCGTGACCGGGGCCGAGGACAAACATCATTTCTTGCTGATGTTTTTTGGCCATTTGGCTGAGGTGGGCATAGGCAAAGTTAACGCCAGGTCCCGAACCCCAGTGACCGAGCAGTCGAGGCTTAACATCATCAAAGGTCAAATCACGATCCATTAAAAAGTTATCTTGGAGAAAAATCTGGGCGGCGGTCAGATAATTTGCGGCACGCAGGTAGGCTTCAATAGAGGTAAACGGTTCATTCATGCTTATGTTTATTGTACAGGAAAAATAACTTTACTGCACAGTGCTTATGGTATTCTTGGAATATGGAAGAACAACCGTCGCAGTTACCCCAAGACGCGCAACCACCGACCCAACCGCTGCCACCGACTCAGCCCTTGCCGCAGTCGGTCGCACCGGAGACACCAAAAAAGTCCAAAACCAAGCCGTTGATAATTATTGGGGTTATCGCCGGGATATTTGTGATTTTACTTATCGCTGCTATTTTTTCTCAAGGTAGCAAGAAGACTACCACGCAAACCACTACCAGCACGACTCAGCCAACGAGCTCTGCCCAGTCGACCGCCGTCCAGCTGGATACCAACAAAGACTATGGCAACAAGTACGCCAATGGTATTCTGCCGGTTGGCGACAAGCACTTTGTAACCAACGCTCCCAAGCAAGGCTATATCTACGCCTGCAGTGTCTACGCAAACAATCTTGGTAATGATGCTGGTGGTAGTGACACCCGCGGGCCGTGGTTCGTCAACAATAACACCCAGTATGATATCAACAAAAAGGCGAAGGTCTTAGGTAGTGTGGTTTGGCAACCAAGTCTATCCAATACGATTACCAACGGCATTCGGACAATCACCACAAACGACCTCCCGAATCATGTGACCGGTACGTTCCCAATTGCGCGAAATGACCCCGCCTACACCTATGACCACAATCCCAACAGCATTAAAGCCCAGAGCTTGACCTACAGTCTCAACGCCAGTCCGGCCTATGGTTCACCAAACTGTGTTGGTGGTGAGGTTGGTGTGATGTTGAGCGGAGTTGCTATCTTTAACGCCTTTGACGCCGGTGGACGTGACGCGGGGGCATGGGAAGTTCAGGATGCTTGTGCCGGCCACCCACAGAGGGAAGGCGAGTATCATTATCACACCTTGAGTAGTTGTATAAAGGATGTTGGCGCCCAAACTGTGATTGGTTTTGCGCTGGATGGCTTTCCGATTACCGGTCCTAACGTGGCCAAAAATAATGTCCTCACCACCTCCGATTTAGATGAGTGTCACGGCTTGTACGGGACGATTACTCTCGACGGTAAGCAGATGACCAGCTATCACTACGTTATGACCGAGGACTTTCCATACTCAGTCAGCTGCTTCCGCAGCCAGCCCAGCCAACCTCCCGGCACCCACTAGGTCACAAAAAAACCGGGCCTTTCGACCCGGTTTTTTTAAGTTTGTTTTTGTTAGCTAAGGAAGCAATGGTAATGCTGGGATGGTGTTGTTGCTCAGCAAGTTGTTGTAGGATTCATCAACAACGGTGTTGTTTGAGTTTTCGGTAACAGCCGTGTTGTTGGTCGTGGTGGTGTTTGTGTTGGTATTAGTTGTGACGCTACTGCTGTTGTTTGAGTCGGTTGTATTGTTGTTGTCGGTTGTGACATTGAAGGAATTGGTGTTGGTATTGGTGTTATTGGTAGCGGTGTTGTATGAGTCAGCTACGTTGTGTGAGTCGTAAGAGTTGTTGAAGTCAGAGTTGTAGCTGTCGATCGTCTTGGTGACGTTCTTGGTGAAGTTGTGGACGTATGAGTTGGTTGTGTTAGTCGTGCTGGACTGTGAGTTGTTGAATGAACCGGAGATGGAAGCAGGAGCGAGGCCGTAGACCAAGCCACCATGTGGCATGCCTGCGACACCGGCGACGCCGACGACGCCAGCGACAGCAGGGTCGGTTGGAGCGGTGCAGCTGGTTGCGCCAGTGACTGAGCCGGCTACAGAAGCGACAGGGGCATTAATACTTTGCGTGGTAGTGGCAGGACTATTGTTAGCAGCCATTGCCTTGGCCATGTCAGTTCGAACAATGCTTGAAACCAGCACGGTTGAAACGACGATCGCCGAGACGACAGACACGAACATTATGATTGCCATAGTGATGAGCTGTTTGTTTTGGTCGGTTGCGTTTTGCATCTGAGCCATGGTTTTATCCCCCAATTGATTAATAGTTTGCTCCGTACCCTCACAGTGCGTTGCCACCCTTCACTATAGACCCCTCGGTAAACCATTTAAATTGTAGTATTTACGTCAAGCCGAATACGTGGTTTAACAGAGTAAAATGCTCAGCGTTGTGCACAGGCAACTCTCAGCTTAACAGGGGTCGGGACTGAGCTAGGCGACTTTTTGATTGGGGATATTGCGGGAGAGTAAGATCGATAACGCGGCGATTGCTATCAAGAAAAAGATCGCTTCCTTTAGGCCGGCTAACTGAGACTCTTCGTAAATGGTAGCAACTTCGTTTGCTTCTTGCTGGCTGAGTCCTTTAGATGTAGCGATGTCAGTAACCTCACTGGCCGATACGATGGCCACACCGCTCTCGGCCTTCTGGCTGATTGGAGTCTTAACTTCTGGCGGCAAATTGCTTTGGTCGATGCGGCTAATAAAGCCGCTGGTCAGCGAAACCACCAGGACCGAACCAATAATTGCCGTACCCAATGACGAGCCCAGGTTTTGGAAGGTACCCGACATTCCGCCAACTTCATTAGAACTTTCTAAATCAACCGCCGACATGGTGACGTTACCAATTTGCGAGGCCAACAAGCCGAGGCCGGCCCCAACACTAAACATTGCTGCCGCAAACGCCAACCCGGTTAGTTCTGGATCAACTGCGGCCAGCAGAGCGATCGAGCCAAACAAAAGCAGCAGTTGGCCAATGCGGACGATTCGTTGTGGGCTGAATTTTTTGACCAACCGTGAGCCAACCAAAGAAGCTAAAATCAGGGCCACCGATAATGGGAAAATCTTAATACCAGTTTGCAGGGCATCAAGGCCAATTACCATCTGTAGGTAAATCGGGATGATAAAGAAGACACCGGCCGTGATGGCGTACTGGGCGCCCAAAACAGCTAAGCCCGAGCGGAGGGCTGATATCTTTAGTAAAGAAACGCGCAACAAAGGGTTCTGCTTACTTTCTTCTAGTTTAGCCTGGCGATCGTAAAAGATCTTCAGGACAATCAAGCCACCCAGAATCAGGTAGGCCACTACGGAAATACCGAGTGGTGCGATGGGGTGCCCAGCAATTTCTGGTTTGGCAATCGGCTGGATGAGACCCCAAACCTTGGCCTGTAACATTCCATATACCACCATAGTCAGTCCGAGGGCTGAGAGGATGGCGCTTGGCTTGTCGATGGTCAGCTTCTTGGCCTTTGGTCCAGCTTTAAAGCTGCGGGCTGCAATCAGGACGATCACCATAACGATGGTTTCGACCACAAAGACATAACGCCAGGAGAGATAGGTGGTCATAAAGCCACCGATTAGCGGACCAGCCGCCGCGGCCATACCACTGACGCCACCGATAATAGCGAAGGCAGTGACGCGGTCCTTGCCCTTGTAGGTAACTGCAATCAGGGCGGCAATGGCCGGAATAACCAGCACCGCACCCAGGCCTTCGATAATTGACCAGCCCAAGAACAGGGTGGCGATGTTGGGGCTGAGGGCGGTAATCAGTGAACCGATACCATAGACGACTGAACCAATCGTGAAAGCGCGTAACAAACCCCACTTACTGCACAGCTTGGCGCCAATCAACATGAGGGCCGCCATGGTAAGGGTGTAGAAGGTGATAGCTGTCTGCATGGCCGTCACTGTCGTGTTGAGATCCTTCACCACGGTGGAGATAGAGACGTTCATAACGGTACTGTCGAGGACCATGACAAACTGAGCACAAGCCAGGACAATTACAACAAGCCATTTTTTCATACTGTCAGTATATACAAGCCAACTCCTCTGTAACAGTTGTAATTTATAAAAAGCTATGTCATAATAAGTATTATGTCGCAGATTCCTATTCCTCAACCAGAAAAGAGCGTTGTTCAGGCCACTCCAGGTCTTTTGGAGACATACGAGATTACCGGTCATAAGATGACTCGTTTGGCCAAGGCTGCTATCCACATGATTGGTCATGTGGTTGGCGCAGACGGTATCGCCGAAGCCATATCTTCGCAAAAAATCGAAAGCACCCGCAGGAATTATGTTCGCATCCTCGGCCACGGCGGTTTGGAACTATTCGGGATTGTTCAGACTATCCAACAAGCTATGGGAGACGAACGACTCGATGAGCTGGACGGCGTGACGCTGTATCGCAAGCAAGTTGGTAATAGTACACTGCTTAGCCAGGACGGTAATATCATTCTGGCACACGAAAACAACCACCCTCAAACCTCTTTTAAGGGTGAACCAATCCAGACCAACCTCATCAAGGCATATTCGCTACGAGTCGATGACGCGCCAAGTTGGACGGGGACTATGAATGACACTCCCATCGGTAGTATTCTAAAAGTTGATGCTGTGCGTACAGCCAACTACGCCTACCCCGATGGCAGCCAGGTGATCGTTCCGAATGTGATCGCCTCGGTTGTCGAGGATCCGATATCTGACCTTCATTTTGCCCGCCGGATTGCCGATGCATTGGTTGTGCCCACAGCTGCATAAGTCATATACTGACAAGTAGTGATTATTCTTATTAACTCATCCAAGACCATGGTGTCGGCGCAGACGCCACCAGTGATGGTCCGCCCACCACAGCTACTGGCTGAGGCGAGCCAACTGGACGCCGTCCTAAAGGCATACTCGGCACCGCAGCTACAAAAACTGATGCATATTTCGCCAACCTTGGCCGCAGCTACCGTGGCTCGGATTGCCGCCTGGACGACTGACCCCGCTCAGCAAACGCCAGCCATTGACAGCTTTGCCGGCGACATATACCGTGGCCTGGAGGCAAAAACCTTCACAGCGGCCGACCGCGAGTATGCCGACCAAGTCCTGGTGATACTATCGGGTTTATATGGCGCCGTGCGACCACTCGATACCATTCATCCCTATCGTTTAGAACTTATGTACAAACTCCAGGGCAAGGGTTTTAAGAATCTGTATGAATTTTGGCAGGACAAGGTGGCCGGCTGCTTGCCCAAGGACGGGCCAATCATTAATTTGGCGTCCAACGAGTATATGAAGGTGGTCGAGCCATTCGTCGATCCGCAGCGCATCATTGCGCCGCAGTTCCTGACGGCCAGCGGCACACCAGGGCATCAAACCTTTGTGGCAATTCACGCCAAAGTGGCGCGTGGGTCGTTTGCGCAGTGGATGATTAAGCAGCGAATTCAGGACCTCGATCGACTCAAAGAATTCAATGCCTTCGACTATGTGTACGACCCAGCTAAGAGCACTGTCCAGCTGCCAACCTTTGTTCGCCCACCCCTGCCAATTAGGCTCCCAGCCTGATTGGGCGTATACTAACAGATAAGAAGGTTGGTTTATGTACAGGTATGTAGTCACAGATTCCGTCAATGGCCGAGAGGTCTATATTAATCTCATCTCGTCTTCTGCCGGGTTAACCATCAAGCGCCAACCGCACTTATTGCAGTTGGTCAAAGAGGTGGTCGCCAAAAAGAAGCTGGTCGGGCCAAAGGTTTTAGTCGAGCAAGAAATGGGTCGCGTGATTGGTAACAGTGATGTGGTGGTAACGAACGAAAAAGACACCATCTTTTACGCCCAGCCGCACAAAAAGGACGTCTTCTCGCGTTACGTTAAAAACCGCTCGGTCTTGCCGAGTAGTAAACTGACCATAATCCTGGAACAAGACGAAGACCATAATTATGAAGTTGTTGATACTTGGGTCGGGCCCAGCATTCCACCGTTCCCTGGTGACAAGGACGAGAATAGCGAAAGCAAAACCTACTGGGAAACGCACGCCCTGGTTGTCGACACGCAGGTGATTCAGCCCAAAACAATTACCAAAACCAGCCCCTATTAACAGAGAAAGGTGGGAATATGTCTAAAGATCGCGGACGCAAAGAAGTCAAAAAACCAAAGAAACCAAAAGAGTAAGCTACTTTTTGGTAGTTAGTTTTTCGTACACCTTGATGCCAATCGCCACGGTGATACAAACCACGCCCGTAATCAGACTGGCAATCTGTAGGTTATGGAAGAGTGACTGAATAATTACGACCACAACCTTTTGGGAGCTGGCATCAGTCAGCTTGATGGCTACCAGGGAAGGAACTTGAATCGAGCCGGCTAGCAACAAGGCGGCAACCCCAGTTCCCAGCAGGATACGTCGAACGGTTTTGAGGTGATGAACCGAAAGCGCAATCGCCGCACCGGTGCAAATCAAGGCGGCAATGACAACAACAATCGTACTGCGTTTAAAAGCGGTGTAGTAGCTGTGCGCCTTATCGATGCCGCTGTTTTGCAGATTAACCTTGCCAGCGTCCGGGCTGACCGTAATCTGATCGCTAACTTGGGCTAAATCAGTGGTTTTGAGCTGGCTAACGACGTCAGTAATTAAAGGATTAAGGTCAAGCGACAAGTTGCCCGAATCATTGCTAAGCTGAGATACCAGCGCGGCATGAGCAGTTTGATTGGTGTCTTTCCAGACGGCCGCAAACGTTGGGGAAGCAACGATTTTTAGAACATTGTTGTAGATAATTGGCTGCAGCAGGGCTTTGAGTTGCGCGTCGGTTTCGGCCGAAGCACGAGTGCCTTCGGGAAGCAGTACGTTGGATAGCTCCTGGGTCGGTGCATTCTTGACCAATTGTTCGCTGGCTTTTTGGGCCACAAAGTTCTGCACTTCCGGCTTGGTGGCTAAGGGGGCGATGACCGCCACGAAAGTATTAGTGTCGGTTAGGGTTCGGTTCATCCAAATGGAGATAATGCTGGACATAATGAGCAGGACGGCAAAAAAGCCGAATAGCGAGGCAAAAAAGGTCCGGGCGGGATGATGAGTACTGGTTGTTGTGTCTGTTGGTGGGGTGTTGTTATTTTTATCGGGCATGCCCGAAGTATAGCATAAGCCCTTAGTTGGCAGCTTGACTGGCTTCGGCTTGGCGCGCCCGGCGTTGCCGTGAATCTTCGCGCTGCGCCTCTTTTCGTTCTTCGTCAAAATCTACACCACCCCAAATACCTTCGGTTTCGCCGTTCTGACGGGCGTAATCGAGGCATTGTGCTCGTATGGGGCAAGTAGCGCAGATTGCCTTAGCATAGGCTACGCGTAGCTCTTCAGCTTCTTTCCGATAGGCAGCATCGGGCGCAAAGAAGGCTTTGCGCTTCTCGTCAAGATTGGCGCAAGCGCCCCGGGTCTTCCAGCTCTGACCAAAGGTATCGGCCACGGCCCGACGAGCCGCCATCCAAGCCGTGTCGCTGAGCTGCGTTTGCAGGGGATGTGCTTGGTTATATTCATCGGTACGGTTGGAGAGGTGTCGGGTGATTTGCTGATTGATGCGGGCAAAGCGGATGCGCTGATCGCGGGTTAAATCGATTGAGGCGTTGGTGCGCAGGGCCTGCTGAGCGGCGCGGAAGCTGCCAATTTCGTAGATGGCAGGCATTGGTCCGCCTTCGTCGAGATAGGCCTGGCAGACCTCGAGAGTTTTCTGGCCGCGCATACTCTGATAGTGATTGGTCTGGCGAACGTCTTTCACCAGCACATCAGGTAGCCCGTAGGTACCACCACCCCGAATACCCTTAAAGCGTACAACTGATTCGCCGTCGCGGTCGACGAGGTTTGAACGGAGCCAGTTGCGGGCACCATCAACGCGTGAGGGGCGAGTATGTGCTGGCATATCACGAAGAATGCCGTGGTTTGCATACTCCCGGCGCAGGGCAAGGCCGCGCACATCAATGAGGGCGCCGAGTACCTCGGCGGCGTGACGCTGGGTTAAAACCAACGCCGGCTGGTCTTCAAAGCAAACCGCATCGGGGCCGACAATTAATAAGCGGCGGGCTTGATCGCCAAAATTTGCCTGGACGGCGCGGTTATTGTCTTCCAGCGAACCCTTTGCGAACTGAGGCAACAGACTGGTTTCGCCAAAAAACGCCGTGCGGGCGATTGAAGCCAGCATGGCATCCTCCACCGTCGGCACGGGAAGGGGAGCATGTTCGGGAGAGGCCACGACTGTCATATGCATTGCCAGCATGGTACACCCAATAATAGGCAGGATAAAGTGATAATGCTTTCGTAAATTTGCTACAATGATGCCAATGACCGAAACCTCGAGCGACACGCCTAACCATATTTCGATTCTTCGCCTGCGGGTAGGAATTGTTTTGTTTGCTTTATTTTGGCTGCCGGCCTATCTGTTAGCGCCGGCTATTGGCGCCTTTCTTGGCAAGGAAAGCCAGGTGGCTCAAATCACTATCTTTATTATGTGTATTCAGTGTGCCATCGGTCTGCTTGGTGCCCTGATTGCCGGCAAAGAGGTGGTTGGCCTGCTTAAAAAAATCCCTCGCAAAAAAATCCCCAAAACAGTTTGGCATCTGTTTTGGAGTGGCGTACAGGAGTAAAATACAACCATGACCCGTAACGTTATTAAGGCTCGCAGCGACAAAAAAGAGTACCGCAAGTTTATTGGCGTGCTGGTGTTTATCGCTCTGGCCGCCACTTTGATGAGCACACTGATTTCCTTCCATGTGATGGACTGGATTCGTTGGTATGTCGGTAGCATGCTGCTGGTCTTTGGCGGTTGCAAGCTGATTAGTATGGAGTCATTCCTGCAAGTCTTCCCCCGTTACGATCCGTTGGCTGCCAAGTTTGGCTGGTATTCCTATGTCTACCCACTGGTTGAGGTCATGCTCGGCACGTTCTACATCTTAGATATACTGCCTGGTCTCCGCTATATTATTACGTTTATCATTGTAAGTTTTGGCCTGGTAGGCATGGTAGTGAACCTAAACATCCAAGGCCCGAGCACCCACAACACCTGGCTCGGAAAAACCTTTAAGCTGCCAATGTCGACGGCAATATTGTTTGAAGACGCCATTGTGGCCGTGCTGGCAGCGATTTTAGTTATCGGCGCTATCGTATAACCGCCAAAGCGGCTGGCACGATTGTAACGGTCGCCTTGGCGCCACCGTGTAACTTCATCACCTCACCATCTAGCTGGATGAGCTCGTTTTGGGGCACGCTAAAGCTGTAGCTCGATTGCTGGGGCAACGACTGCAGACCAAATACGAACAGGAGCAAGTTCAGTAGGATTCGGAAGAGCCAGAACTGACTGCGGTGGGGCAGGGCCGAAACCCGGAATGAGCCGTTATTGATGTCCGACTTTACGCCGGTTCGTAAGACTTTAGACATGTAGGGGACATTGGCAAAAACCAGACTATCGTAGCGTTTCGTTTTGCCATTGGCTTCGGTGATGGCCACGGGATGATAGGTAAAAATCGAACGTGCCACGATGCGGACTTCTTTTAGAGGGCCCAATTTCTCTTTGTTGAGTAGGGTGGCAGCATGACTGGTGATACCGGCGCCGATGTAGGAGTGGGCATAACGAATAGTAGTGTGACGCTCCTTGCGAATAGTCAGCTGCAGCAGATCCATGTTCTCTGGTTCAGAGTGGAAGATGGCCCAGTTGAGTGGTCGTTTGCGGACGCTGCGGCGGTGGTCGTTGGCGTTGCCGCTGGGCAGAATGCAGCAAACTGCCTTGAGCTTTGGCTTCTCGGCTTTGGCGCGCATGACGCCATTAACGACCTCGTTGTAGCCACCATCACCACTGACCGAAATAATCAGGGGCTGCTTGTAAGCAAGAGCGCCTTGGTAGGCGATTGTCTCGGCGTGTCCGGCGTGTTCAGTGGCTTTAGTAATGACCTTTAACTTACGCTTGCGCAGCCGGTCGGCCAGTCGTGTGGCCTTGGCTTTGGCCTGTCCGCTGGTGCTATTAGGGTTAAAGATAATTAAAACTTCAGAATACTTGATTGCCTGGGGCATATCATCAGTATACGCAGCAAAAAGTTGTTGCCAACCCGACCATTTGCGCTTATGCTAAATATGGAAGTGAGAGACTTCCACGTAAGACCTTGGCAAGTGCCAGGGTCTTTTAAGACTCTAATGGGGTACAATAAGGCTATGCTAATCGCTGTAATCGTGTTGGGAATGTTGGTGCTGGGTCTCGGGGCCTATATTGTGGTGGCGCAGCGCAAACCAGCCGCCCCATCGAATGATGTCGCCAATCTCCTCAAGCAAGACATGAACGTCATTAACGAAGGCTTGCAAAAGCTCAACGACGGCCTCAAAGATCACCTGACGACTCGCTTGGACAAAAACCAAGAACAGATGAATCAGCAGTTCAAGGCCAGCGCCTCGATTATCCGCGAAGTTACCACCAAGCTGACCGAACTCGACAAAACCAACAGCCGGGTTGGGGACATCGCCACAGAACTCAAGTCGCTGCAAAACGTCCTGCAAAACCCCAAGCAGCGGGGTGTTTTGGGCGAGTTTTACCTGGAGCAGATTCTGCAAAACGTCCTGCCGCCCGGATCGTACAGCCTGCAGCACAAAATCTCCGAAGGCAACATTGTTGACGCCGTGGTGCACCTTGATGGCAAAGTATTACCGATCGATAGCAAATTTAGCCTCGAAAACTACAACCGCTTAATCGACTGCAAGCCAGATGAACGACCGGCGCTAGAAAAAGCCTTTAAAGAGGACCTAAAGAAGCGCATCGACGAAACTGCTAAGTACATTCAGCCAAAGAAGGGCACGTTGGATCAGGCGATGATGTTTATTCCGTCCGAGGCGATTTACTATGATTTGCTGGCCAACAAGGTCGGCTCCACTGGCGTCAGTGGCCGTGATCTGATGCAATACGCCGTCGTCGACAAGCACGTTTCGATCGTTGGCCCATCAACGCTATCGGCCATGTTGCAGGTGATCGTCCAGGGGCTTAAGAGCATGGAAATCCAAAAAGACACTGAAGTGATTCGTAAAAATATCGAAGCCTTGCAAAAGCATCTGATCGCCTACGATGGCTACTTCAAGCGCGTCGGCAGCTCGCTGGGCGCCACGGTTGGGCACTATAACAACGCCAGCAAAGAACTGGGTCGGATTGATAAAGATATTGTGAAGATTAGCGGCATTGGTGAGCCAGTCATCGAAGCTGAGCTGCTCGACAAACCGCTAGCCGACGACTAGCTGTTCAAAAAGTCGATAATCAGCGCCGCCGTCCAGCTAAAGTTGTTGGTACCTGCCGGCGAAGCGTCGAACGGCGAGAAGTATTCGTAAAAGCCACTTTTGGAGACCATCTTAATTGATTGCTGACGAATATGGGCGGCCTCTTCTTTATATCCGTAGCGCTCCAGGCCGTCGGCGATGAGCCAGTTGGTGTTGAGCCAGGTCGGTCCCTGCCAGTACATGTGCGCGTGGAACCAGTCGGAATTGGTTGGCACGGTGGGCACCGGAAAAGCCGTTTTGTAGGGGCGGGAATTGAGTAGCTTAACCAATTCGGCGGCGCGCTCCTTGCTGATGCTGCCGGCGTACAGCGGCAAGAACGTCGCAATGGTCGGTATCTGCATCGGTTGCTGGCTGGCGTAATTGCGAGAGTAGTATTGCTTACTGCGCTCATCCCAAAGCCCTTCCAGAGCCTGCTCGGTCAAACGCATCTGTTTGTCGAGCTCGTCGGGCAGCTCATGACCACTAAACCGGGCAATCTCGCGCAACAGGTTATTATTACGGATAAGAATACTATTGAAGGCCAGGTCCTCGACGGTCAAAAGGGCGTGTTCGAGCACGCGGCTAATGTCGTACTGTTTACGGCGCAACCGGCGCTGCATGCTGTAGAGGATGAAGACATCCATGGTGCTCATGCGTTGCTCGACAGCCGACGCTAAAAAGTGGACATCACGGCGGAATAAAGTGAGGAGTCGATCAAACCGTAGGGCATGCAGGGCGCGAATCCAAAACGGCGCCCGATTTTGGTGGAGCTCATCAATCCACGGTGGTGTGTTGTCGAGACCAGTTTCCCAGGGGTGAACTTGCAACACCAGGCCTTGGTGATGCGGATCACGTTCGCTATAGAACCACTGATGATACTTCAACAGCTTCGGGTACACGCTAGCGTACCAGCTGCGCCGCTCAATTTTAGTCATCTTTTGGCCAATCCGCACGACCGCCTCGGCCAGCAAAGGCGGTTGTGTAATGCCACTGGTAGCAACCTTGTCGGGCGCAAATGGCGAAACGTAACTCCGCCAAAACTCGCGGTCGGGCTGATTGGCAAAACTCTGATTCAAAATAATGTGCGGCATCATGCCGTTGGACCACTGGCCCCTAAATAAGCTGGTGATTTCTTGCTTGGCGCGCTTGGTATCGTACCGAGCCATGCCGATGGCAATAAAGCAGCTATCCCATAGCCACTGATGCGGATAAAGGCCGTGCGCCGGAATGGTGTACTGACCTTCGTGGTCGTTATTTTTAAGTACTACTTTGGCGGCCTCGAGCAAGCTAGGCGGGTTGTCGGTTTCTGCGTCGGGTGCATCCATTGCTTGCATTATACCGCTTTTGGTTTTGGCATGTTTATTTTTTGTGTGTAGGGGCCGCGGAGCAAAAAACAGGCACCAATAATGCTAATCGTTGCAATTCAAGTTGCCGGGGAGTACATTACATTGCAGAATAACAGGAGTCACCTATGTTGCCGGAACAGCCAATGCCGCCAAGACCAGAAGATGTTGCGCACAGCAACGAGTTAGCCGCCAGGAACCTGGCTTTGCATTTTCCGCACCCAATTAGAGCGATCGGTCATTTTATTGATGAATGCAGCGCCGCAGCCGGCAACATGGCGCCAGGGCAGCCAGTCCATCGCCCGGTAGAAGTGCCAGCCCCAGACTTAACGGTGCTAGAAATCCGCGAAAACCAGCTTATTCGTCTCGAGGCGCTGCAAGCTAAAGCTCGCAATCCATTGTCGACAGCAGTGATGCGCAAATTAGTAACGATACAGAGGGCGCGCACCTTCCGTGCACACACATCGGCCAGCGAACGTGCGGTTATGCACCAGACGCAGCTGGGTGACTAGCGGTAGTTGGTAAAGCTGACGGGAAAATCAAAGTCGGCGGCTTGGACAAGTTGCATAACGGCCTGTAGGTCGTCTTTGCTGCCAGATGTAACACGGACGGTTTCGCCCTGAATCATAGTTTTGACTTTGGGGAGCTCGTCGCGAACCAATTTGGTAATCTTTTTGGCTTTGTCGGCATCTAAACCTTGTTTGAAAGGTACTTCTTGGGTGGTTTTGAGGTTAGCCACAACCGGGGTTTTGGAAGTGTCGAGTAAGCGCTGTGACTGTCCACGGGTGGCCAGCTTTTTGCGGACAATGTCTAAGATGGCCTCGATCTGGTAGTCGCTGTTGCCGGTTACTTTTATGCCGGTTTTGTCGCTGTTGAGCCAGTCCAGTTCGGCAGGCGTGCCTTTAAAGTCGTAGCGACTGCCGATTTCGCGCTGGGCTTGGTCGAAGACGTTGTTGACCTCGGCCTTGTCGTATTCACTAACGATGTCGAATGAGAATTGTGCCATACCAACAGAGTAGCACAGATGGTATAATGGCCTCAAATGAGCTACCAAAATAAGAAAATCGCCGACACGGCCGAGCTGCTACAAAAGCGGCTCGCCAAGCTGGATGACAAAGCCAGCATCTTACGGGCCACCGAGCTTAAAGCGCTCTACGCCGAACTACCCCAGTTACCAAACGACCAAAAAGCCGCGTTTGGTAAAGAAATTAACCAGCTCAAGGCCGACCTAGCCGAGGCTGTTAAAAAAGCTGGCATCGCCCAAGAAAAGCTGGAGCCCATCGATGTGACCGCACCATTTGACGTCAATGTCGGCGCCAACAAACCACGTCTGTTAAGTGCCGAGCAAGGCTCGCGCCACCCGTTGATGACCGAACTCGACAAGGTCTTGGACATCTTTTATCGGATGGGCTTTACAGCGGTCGAGTCACGCCAGCTGGACGACGACTATCACATGTTCGAAACCTTGAACTTTCCCGAAGGCCACCCAGCCCGCGACGACTACGACACCTTTATGACCAAAGATGGCCTGATTGCACCGGCTCACACCAGCACCATGCAAAACCGGGTGCTCAAAGCTGGCAAGAAGGAGCTGAAGGCCGGACGCCCAATTGCCACAGTTATCCCCGGTCGCGTTTTTCGTAACGAAGACCTCGACGCGCGCCACGAACATACCTTCTACCAACTGGAAGGTGTCTATGTGGGCGAGGGCGTTAACGCCGGCAACTTGATTGCCACCCTCAAGACCTTTCTAGAAGAGTATTACCAGCAAGAGCTCGACGTCAAAACCCAGCCATTCTACTTTCCGTTTACCGAACCGAGCTTTGAGTTCGCCATCAGCTGCCCATTCTGCCAAAAGAAGGGCTGCCAAGTTTGTAGCTACGCTGGCTGGATTGAACTGTTGGGCTGCGGCATGATTCATCCCAATGTCCTCAAGATGGCTGGCATCGACCCCGCCAAATACACCGGCTTTGCCTGGGGCGTTGGCATCGACCGCCTGGTGATGATGAAGCAAAACATCGAAGACGTCCGCCACAGCGAATCCGGCAAACTGGAATTTTTGAGGCAGTTTAAATGAGAATCCTCGTCTTTGGCGACAGCATTGCCTACGGTGCCTGGGATAGCCAGGGCGGCTGGGTTGATCGGCTCAAGCGCGAGGCGCACCAGCAAACAGTAGCTTCAGAGGGCAAGTTCAAGCTACAGATAGTTAACCTTGGCATTGGCGGGAATAGTAGTACGAAAATTTTAGAGCGCCTAGGGGCCGAAACTGCGGCACGCTATTCGGCTAATTGGCCGCTGGTTTTTGTGTTTAACTTTAACGCCAACGACGAACGTACTCGTAATGACGTGCCCGAAACCACGCTGGAGCAATTCAAGCAAAACACCCAAGCCATTATCGATATCGCTAAAAAGCACAGTGACAAAATTTTGTTTGTCGGCACCACGCCAATGGGCGAGCCAGAAGTTCCATTTAAGGATGCTGTTTACTCCGACGAGCGAATTGTGGAGTACGAAGCCGCCCAAAAGGCCATCGTCGAAGCCGCCGGTCTGCCGTTCATCGATGTCCGCGAAGCCTTTGAGTCGGCCGAAGAAAACGTCTTTAGCTACGACAAGCTACATCCCAACGACGCCGGCCACGCCCTGCTTGCAGAGATTGTAAAACCAAAGTTATGGGAGCTTATCGGATGAAAAACGCCATAATTTTTCACGGCACCGATTCTGACCCGAGTCAGTCATGGTACGCCTGGTTACAGACTAAACTGGAAGCGCGCGGGTATAGCGTAGAAGTTCCGCATTATCCAAACATCAACAAGGGGCCGATTGAAGAGTTCTTGCCTGAGGTGTTAAAGAACCATACGTTTGATGAAGAAACCGTCTTGATTGGTCACTCTTCTGGCTCGGTACTTGTTCTTAGTCTTTTGGAGCAGATTGAACCAACCATTAGGCAGGCAGTGCTAGTAGCTGGCTACTGCGAACAGTTGCCAATTCATCAGCCAATTATTAAAGACAGCTATGACTGGGAAAGAATTAAAGCACACGCCCAAGACTTTGTTTTTCTTAATTCCAAGAATGATCCGTGGGGCTGTGACGACAAGCAAGGAAACAAACTCTTCGACAACTTGGGGGGTACGCTGGTCATCCAAAACGAGGGCCACTTTAGCACTAGCGGCGACCCCAAATTTAGAGAATTTCCGTTACTTGAACGATTGATAGGAGTAGAAATATGAGCAACCCAAAGACTATCCTAATCACCGGCTCCAGCCGTGGCATCGGCAAAGCTACCGCCGAACTTGCTCATAAACAGGGTTACAAAGTTATTGTGCATGGGCGAACCGAAAGTGATGAGCTGAAGGCAACGCATCAGGCGTTGGAAGGTTCGTTGCTGACCGTCTTTGATGTCGCCGACAAGGCCGCCACACATACGGCCATTGAGGAATTATTAAAAGAAGTTGGCACCATCGACATTTTGGTAAATAATGCTGGTATTGCACACACCGGCACAAGTGACGTCGCCGATGTTGATGACGAAAAAGCTATCGAAGAATATCGAGTGAACGTGTTAGGCATGTTGCACTGTGTAGAAGCGGTCCTGCCAGGAATGCAGGCGAAAAAGCAGGGAAGTGTCGTCAGTATCAGTTCTATCAAGGGGCACACCAACTTGGCGACGATGAGTACCTTAACCTACGCACCAAGCAAAGCCGGGGTTCGCTCGCTTAATGCGGCGCTCGCCAAGGCTTATCCCGAGATTCGCTTTAATACCGTCAGTCCAGGCTATGTGGAAACCGACCAAGTGAAGGGCTGGAACGAGGAGACCTTTAACCGTATCAATAAGGGTACAATCATGGAGCGGATGGCGCAACCAGCCGAGATTGCCAAGGCAGTGATGTTCGTGGCTTCAGACGACGCAAGTTATATGACAGGATCGGATTTGTTAGTCGACGGCGGCTATTCGATAAAGGGCAAATAATGAAAATAATCAAACGTCCGAGCAACGAAATCGTAAAAGAAGAAGCCCACGGTGGCAGCGGCGCGCATAAAGTGTATGCCTCGGCCGACCATATGAGCGGGAAGAATCTAGAGGCGGTAACGCACGGCTATTTGCCAGGCGGCCAGACGTTTGATTGGCACGACCATCCGGGGATTGAAGAGGTGATGGTAGTATTAAAGGGCGAAGGTTTGGTGTTCGACGACGATGGTGAGTATGGCTACGCGCCCGGCGATGTATTTATTTTCCCCGCCGACACGCAGCACAAAATTCACAATCCATCGGAGCACGAACACGAAATGCTATTTGTAAGGACAAAAATATGAAATTTTCACTAAATCACATTCGTTGGTATGGCTACCGAGACGCAGTCGCGATACCGGTTGATGAGCTGACCAAAAAAATTGGCGCCCAACTCGGCGAAATCGAAGAAGTCATCAACATTGGCGAGCGGTACGACAACATCTTGGTGGCCAAGGTCGTCAGCTGCGTCAAGCACCCTAATGCCGACAAATTGAACGTCTGCAAAATTGACGATGGCGGCGTAGCCAAAAACGTTAAGCGAGACGAGCAAGGCCTGGTGCAGGTGGTTTGCGGTGCGCCCAATTGCCGCGCAGGATTGACGGTGGCTTGGTTGCCGCCCGGCAGCATTGTGCCGAGCACTTGGGAGAAAGAAAAGTTCACGTTGGAAGCGCGCGAGTTACGCGGCGAAACCAGCAATGGGATGTTGGCCAGCCCGGCGGAGCTGGGGATTAGCGACAACCACGATGGGATTTTGGAAATTGAGGCTGGGGACGTTGGGGAAGAAAACACTAAGCCCGGCACGCCGTTCAAGAACCTTTACGGTTTGGACGACACCATTATCGATGTTGAGAACAAGATGTTTACGCACCGGCCAGATTGCTTTGGCATGTTGGGCGTGGCTCGCGAGTTGGCGGGTATCCAGGACAAAAAGTTCACCTCGCCCGATTGGTATATCAATCCGCCCAAGTTGACCAGTGGCGATGACGAAGCGGTTAAAAGCTTGGTCGTCAAAGTTGATATCCCCAGGCTGGTGCCGCGCTACCAAGCCGTTGTGATGACCGGCATCAAAGTTGGGCCAAGCCCGGTTTGGCTACAAACCTTCCTGACACGCTTGGGTGCCAAGAGCATCAACAACATCGTCGATATGACCAACTACCTAATGCTGACCACCGGCCAGCCGCTGCACGCCTTTGATTTTGACAAGGTCGCCAAGGACGGACACGTTAACATCGTGGTGCGCCACCCCAAGAAGGGTGAAAAGCTCGGCCTGCTGGATGGCAAAACCATCGAACCTCGTGCCGAAGCCATCCTGATTTGTGACCAAGACAAACCCATTGCTCTTGGTGGCGTCATGGGCGGCAACAACTCCGAGATTGACGCCAACACTACTCGCATCATTATTGAATCGGCCAACTTTGACATGTACAACATTCGCAAGACCAGCATGACGCATGGTTTGTTTACCGATGCGGTGACCCGCTTTAACAAAGGTCAAAGCCCATGGCAGACCGAAGCCGTCTTGGCCAAGGCCGCCGAAATGACTAAAGAACTGGTACCAACGGCGCAGGTCGTCGGCAAGCCGGTTGATGCCAAAGCCACACTACCCAAGAACCCAACCGTTAAAGTCTCGGCCACATTTATTAACGATCGCCTGGGCGTGACGCTCAAGCCGGTAGAAATTGTCCGCCGGCTGGAAAATGTTGAGTTTGAGGTGAAGCATCACCTGGACCAGCTGGAAGTGACGGCACCATTCTGGCGGACGGATATTGCGATTCCAGAAGATATTGTCGAAGAAGTTGGCCGGCTGTACGGCTACGACCATTTGCCGCTTAAGCTGCCGGTGCGCGATCTGACACCAGCCCAAACCAATCCGCAATTTGATTTTAAAAAACAGCTACGGGATGTTTTGAGTAAAGCCGGCGCCAACGAAGTGCTCGGTTACAGTTTTGTGCATGGCCGGTTGTTTGAGCAGGTTGGCCAGGACGCCGCGCAGGCCTTTGAAATTAGCAATGCGCTGAGCCCGGACCTGCAGTATTACCGCATGTCGCTAATGCCATCGTTGTTAGAAAAAGTGCACGGCAACATTAAGGCGGGTTACGACCAATTTGCCTTATTTGAGCTGAACAAAGTGCACAGCAAAGTTTACCCCAAAGATGCGGATGGCCTGCCGGCCGAATACGACATGCTGGCGCTGGTGTTTGCGGCCAACGACAAAGCGGCCAAGCAATACGCCGGCGCGCCCTACTACCAAGCCCGCAAATACTTAGACTACCTTGGCGAACAACTGGGCTTGTCGCTCACCTACACCGCAATTACGGAACCGGTTGATTACGCCTCCATGAAACCCTATGACCAAAGCCGCAGCGCGATGGTCTCGGTCGCTGGTACGGATGTGGTGCTGGGCGCAATTGGCGAATTCCGGGCCGAAGTCCGCGCAGCGCTAAAATTGCCAGCATTTACATCTGGCTTCGCACTAGGTCTTGGGGAACTAATGCAAGCCGCTGCCAACTCGGCCGCCGGCTACCTGCCACTGGCCAAATACCCCCGAACCTCCCAGGACATCAGCTTTAAAGTCCCTTCTGATACGAGTTACGCCGCCGTCGCGGCTTTGACGGAACAAGTCCTTGTTACGGCCAGTGCAGAACATGGCTATGAATGGTCGCTAGAACCGCTGGATATTTACCGTTCTGATACGGGTGCGAAACACGTTTCGTTGCGAGTGACTTTGTGGCATTTTGAGCGGACGTTGAAGACAAGCGAAGTTTCTGGGGTTTTGGATGCGGTGGCTGAGGCGGCGAAGAAGACACTTAAAGCCGAGCGGCTTTAGGCTCCAAGATTAGATCTGGTAGTATCTCGAACAACAGTAGAGCATATTTTGGCTGGTACAACTCCTGCTGGTGTAGCCTGACTTTCAAGGGTCACCAGAGTATACTAGAAGCAACATCTAATATGTAAGTTTGCAAGTTGAGTTGAGAATGATCAAGAAAGTGAACAAAATTAGGAATTTGGGGCTTGTATTCAAGGATTACAATCGACCTGCACGGCTTTCTTACTTCAAGAAAGCAAACCTCATATATGGCTGGAACGGTTGTGGTAAAACAACGTTAACACGATTATATGATGGTATTGGCGGCAATCCGTTGCCAGGACTTGAATATGAAGTCGAAGACGAAGCTGGCAATAAGTATACGCAAGCTGACGCCTACCCTGAAAAAATCCGCATTTTTAATCAAGATTATATTGAAAAGAATGTGAAGATTCTTGATAGTAGAGCAAACTCAATCTCCATTCTGCTCGGAGAAGAAAATAAGGAATTGATTGAACAGATTGAGAAATATCAAAAAGAGCTACAAGGCGATCCAGAAACGCCTGATGTGCCCGGCAAAGTCTCCCTTTTAAAGTCTAAGCGGGCAAAGGCAAAACAGGATAAAACATTATATGAAACTAAGTTCACTGACATTGCTAAGACTATCGGCACGGCTATGGGTGGTAACGCGCTCCGAACCTATCGACGTCAGCAAGCAGATGCAGATTTTAAAGAACTCAAAGGCAAAGCCGAGCTTAGTCAGGACGATCTCGATAAGTACCTTGTTGCTGTAAAGCAAGAGTCGCAACCGGTTGTTAAAAAACTTGCGCTCCGAAAATTAGTTGTAGCAGGAGAGGAAAAAGACCCCACAACACTCCTTCAAGAGTTGTCAGATGAGGCTGTACGTTTATTAGCGCAGACTGTTGAGGCAAATACCATCAAGAGGTTAAGTGATAATTCTGACATATCTACTTGGGTTGAAACGGGTATCGCCATTCATGCCGCACACCATTCTGCCAAATGCGAATACTGTCGGCAGCCAATCCCGCTGTCCAGGATTTCCGATTTAGCAAAACACTTCAATGAAGCAGACAGAAAACTTAAGGACAGTCTTGACGAGCTGTTGAGAAAACTAGCTGGTGTGAGGACAATTATTAATGAGATCGAGCTGCCTGATAAGACCAGGCTCTATGGTAATTTACAAAACGGATTTTCTAAAGACACCAAGGGCTTTGCTGCTGCAAAAACAAACCTATTGGCTGACATTAAACAACTTGAAACAGACGTTCGCAATAAAAAAGCTAAAACAACAGAGAGGATTAATCTTGAACCCGGTCTTAGGCTTGACGAGCTTACTTTAGTGATTGAAAGAGCTAATAAGGTTATAAAGGTCCACAACGATACAACCGCTGATTTTGATGCAGTTAAAGAATCAGCAACCACAAAACTCAAGCAACACTTCCTAAGCGGTATATTTGATGAGGTTAAGGCTCTTAAGCAAAGTAAAGATGTGGCTATCCAGGAAGCCGATCAGCTGGATATCGAGATTACCGCCCTTAACGAGATGATTACACAAGCACGTGCACAAATATCTTCTGACCATAAAGCATGCGATCATATCAATGAAAAACTCATAATGTTCTTAGGGCACAAAGAGCTTCAGTTCCAGCCGCATATAGAAATTGAAGAGGATGAATATGGGCAAAAAGTCAAAGTTAGTAGGGGCTACGACATACTTCGCGGGAAAGACTTAGCGACAAATCTTAGTGAGGGCGAAAAAACTGCGATAGCATTTGTATATTTTGTAGTTCATCTAGGTGGTGATGATTTTGATGTTCAAGATGGCATCGTTGTTATTGATGATCCGATTTCCAGTCTCGACTCAAATTCTCTATACCAAGCATTTAGCTTCTTGAAGAATGCTGTAGCTGACGCTGGTCAATGCTTCATACTCACGCACAATTTTGATTTTTTGAAACTACTACTCAATTGGCAGCAAAATAACAACCACGGTAGTGATTGTGGCTTTTTCATGATCAAGAATACTTTTGATGGAGATGATCGGAATGCCCACTTAGAGCTTATGGACAAGGAGTTGCGAGAACATGAAAGCGAGTACCACTATCTTTTCAAAACTTTAAAGCAGCTTCGCGATTCCCAGGATGATACGATCGCAAAGGCATATCCTATACCCAACATCGCCAGAAAAGTCTGGGACACCTTCACAATGTTTAGCGTCCCGAGCGGAGAGAATGCTTATAAGAAAATCATCGCCCTAAAAGCAAGTGGCTACGATAAAGATAAATTAGACGCAATATATAAGTTCATAAATGACCAGTCTCACATAACCGGTTCTGGCTTTGATCCTGCATTGGTAACAGGTACTAAGCGTGCTGTGGCTGAAATGCTTGATATGATAAAAACAATCTCCCCAGAACACTTTAGAATTATTGACGAAAGCACAAACTAAGTTTTTCTTCTAACGGCTCTTTTGCTGTGTGTTCAAAAGAGCTGTGAAGTATATCCTCCAACGAGAGAGAAAAAAAAGAGCACATGCTATACTCAACCCCATGAAGCAGCGACTGCAAGCCTGGGGTGATAATAAGGCGATCGAGATTGCCAAGGCTATCGACCGCCTTTGTGTTTAATGGCGAGGGCGAGGTGCTGTTGCTGCAGCGGCACACCGAGAATCTGGGTGGCGAAGACTAGCTATTTATCGTAATAGTCCTATACTACAAATATGAAGCGCGTGATGCTGGTTGGGCTCGGGACCCTTTCAATCCTATTTGGTTTATTGACGATAAATGTTGCGTCGGCAAGCGCTCACCGGAGCGGGTGTCATCGATGGCATTCCTGCCCCAGTGATACTGGCAGCTATGTTTGTGGAGATTTGGGCTATACCTCTGAATGCCCAGATGTTTCCGAGCAAAGTACACCAGTTGCTCCAGCGAAACCCGTGGTCACCGAGGCTGAGGTTACGGAAGACCAACCACTCGCATTCAATACACGAACAGAATATGATAGCCACGAATACGACGACTACTCCAAAGTAAAAACCGAAGGCCAAAATGGCGTAAAGCGTAACCATGCCAAAGTAACGTACAACGACGGCAAAGAAGTTTCACGTCTTTTTCTAAAAACCGAGATTGCTTCAGTTGCAACAGATAAGATAATCGTAAAAGGTATCCGAATTCGTCCTCAAGCCAAGCTAACAGGTATCGGCAAAACTAAGAAAAAAGATAAATACGATGTCTGGGGTCAGTATTCACCAAACGCGGAAGTAGTTCTGGCAGTTAATGGCAAAAAGATAAAACGAGCAAAAACTGACAGTAAGGGTAACTTTACGTTCAGAGGTATTAAGTTAACTGGAACGCCAATCCTAGAGGTTCACAAACGAGTTAAGGGTAAAGAGAACCAGGTTTCTGAAAAAACCAAAGCCAACCTCTCGAATGGCGAGTTGACCACTGAGTACGCAAGTTTGCATAAGTCTTAGGTGGCGGGTAGCAGGGCAGGCCCGGTGATTATTTGCTATAGTTAACCTATGAAGTTCGTACTCTGCTCCGAAGGCTTTCATACTTCAAATACCGTTGAGGCCTGCGTTAAGCTGGTTGGTAAACCGCAAGACCAAATTAGCGTGGGCATTATCAACGAAGCTTTTGCCGTTGAACGGGGCGATAAACGTTGGGTGCTAGATAACCTCAACTCAGTTGCCAAGAACTTTCCAGCCGAGCTAGATATCGTCGACTTGCTGGCACTTTCTATTACAGAAGTTGAAGAGCGATTGGCCGACAAAGACGTTATCTTTGTGATTGGTGGCGACACCGACTATCTAATGACTATCTACCAAAAAACCGGTTTTGATAAGCTGCTACCTAAGCTTCTGGAGACGAAGGTTTACGTCGGCAGCAGCGCTGGCTCGATGGTCGCCGGCAAACGTATATCCGAAGCAGCCTATCGGCTGATCTACGACGAAGACAGTAAATACGATATCTCCGACTACACCGGCCTCGTTAACCTCTCGGTCATGCCGCATCTCGATTCACCATATTTTCCTAATCGCAAGGAAAGCCTCATTGAGGCTGTTGGTACGTTTGAGGGTAAAGTTTATGGCTTGCGTGATGATAACGCGGTAGTTGTGGATGGCGACGAGGTTTATACGATCGGTAGCGAGCCGATTATTATTGAGGGTGGAAAGTTAGTTAACAGGTAGGTCGGAACACCTGTTTGCTATAGTTAACCCATGAAACTCCCCGAACCTTTCAATACATTTCGACTCGAAAAACAGCCCGGCGAATATAAGGACTTTCAGGTCGCCGAAGGTGATCCGTATCCACTGAAGGGCGTGACATATCCGGTAAGCTATGGCGACATCGACGGCTTCACCGGCGAAGACGGCCATCCTCTGGATGTCTTTGTTGGCGAAGATGGCGACATCTTTGGCTACTTTCAAGTGGCTCGCCCTGACGTTACTGGTGGCAAGGAGCACAAGTTTTATCTGTTTGTGACCGAGGACGAAGAAACGGCCATTTTTAAAGAATTTGCGCCGGTGCTGCTCGACCACGCTCGCTATAATTCTTTAGAGGAACTGCAGCAAGCCGTGCAGCCATTCAAGAATGAAAGTTGAAGTTACGGTTTTTTGTTATAGTTAACCTATGAAACTACCCAAAGTAATCCTCATTCATGGCAACGGCGGCGGCACAGGCGATGGACTGTGGTTCCCGCGCGTCAAGCGGGAGCTCGAAAAGCTGGGCCTTAAAGTTGCCACGCCAACTATGCCCGATAATATGCTGGCTCGCGAAAGCGAGTGGCTGCCGTATTTAGACGACGTACTGCATGCCGACGAAAACACCATTATTATTGGACACTCCTCGGGTGCGGTGGCGGCTATGCGTTATGCCGAAAACCATCACCTGTATGGATCAATTCTGATTGGCGCCTGCCATACCGACCTTGGCGATAAAGACGAAAAAGCCAGCGGCTACTACAACCGCCCCTGGCAATGGCAAAAAATTAAGGCCAACCAAAACTGGATTGTGCAGTTTGCCTCGACCGACGATCCGTGGATACCAATTGCCGAAGCCCGTCACATTCACGAACAACTAAAGACCGATTACCGCGAGTATACCGACAAAGGCCACTTTGGTGGCGACTACGAAAAAACCGAGTTCCCGGAAGTGGTGCAGGTTATTAAGGAACGACTGGGGTTGTAGGTACGCTAAGGAGTTACTGCTAACCTCCGGCGGTGGCTGATGGGCACGCCCTGCTATAATTGACTCAAATGACAGACCTCTCGCGACTCAACAACTTGTTTCATGAATACTCGGATGCTGATGTGGTGACTGCCACGAAAAGTACCGAGGCGTTTTTGAATGAGGTGTTTGATATTACGACGTCAGATGGGGAACACTACTTTCTAAAGATACTTAATGAGCAGCACCCCGAGGCCATCGCCGGCGAAGTTCAGATGCAGCAACGCATGCTGGCGGCTGGCCTCCGTACGCCGGAATACCTGGAGATTACCCCTGGCAACCATGTTGGCCAACACCATGACGAGAAGTTCTTGCTTAGTAAATACATCCCCGGGAGCACACCACGGAAGGTGACGCCAACCCTGATACAAAGTTTAGGCGCAATGCTTGCGATGCTGCACGACTGTTTGGATGGCATGACTGTGCCCGAAAACGACATGCAGTGGCTGAGCCCCAAAAAAGTGCATGCCGACCTTGACCCATACGACGGTGAAACCAAAGACGTGCTTACCAAAATGGTCGACTACGGCTCCAAAATTTTTGAGCTGGGGCTACCGGAGGCAATTATTCATGGTGATCTATGGCTCAGCAATATTTTTGCCGAAGACGGCACCGTGACGGCCGTATTCGACCTAGAAACCGCCGAACGAACAGCGCGCATCATCGACTTGGGCCGCACCTACACGTCAATCCGGTTTAACTCGGACTTTGCTGCCGAGGAGGTAGTTGCTGGTCTTGCCAAGGGCTACGATTCTAAAGCAACACATCCACTTAGCGCCGAAGAGCTGCAGAATATGTACCGAGCCATCGCCTGGGTCTGTGGTGCCTGCGCCACCTGGCACGCCGTCCGCGGCCGGCGCTACCGAGATCACTACATCAAACTCGGCGTTGAGGCTATGGGCAACTAGGGGTGCTATAGTTAAGCTATGAACAAGAAAACTCTCACCGTCATTATCAACAAGCCGATTGCCGAGGTTTTTGAGGCTTCAATCAATCCGGCGAACACGCCGGCTTGGATTAGCACCATGGCAGAGGAGCAAACTAGCGAGTGGCCGGTACGGCTTGGCACCAAATACAAGAACCGTGGCCACAGCGGCGGCTGGACTGACTACGAGGTTACTCGGTTCAAGCTCAACGAGTTGTTTGAACTAACCCAGTCGACAGGTGACTACCGCGTTGAGTACATCTATACACCCAAGGGTGATAGCGCCACCGAACTGCAATATACCGAGTGGGTCGAAGTTGGCGAGCTCACGAATCCGCTGACCATGGAAGCGTTGAACAAGTTGAAGTTATTGATTGAACGGCAGTAACGGCTACAGGACGATTTAATAATCCTAGAATGCCCTGGTAGTAATATGGTAGGTAACCCATGAGCCTTACGCCACTAATAACTGGTCTTTGTTGTCGGCAAAGCGGCGGTCGTATTCGGTCTTGAGTATGTGCAAGATGTTGAGTGCTCGGAGGGTTTGGGCGTCGGTGGCTTCGGGGTGGGGGCGGACTTCGTGCAGGGCCAGTCTGGTGTCAATCACGCCGGCCTCGAGTTGCATGCCAATCCAGTAGCCACGACGGTCCCGCTCACTGTCGGGAGTCTCTGGCGTGACCGCAAGCAAGTTTTTGCCGATGCGTGATTGGCTGGTACGGGCCCGGCCGAAGGCACTCCAAAGGAGTTTGTGGGCAATTTCGGCATCACTGACTGTGTCATAGCGACCGTCGCGGATACGAAGTTCTGCAACTGCCAACGCATCAATGCTTGGTTTGACGCGGGCAATTAAGTCGTCGAGAGCTTTGGCGATGACAACGACCTCTTGCGGACGAGCATCGCCACCAGCCACGGCTTCCGTGCAATGGATGCGTCCACCGTTTTCTTTAACGACGTCTTGCGCCACCTTCGACAGGTGGCGGTAAATGACAGGGGTCGTGTTAGGCCAAGACGGCCCATGATAAAAGCCTCCCGTGCCAAGGTCATGTCTAGTAAAGTAGAAGTCATTAACATTCGGAACCAGCATCTTCATTTCGGCAATATTTTCTGTAATTTGGCCGGCAGTAAAAATTCCGCTTGGATTCAGGTTGGCCTTGCTTGTCACGTATTCTGGTATGTCAACGCTGGGGGTTCGCCCAAGCAGCTGGTGTACGGCATTGGCACCGTTCGCACCGTTTACTAACTCAAAACTGTAAAGATTATCGAGCGCGTTGTATTCCGAGTACAGCGCAATGTAGCCCTTGCGATCTTCAATCAAACCATGGAGCGTTTTATCATGCGCGTCATCTGGCTCCGCTTCGTTAGCCCATTCCTGTTCCTCTTGCCAATCGAGGTTTTCCTCAACCACACCACTGACGCGGTCGGGGCTGTAGCTTGGCCGTTTGTGGGGCTCGACAACAAAATCGGCATAGCGCGTCTCGCCAACTTCAGCAATTGCAGCTCTTGGGTAGCGACTTGCCCAATTTGGCTTAGAAACAGCACACACATCTGGATTAAACTCAAAATCAAGATGTTGCGCCAGGGTTTGGAGGGTGTCAACTTTAATCATAAATAAATCTATACTTCGGTATATAATACAACAAAACTCGTAAAAATACAAAGTTTGTGGCTAGACGTCCTGCCCGGTCAGTAAAGATTTTACTGCAGTAACCCTCGACAAAAACCCCAAAACATGCTAAAATATGTGGATGTCTACTTCGGTCGAAGACGGAATCCCTATAGAGTTACACGCGCAGTTTGACGCCCGGTGCGAGGCGCTAGAAGCTGAGTTCGCACCGGACTCTTGTAATACCATTGGTCAGTTTGCTGTCCAAGGTGATTTGGCCAGAGCGGTCATTCTCGTTGATGCTGAACCCTGGCTGGATTATGAGTTGCCGCCAGCTGAAACGAGCATGACACATTATCTGCAGGAAGTGCGCAACCGTCTGGCTGAAGTTGAGCCAAAACAACTATCCCGAGTCAGTTTCGATTTGGTGCAGACCAAAGTACCAGAGTTTTTAATGAATATACTAGGGGTTGAATATAGCCACTTGGCTATTGAGCGCTTAGCCCAAGCCAATCCGGATGGAACGCCAGCAGTTGCAGACGATGCCCTGTTAAACTTTTTGCAATGGCATAGTTGGCAGGTAGCAGCAAACCGCCAGCGCTTTATGGACCAGGAGTGGCCTTGGCATAAACGTGAGTATGTCCGTAATCTAAAACAGGCGACAAGAGAGGGTTGGATGCCCGAAGCCGTGCTCAAACCAGAACGAATTGAAACACTAGAACATATTAATATCACGATGGATGACGGCTTGCTTCTGCACGAAAACGGCGCATCAGCATTCACCAGTACGCACCGAAACGGTTCGTCAAAAGAGGTCTTTCTGCCACAATATTCATTTCCCAAAACGATTGCGCATGAGTTGACGCACGTGATGGTGGGGGTTGAACTGCCGGGCAAGAACGACCAAGGTCGATTTGGTGATGACGTCATACACCATGGACTGTATCGCTTATTTGATAAGGATCACAAGAATGCTGGCCAGGCCCTCAACGAAGCCGTCACCGAGCACGTCGCCTTAAACATGGGCTATTACGGTTCGGACATACAAACTGTCGATCCTGAATCACAGCGCCACCTGTTGAGTTCCTATCGTCCAGAACGGGAATTGCTGAATGTCCTCTGTAACGGCGGTAAGAAGCCCGTCGACATAAAACTGTTTATAAACGCCTACTTTGAAGATTCAACCAGCCGGCGACAGACGGCCCAGCGCAAGCTCAAGCGCCAATTAGCTCGCGCATTCCCGGGACGTAATGTGCTCACAGAGCTCGGCAACCTCATGGCCGACGCCGAATATGACGAAGCGACTGAGGCAATACCAGGCTTTGTGCGCAGTTTGCTATAGTTGGGCTGCGAAAGTTAACGATTTCGCCTGGTGGAGGCACCGGGAATCGAACCCGGCCGATCTGGCTCGCAAACCCAATCGCGACACCAGTCTGTACCCCCGGCGGGTAAACCAAGCACCAGGCATATGTATCGTATCGAATGATTATTAAATGCTTCTTAACTCGCGCGAGAATACTTGAAATCAAACGCTGAACAGATTATATTATTGGTACGATCTGGTTCGCAAACTTAGTTGCAAAACTGAGATACCACAAAAAAGCAGCAAAGGCTGCTTTTTTGATTAGTGCCGTAGTTTGATGACACCAAAAAGTCCATCGAAGTTATTTGGAAGCCAAGTTACCAAGTAGCTAAATAGAATACCGGCAGCAACACAATCATTGCGGCTAGCAAAACGCCACTGACTAGCCGGCTTTTAAAGCAGACCGCTACGTTCAGTAGTCCAGCCGCGGCCAAACCGTAGCCAGTGTAGTAGGCAAAGTAGTCGGGGTTCCTTTGGCGGGCGATAAAGCCAGTGGTGCTCAGCTGCTGGCCAGCCAGATAAAAGTGAGCGATGGCCAGCAGTAAGGAGAGCGTAATGATAATAATTCGCTGTGTTTTTGGTGGCAGCATGCGCCCTACAAACAGGCCAGCAATAGTGAAGGCAAGCAGCGGGAGTGCAATAATCAAAGCCATATTACCAACATCATAGCATGTCGCGTTGATCAAGGTTTGCTATAGTTAAGCTATGCAAAGACTATTCATCGACGTCCGCGAACCGGACGAGTTCGCCACTGGCCACGTACAGGGAGCCATCAACATTCCGCCATCAGAGCTAATGGCTGGTGCTAAAGCGCTAGAAGGCGCTCCCAAGGACACCGAACTGGTGGTCTACTGCCTATCGGGCAGCCGTTCCAACGCTTCAATCAACATATTAAGAAGTATGGGCTACACCAACCTCGTCAACGGTATCAACAAAAATCACGTCCAGGTCACTTACGATGTTTAGTGCTTGGGCGGCCGCGGTATAAAGCGGCCGGTTTTGTGCATGTAGGCTTTGTAGTCCGGATATTTAGCGATCAATAAAGTTTCTTCATACCGAGCCTTAAAACGAAACAAGATATACAGTGCCAGCACCAGCGCGTATTTGAAAAAGCCACCACCGGACATGGCGATTCCTAGCGACAAAGTCAGCACGCCCACGTACATGGGGTGCCGCACGAATTTGTACAAACCATGAACTTGCAGCACACCACGTTTTGTTGGCATCGGCAGCGCTGTGAGCGACTTCCGTAGGTCATAAAACGAGACCAGTAATATTGCCCAACCAATTACTTGGATGACCTTACCAAGCAGATTTACCGCAGGTGGTGGGGGGGAGTGCCCTTGGCAAAAAATATCAGCAAAACAAGTAGCACAGCTTGGGTGAGTACAAACAGCCAGGACTTTAGGTGGTCGTTCATGGTATTAAGTGTACGCCGATTCAAACAAGCGTGCCCAATTTGCTATAGTTAACGCATGCAACCTGATCCCCGCCTTAGTGATATTGATGATTGCCTCTACCGCGTGGCCGCCCGCGCTTTGGTTGTGCAGGACCAAAAAGTTTTGCTGGTCAAAGAATACGATGTTGACAGGTGGTGGGCAGTACCCGGTGGTGGTGTCGATTATGGCGAAACAATCCAAACCAGCCTGGTACGGGAGCTCCAAGAAGAGCTTGGTGTCCCAGCAGCATCTATCTCGTGTGACTTTGAAATTGCTCATTACAACATCGGCAAGATTGTTGATGGCATCCCACGCATGAACATCTACTTTAAGGTAACGGTTCCAGCCGATCAAATCACCAAAACCGAGCACGTCGAAAAGTGGGCCTGGTTCACCAAGGAGGAGTTCCTGGCAGCCGACACCAACCCGACCTATGACAAAGCGGAGCTAGCCAAGGTCATTTTTAGCACCCCCACATCTGTTATGATAGTGTGATGAAGTACAGGGCAATTGTTTTTGACATTGATGGTACGGCGGTGCCACTTGGCAGTATGACCGCCAGTTCTCGCTTGCAGGCGGCGATTGCAGCGGCCCAGAAGACGGTTAATGTGTCGGCGGCAACCGGTCGTTCGTATGAGGTCGCCCGTCCTATCTTCACCAGTCTCGGCCTCGTCGCACCAAGTGTGCTTTCGGCTGGCACGGCAATTATCAACCCCAAAACGGATGAAATTATTTGGAGTAAGTCGATGTCGATTACTCAGATTGAGGCCATCCTCGAACAAGTTGCCAAGTATCAATCAGAAACCCTGCTGGACGTTAACCCTATTTCAGCAGCCATTCCGCTTACAGAATATCGTAAGCACAAACATACCGCCTCGGTCGTTTACGCCCTCTCGGTGCCAGCAGGGCAGGCCGCTAAACTGGTTGACGATATCGCCAAAATTCCCGACACAATTGCCCACACCACACCCTCATGGACTGCTAACATGGTTGATGTTCACATTACGCATGCCGAGGCTACCAAGCAGCACAGCATTGAAGTATTGATTGATTCCCTAGGTCTTAATAAGTCCGAAGTGATTGGTGTTGGCGATAGTGCCAATGACCTGCCGATTTTTAAAGCGACCGGTCATCGGATTGCTATCGGTAATGCCCAAACCGTCTTGAAAGAACAAGCTGACGAGATTGGTCCTTCGGTGCATGAAGACGGCCTAGCCCAGATTAGCGAAAAGTATTTCTTATAAATTAAGCCCGCACAACTTCCCACGGCAGGCCAGCTTTTCCAAAGTGTCCATAGGCGCTGGTTTGCTGGTAGATCGGTCGGCGCAAGTCCAGCTTGGTAACAATTCCCTTAACCGACGTATCGAGTAGGCCGTCGGCAAACGATTCAATTTCCGCTTGCGGCACATTGCCGGTGCCAAAGACGTCGATAGTCTTCATGAGTGGCTTAGCCTGACCGATAACGTAGGCCAAACCGACCTCACACTTGCTAGCCAGTCCGGCGGCCACGATGTTCTTGGCGATGTATCGTGCCGCATAGGCACCGCTGCGGTCAACCTTGCTGGGGTCTTTGCCGCTAAAAGCACCGCCACCAACACGGGCATAGCCGCCGTAGGTGTCGACCACGATCTTGCGGCCGGTCAGGCCGGCATCACTGTCTGGGCCAGGGATGTGCCAGAGGCCGGTGCCGTTGACGATTAAATCCTTGGCCGGTATTGCAAAGCCGTAGTCTTTCAAAACCGGCGTCACCACTTCTTTATAGATGGCGGCTTTGACGTTTTTTTCTGAGGTGGCTTCGTCGTGTGCCGTGGCTACCACCACTGTTTTCACGCCAACCGGTTTGGCATCCTGGTATTCCACGGTTACTTGGCTTTTGCCGTCCGGTCGGACGAACGAGACGATACCTTTCTCGCGAACTTCGTCTAAGCGGCGGGTGAGCGCGTGGGCGAGGGCAATCGGCAGCGGCATCAATTCCGGCGTCTCATCGATGGCAAAACCAAACATCATGCCTTGGTCGCCAGCGCCAGTGTCGTCATTGGTACCTTGAGCGATTTCGAGCGACTGGTGGTGAATGAAGTTTTCGATTGGCGACTGGTCCGAAAAACCCCAGTCGGGATTGGTGTAGCCAAGGTCACGGATGGCTTGACGGGCGATAGCCACAAAGTCAATCTCAGCGGTGGTGTTAATTTCGCCGAACAGGCAGACGCGGTTAGCGCCCGCAATCGTCTCGATGCCAGTGCGGGCATGACGATCTTGTTCCAAGATAGCATCCAAGATAGCATCGCTAATACGGTCGGCGATTTTGTCTGGGTGGCCGGCGCAAACCGACTCGCTGGTAAATAGGGTTGTTAAGGGCTTATTGTTTTGGGGCATTAAAAAACCTTTCTGACAATATGCCGGAAAGGATAAGAGATGTATCATATCTTTCCCGACAATGTCGGGTCTAGATGGAGCACCTTGCCCGGAGGGTAGGTTGCTGGCAGGTCGACGAGCTAGGACTCTCGCTGCACTCTTTATATGTTTAAATTGTTAACGCTTGGATAGTAACATGGCCCGTTGCCGCATGCAACTCTGCTATCATGTAACTAATATTTTAGGAGATACAGACATGTTTGGCTTTGATGGCTTTGGGTTAATAAGTTTTGGTGGTACGTTGTGGTTCATTTTGGACTGGTCAATACGGATCGTGGCGCTGTTTATCGTGCCGCGCAATCGCAAGCCTAGTGTCGGCATGGCTTGGTTGCTGCTAATCTTTTTGGTACCAACCTTTGGTATGCTGATCTTTATTATTCTGGGCAGTCCCAAGTTGCCAAAGTCACGGCGTAATGCTCAGAAAACGCTCGATAAGATCATTAAAAAAGCCCTGAAAAGCTTCCAGAAAAAACACGACGTACTATTAAATGCCCAGGCTCCCGCCAAATACGTGCCGTTGGCCCGATTGAGCGAATCATTGGGTGGGCTGCCGGTCTTCTCGGGTAACAAAATTGATGTGCTGCCAGAGTACAACGACGTTATTGCCAGTATCGTCAAAGACATTGATGCCGCCAAAAATTTCGTTCACCTGGAGTACTTCATCATTGCCCTCGATGACATTACGATGCCGATTTTTGATGCCCTGGCTCGGGCCGTTCAGCGGGGGCTGGTCGTCCGGGTTATGTATGACTCGCTGTCGACCAATCGTTATCCTAAGCACAAGGAGATGAAACAGCGCTTAATTGATGATGGCGTACTGGTGCAGCCAATGTTGGCCCTCAAGTTTCCCGGCAAGGGCTATGTGCGCCCCGATCTGCGCAACCACCGCAAGTTGGTGGTGATTGATGGCGAAATTGGCTACACCGGTTCACAGAACCTAGTGCAGCGCGACTACCACCGCAAGGACGACATTTATTATGACGAAATGGTGGTGCGCCTCAAGGGCCCAATCGCCATGCAGCTAGCGGCCGTTTTTGTGTCTGACTGGTTTTCGGAAACGGGCGTCTTGCTGGACTACGACGACAGCAGTAAAGTCCCTGCTAAAATCGAAAGGCACGGTGACTCGTTGGCCCAAGTTTTGCCGAGCGGACCTGGTTATGATGACGAGAACAACCTCAAACTCTTCACCGCTTTAATTCATTTAGCCCAAAAGCGCATCGTGATTGTGAACCCGTATTTTGTTCCCGACGATGCCTTAACGAACGCCATTACGAGCGCCACCCACCGCGGCGTCGAGGTGATTATGATCAACTCCGAAGCCATGGATCAGTGGATGGTCGGACATGCTCAGCGCTCCTTCTACGAGCCATTTTTGCGCGCTGGTGTTAAGATTTACCTCTATAAAGCGCCAATCCTGCTGCACTCTAAGTTTATGACCGTCGATGACGAAGTGGCTACGATTGGCTCCAGTAACCTCGACCTGCGCTCTTTCTTCTTAGATTTGGAAGTCACCCTGATTGCCTACGACCATAAGGTCGTCAAAGAATTGCAAAAGATTGAAGCCCAGTACTTGGCCAAGTCCACCGAGATTCAGCTTAAACAATGGTTGAAGCGACCAAAACTTCAGAACTTGATGGATAACATCGCCCGCTTAACATCAGCTCTTCAGTAAACATCTGTGATACAATCGAGCTAACATGGCCATACTACTAATCTTATTTGTATTTTTCTTCTGGACAGCCTTGATGGTGTTAATTGTCGGCGGTATCGCCTTGTGGGTCTTTATGCTGATTGACGTACTGAAGCGCACCAACTGGCACGACGAAAACGAAAAAATCCTTTGGATTGTCTTGTTATTAGTGGTTGGCCAAATTGGCGCCATTGCCTACTACTTTGCGATTTATCGTGAACGCGGTAAGGCCATCGCAGCGCCAGCGCCGCCTGTTGCAACAACGCCAGCAGCCATCGAACCGCCAGCCCCAGAGTCACCCAAAAAGGACTAGGCTAGCTGGTCAAAAAAGTCTTGCGCGTACTGGGCGATTACCAGCCGGGCTGCCGACAGTTTTTCGCCGAGCGCGAGGTCGTACTTGTGTTCAAGCACAAGCGTCTCTGTCTCGGCCCGTAGATTTAAATCAGCCGTGTTGGCAACGCCAGGAATGTGATACACGGAACCATTACCGATACGGAGGCTGGTTTGGTCGGCTTCCACAGACACACCGGCAAGGACTTCAATTTCCTGCGTAGTGGGGCGGAAGAAGTAGGCCGTAGCAATTGCGCCGCCACCCCAAGACGGTTGGTACTTCCAGGCGCCCAAGACATCTGCGCGGCCGCTATCCTGAAGACCCTTTTCGCGGGTTGCACGCGCCAGTCGCGCCATCGTATGTGTGCCTTCGGCGAGGTCAGTAGCTGGCCGAAAGGGCTCACTGAGCGCATCGGCAAACTCCATACTAGCGAGAATAGGAAAATTTTCTTTTGACATGTTGTAATTATGTCACAAAACGAGAAAAATAACAAGGTCTTAACACTGGTCGGTGGCGTTTTCGAGGGTCCAATCGTCGAGGTTGATGCCAAGGACGTATTCACCAATTTCTAGTATGTCGGCAGGCGTTTCTTTGACGCTTAGTTGACGCAATTCAGCGAGTGTAAACAGTTTAAAGCGTAATGATTCGCCTTCGGCAACCGTACCAAGCGGTTCTTGGTCGGTAAAGAAGACATAGCCACGGTCGGTGTGGTGATGTTCTTTAAGAATGGGGTCGGGAAGATGATGTGTTTGGTCATAAAAGGGGACTGGATGCATATCGGAGTCGGTAGTAACCCGTAGGCGCTGCTTGGGTTGCAGTAGTTTTAGCTGACTGAGTTGGTAACCAGATTCTTCCAAAAGTTCATGGGTAATCGCCTGCCAAGGGTTCTCGTGCAGTTCGACATGGCCACCAAATTGCAGCCAGTAGTTGAGCTTTTTGTGCCAGTGCAACATTAAGCGCCACTCCGGTCCATCGGTTCGAACAATAAAGGCGCTGGCCGTCTGGTCGTGCTGTCCGGGCTTGGTATGAAGATGCGGCATAAACCTATTGTACGCTTGGTGGCGGTGGGGGGAAATAAAAGTAGTTGTCGCCGGCCTCGCCCTCGGGCAGCTCAAAATGGATTTTGGCAAAGCCGCGATCAGCAAGAATCTTAACTTGCGTTAAGAATTCGGCGTAGACGTCCTGCGCGGCAGCCAACGAAGCTTCGTCGCTGGCGTCTGAGAGTGCCCAGGTTTCGGTGATCCACTCGCCATCGACAACTTCTTCGACACCGATTGGCACGGTTTCGTCTAAGCCACAGTCAGCGGCCAAATCAAGCATCGTGATCGGGCTGTGATCCTTGGCTCGTTGATAGCTAAAGCCGAGGATTACATGGCCCCGTTGCGCTATCTCACTGTCATAATCTTCCAGCTTGCCGTCAATTGAGGCACGCGAGAAACTACCTTCACCAGAATCTGTCATAATGAGTATTATTTTACAAGAAAAGTGCTAATATGTCAATTGCTGGCTCCGGCTACGTCGAGGAGTGCCGGGAGGATATGTTTTAGTTGTTGGCTCGTTCCGTCTGGTGTCTGCGTGAACTGTGCTACATCAAGGATTAACTCGGTGGGGTTGGAAGCAGCGGTTAGCTCATCCAAGCCAATAATGCCGTACGACCAACCGGCACCAAGCTCCGGTCCGGTACGCATCCGATAGGTTGCTACCAGGAGGGGTACCTCATTACGTGTCGTCGGCTCTGCCTGCCAGAAGGCTGTGGCCTGCGCCTCGGTCCGCAAGGCGACGTTCCCAACAAATGGCGCGGTAAAGCCGAGGGTCTGTAAGCCCTCAAGAATTTCGCCCGAAGGTTTCAAGGCGTTGATAGTTGGCGCTTGTTGCTGCCGCAAGGCACGCTCGGCCTGTAAGTCGTCAAAGAAGCCCATATCCTAAATCTACAAAACTTACAGAATATAGCAAGCATGAGCTGTACAATAGAGTCATGAAACGATTACTAACCGGCCTGGCGACAAGCCTCTTACTACTGACTATTTTGCTGGGACTGACCCACCCTGTCCACGCCTCGACCCAGGATTTTGACATCACCTCGTTTACATCAGAACAGCACCTGGGGCGTACCGACCAGAACTTACCTACGCTCAAGATAGACGAAACCATCGTGGCCGTTTTCCCAAGCTACGACCAGAACCATGGCTTGTTGCGAGCCATCCCAAAAGCCTATAAAAACCAACCCTTGGATATACGCATCCAAAGTATCACCAACGACAGCGGCCGTCCATATAAGTACAGCACCAGTAGCAGCAACGACAACCTGGTATTGAAGATAGGTGATGCCAGCACCTATGTGCACGGGCCAACCACCTATCACATTAGCTACACCCTCAAGAACCCGATTTCATTCCCTGATGGACATGATGAGCTGTATTGGGACGTCAACGGTACCGAGTGGCTGCAGCCCATTAATGAGGTTACCGCCCGGGTGCATATCCCAGCTTATCTCGCCAGCAGCCTGCAAGAGCAACAGAAGTGTTTTAGTGGCGTTGCTGGTTCGACCAGCCAGGACTGTACGATCACCCGTACTTCTAGCCCCGACGAAACCGTGGTAACTACCCAGGCTACCAATTTGCCTGCCGGGGGCAACCTGTCTTACGTTTTGGCCTTTAATAAGGGAACATTTTCGATTGATAAGGCAGCCTACCGCGCCCAGGCGATCGCTGGGCTGGTCATGTTTGGCCTTGTATTGGGCTTGCCACTGGCGGTATTAATTTTAGTAGTCTACAAATGGCGCAAATACGGCCGTGACAGCAAGGGGAGGGGGACAATTGTTCCGCAATATACGCCGCCCTCGGGCTTTAACGCCCTAACCAGTGACACCATGCTGCACGAAAAAGTTCGTAACCAAGCTATTACCGCGCTGATTATCGAGCTGGCGATTAAGGGTGTGATTGCCATCCATGGTACCGAAACAAAGAAGGCGTTCGGTGGCACCAAAACCGACTACCAAGTTGAAATGCTCAAGCCAGCCGACGGCCTTACTGCCGAAGAACAGACGATTCACTCCATGCTCTTTGGCACAGTAACAGGCACTGAGGCTCGCACTGTCAACCTCAAAGACATCAGTAAAAAGGCCTACGTCAGCATGCAGGCCTTGGCTAGCTCTGTCCCCAAAGAATTATTTACCAAGGGTTATTTCTTGAATGACCCAGCCAAAGTGACCAGCCGCTACCGAGCCTGGGGTGCGGGCTGTTTTGTCGTTGCCATGATCTCAAGCTTCTTGTTCTTTAAGGTCTCCATCGTCTTCCTTGGCCTCATCATTGGTTTGGTATTGAGCGGCATCATCCTTATGATTGCTGCCTCCAAGATGCCGGCCCGTGGTCCGAAGGGGGTCGAGGCTCGAGATTATCTACTTGGTCTGAGGGACTTCATTCAGATTGCCGAGGCTGACCGCCTCAAGTACCTGCAGAGCCCCGAAGGAGTCAAGCAGTGGGGTGACCCATCCAAGCCGGAAACCAAGGTTAAGTTGTTCGAAAAATTACTGCCCTACGCCATGATCTTTGGTCTCGAAAAAGGCTGGGCTAGCGAGTTCAAAGACATTTATCAGCAGCCACCCGACTGGTACCAAGGCAACTGGAATACCTTTAACACCTTGTATTTGATTGATTCGATGAACTCTTTTGGCACGGCTACCATGGCCAGCTTCGCGCCACCAGCAAGCTCCAGCTCCAGTGGTTTTTCGGGCGGCTTCTCGGGCGGCGGCGGTGGTGGTGGAGGTGGTGGCGGCTGGTAGGCGCCGGCCCGCGACTCCTGTATACTAATGCTTATGTCTGAAGTCATTGCTGCCAAAAATATTGTCAAAACCTACGGAAAGGGCGAAAGCGCTTTCTCGGCTCTTAAAGGTGTTAGCTTATCAATTAAAGAAGGCGAAGTCGTCGCCGTCATCGGTAAGTCAGGTTCCGGTAAATCCACCCTGATGCACTTGCTGGCCTTATTGGACACGCCATCCAGCGGTTCCGTGACCCTAAATGGTACCAATGCTTCTCAACTCAAGCGCAAAAAAGTCGACAAGCTTCGCAACCAGGAGTTTGGTTTTGTCTTTCAGCAATTCTTTTTGAACGGCGACGAGTCAGTTCTTAACAACGTGATTTTGCCGCTCAAGATTGCTGGCATTTCGTCGCGGGCCCGCAAAAAGCGCGGCATGGAAGTGCTCAAGGCTGTCGAGCTTGAGGATAAGGCCAACAACAAGGCAACGAACTTGAGTGGTGGCCAGAAGCAACGCGTTTGTATTGCTCGTGCCTTAATCAACAACCCTAAGATTATTTTTGCTGATGAGCCAACTGGCAACCTGGACACCGCCACTGGTAAAAAGATCGAAGACCTATTATTTGATCTCAACAAAACCAAGGGCATCACGCTCATTTTTGTAACTCACGACGAAGACTTAGCCAAGCGCTGTCAGCGACAGGTTTACATTAAAGATGGCTTGATTATTGATGATGCCAAGAAAGGTCGCAAGTAATGAAATACCGCGACATTATCTTTACGGCTAACGCCAACTTGCGTAAAAGCAAGCTGCGCACCTTTCTGACGATTACCGCCGTGGTAATCGGCGCCTTTACTCTGACCATGACCAACGGTGTCGGTGATGGCATTAAAAGCTATGTGAATGTTCAGCTGGGTAACGTTGGCGCCAAGGACAGCCTGTTTGTCGTGGCGCGCGACCAGGACAAGGCCACCAAAGAGGCCAATAATGGCTTGACCGAATACAACCCCGACCGTCAAAAGGTGACCGAGCAAGTCAATGGGCCGCCGGGCTCGGTGTACATGACCGACAAAGATGTCACCAAGATTGCTAGCATTGACGGCGTTAAAGCCGTGGTTAAGACCTATACCATTAAGCCGGACTTCATGACCGTGGGGAATAAGAAGTTCCAAACCCAAGTGAGCCAATACACCGATGGGTTTAACATCGACCTCGATGCCGGCCGCCTGGTTAACAACAACTCACAGGATGAGATTACGATTCCGCAAACCTATCTCAAGCCGCTTGGCTTGGGCGATAACTCAGCAGCCGCGATTGGTAAAAAGGTTACTTTTGGCTTTACTGACGCCACTGGCCAACAATTCACTAAAACTGCAACCATCGTTGGGGTTCAGCGTGGCACACTCATTGGCAGTAGTGGTATTAACGCTTCGACAATTTGGGTCAAGGATGTTTACGACCAGCAAACGGGCGTAATCGCTGCCAAGGCTCCGGCCTATGTTTATCTGATCGCCCGCTTTAACCCGAATGCCAGCCAAGCCGAACAGGACGCCCTCAAACAACGCTTTACCGATGCTGGCTTTGAAGCCAAGACTATTCAGGATCAGATCGGTGTCGTCAACCAGATCCTCAACGCTGTCACCATGGCCTTGAACATCTTTGGTGGTATCGCCTTATTGGCGGCCAGCTTTGGTATTATCAACACCTTGTTTATGTCGGTGCAGGAGCGAACCCGCGAGATTGGTTTGATGAAAGCCCTCGGCATGGGCCGCGGCAAGATCTTTATGCTGTTTAGCCTTGAAGCAATCTTTATTGGCTTCTGGGGAAGCCTGATTGGGATTGGGTTGGCTAACATCGCCGGTAATGTACTGAACAAGATTGCGGCCAAAACCTTCCTCAAGTCCTTCGAGGGCTTCAAGTTACTGGCCTTCCCGTGGACATCGATGGTTTCGGTGGTGATTATCATCGTCGTGATTGCTTTCTTGGCTGGCTCGCTGCCAGCCCGCCGCGCTAGCCGAAAGGATCCAATCGAGGCGCTTCGCTATGAGTAAAAATTCAGTGGTGGGGCAACTCCAAGCCGGCACGACTCGCCTGGCTCGGGTTAACATGGCCTTATGTGGCGCCTTCGCCATCTTCATTCTGGGCAGTGATGCCTGGAACCTCGTTACCCGTGAACTGACCTCGCAACGTTGGTTGATGTTTGGCGCCATGCTGATTGTCTCAGCCTTGGTCTGGGCTATGAGCCGTAACCAAACGGCTTCAGCCAACTATTATCGGGTGCTGATGTTCATGATTATCGCTGTCGATCTAGCCTTTGCCACCTTTATGATTTACACCGAACGCGGTATGTCCAGCCGTGGCGTCGCTCTCTATGCTATTCCAATCGTCGCCTCAGTTCTCTTTATGAGTCGCCGGGTCATCTTTAGTATCGCAGCTTTATCAACGGCTCTGTATGTCATGGCGGCGACTCGATACTTTTACGTCTACTTCAACGAGGGCTACAAGATTGAGCTTTACTCAACACTTTTCTTGTACTCAGCCTCGTTCTTTATCTTGGCAGCCTTACTAGCTGTAACCGTGCGACGCTCCAACAAATAGCTATCGCTTGCAAATCGGTTGAGGAGGTGACACCATGTCTGCTATAGACAGGTAGTACTGATGAGCGAGTTTGTCCAATCAGCCGATGGCCAAGATTTCACCGCCGACCGCGCGGTCGAAGACACTCCTCATGCCCGCGCCAATCTAGCTGGTCGGACGGCCGAGCTGCGGGCGGACATCTTTGGCAGTGTCTTGCCGTTGCCGGTACCAGCTACCGGTACAAGCTGGGCAATCTATGAATTTGATGATGGGCGTGCGGTTAGCGGAGACCCGCTCCATGATATCGACAGGCGGCAAGAAGCCTTAATCCTAGCCACCGCCGATGGCCGCCAGTATAGTACCGACCCCGGGCAGATTAGAATCGTTACCAAAGAGTATGAACGCAGCAACACGCTGCCAACCCTGCTAGTATCGGAAGCCACCATTTTTCGTAACGGGTTCGCAGTATATCTGCAAGATGCGATTAGCTTCGTCGCCCCAGATAAAGTCCAAACCACTTTGGCGCCACTCTTTGAAGTGGACGATAATGGTGCCCTGGCTTTCTGTTCTAATTATGACTCCACGCCAATGCTCAACGTACCGTTTTCGCGAGAACAAAAACAGCCGATCGCTTACCCCTTTGGGAGGCAGGAATCGTTAACCGACCGCAGCTACGCTATCAATTTCGCCCAAGCGGTTGTTAATTGCATCAAACAGGCTGAACCGCTGGCGTTTGGCTACGCACCCGAATAGGGCTGCCACAACCACTCAAAAACCTTTATACTAGTAGGTAATGAAGTCGATCTGGAGAATCATTACCTATACCAAGTCGCTCTGGCGCTATTACGTAGCCGTCAGTGTTATTTCGATCTTGGTGGCGGTGGTTGGCTTGCTGGTGCCGCTTTTGAGCGGACGAGCGATCGATGCCATTAACCACGGCGCAGGACCAGGTCAGATTTCTAAGGTTGTTTGGCTGGCCGTTGGTATCTTTATTTTAGATGTGGCCTCAACACTCCTCAGTAACATCGGCGGCTACTTTGGTGACCAGATGTCAGCCCGCCTGATGAACCTGCTCAGCTACAACTACTACCAACACTTGCTCAGCCTGCCGCAGGGCTATTTTGATACCGAACTGTCGGGTAAAATCATCAACCGTCTCAACCGCTCCATCGGCCAGATCGGCAACTTCATGCAGATGTGGAGCAACAACTTCCTGCAGTTTATTTTCAGCACGATCTTCGCGCTGGCGATTATTGCCTACTTTAGCTGGCCTATCGCGCTACTGTTGTTTAGCTTGTACCCAATCTACGTTTTCATGACCGTCAAAACCAGTGGCAAGTGGCAGAAGTACCAGGCCAAGATCAACCACAACCTCGACATTGCCAATGGTCGCTTTGCCGAGTCGATTGGCCAGATTAAGGTGGTCAAGAGCTTCATTCAGGAAAAGCACGAACTGAGCTTTTTTAGGAGTTACTACACCAAAGTTGTCGGCATCACCAAGCCACAGTCACAGCTCTGGCACACCCGCGATGTCCAACGACGCCTGGTTTTAAACGTCATCTTTTTTGGTGTCTATGTGCTGATTTTTGTGCAGGCCCTAAACGGCCACTTTACGCCCGGTCAGGCCGTCGCCCTGATTCTGTACTCTATGCAAATCCGCATCCCAATTTTCACCATTAGCTTTTTGGTCGAGAATACCCAACGGGCTGTGGCTGACAGTAAAGACTACTTTGAGATTATGAGCATCGAGCCCCAGATCGACGACGTGGCCAACGCCAAAAAACTGACCGTCCCAACTGGTGAAGTTGAGTTTGATCACGTTTCGTTTGCCTACGACAGCAAGCCGGTACTCAAAGACGTCTCGCTCAAGATTAAGCCAGACACCAAAGTCGCTTTGGTGGGCGAAAGCGGCGAAGGCAAGACGACGCTGACCAACTTGTTACTGCGCTTGTACGAACCCCAACAAGGCGCGATCTTTATCGACAGTCAGAACATCAATGAAGTCAGCCAGAACAGCCTGCGCAGCCAGATTGGCGTCGTCTTTCAGGATCCAGCGCTGTTTAGCGGCACGATTCGCGAAAACATTGCCTACGCTAACCCCAAGGCCAGCAGCGCCGAGGTGACCGCCGCCGCCAAAGCGGCCAATGCCGACGAATTTATTAAGAAGCTCGAAAAAGGCTACGACACCGAAATTGGCGAACGTGGCCTCAAGTTGAGCGGTGGCCAAAAGCAGCGCATCGCCATTGCCCGAGCCTTGCTTAAAGACGCGCCTATCCTGGTGCTGGACGAAGCCACCAGCTCCTTAGACAGCAAGAGCGAACAGATGGTCCAAGAAGCCTTAGAGCGCCTGATGAAGGGCCGTACCACCATAATCATCGCCCACCGCCTGAGTACGATTCAGAACGTCGACACCATCATCACCCTGCAGGGCGGCAAGGTCAGCGAAGTCGGTTCGCCAGAAGAGCTCGCTACCAGTGGCGGTATCTATGATCAACTACTCAAGCTGCAGCAGGGTCACACCGAAACAACCAAGAAGAAACTTAAAGCCTACGATATCGCAGGGTAAGGAGTGTTATGAGAAAAGCCGCACGTGCCATTGTAGTTCACAACCAAAGCATTCTTTTAATGAAGCGCAACAAGTTCGGTATGATTTACTATTGTTTGCCCGGTGGCGGCATCGACATGGGCGAGACGGCCGATGGCGCAGCACTCCGCGAAATCAAAGAAGAAACCAGCCTGACCGTTGTTAATCCAAAGCTGGTTTACATTGAAGAGGCTGGCGATCTGTATGGCACGCAGTACATCTTTGTCTGTGACTATCAGGATGGCGAAGTCAAATTGCAGCCCACCAGTATCGAGGCCGAGTTGAATAAGGCTGGCAAGAATCTGTTTGAACCGATGTGGGTGCCAATCAGTAAATTCGCCACATTGCCATTCCGTTCCGAAGGCCTGCAGAAGGAATTACTGGCTGCTTTTCGTGATGGTTACCCGCAAGAACCAAAATCGATTCAGTCTCAAGCCGAAATCAGCTATAATAAGCCAACAACAGAGACCAAATAACTGGAGGGAAATGTTTCATGGCTCAAAAACGTCAACGAATTGCTGCCGGAGCTGCCGCGCTATTCTTCTTAGTCGCCTCCTTAGCCACAAGTGTGGCCGTCATCTACACGATGGTTCACGAAAGCAACAATAAGAAGGCCAGCCAGGCTGCCACTGCTCAAGCAACTAAAAAGGAGGACTCACTCGTGGGAACACAACTAGCAAACTTCACCCCAACTGACAGCGTTCCAGAACTCAAGATTATCGACACCAAGACCGGCAATGGCGCCGAAGCCAAGGCTACCTCGACAGTGACCGTGCTCTACACTGGGGCGCTTGCTAAAGATGGCAAGATCTTTGAATCGAGCGGCCAAACCCCAGTCACTTTCCCGGTTAACCAGGTTATCAAGGGCTGGCAGGACGGCGTACCCGGCATGAAAGTTGGCGGCACCCGTCGGTTAATCATCCCAGCAGCACAGGCCTACGGCGCCCAGGCGAACGCTAAAATTCCCGCTAATTCCGATCTCGTCTTCGACATTACGCTCGTTAACGTCCAGTAACTCCATCTAGAGTCGCGAAAAGTGACAAAAACACAACATATAGCGCTATTGCATTCTTTTAAACCGCTATATATACTATAAGCAGTTTGACCAAAACGGTTCAAAAACACTAAAAAATCTACTAAAAGAGGGTAAAAAGGGGAACACAATGGCTAAAGATATTACTATTTTCACGACGAACACCTGCGCATACTGCGGCATGGTCAAAAAGTGGTTAACCTCCAAGGGCATGAACTACCAAGAAGTGAATCTAGACACCAACCCCGAACGCCAAAAAGAAGCTATGGAACTCAGTGGTGCTCTAACCGTTCCTGTTACCGTTGTCACCAAAGAAGATGACAGCCGCGAAGTTGTGGTTGGTTTTAATTTGGCCCAACTCGCACCAGCAGTCGCATAGTAGTAGGCTGTCATTATGGAATCAAATATCTCATTTATCGAGGGTAGAGTCGGTATTCCCCATAACGGTTTTTTGAGCTGCGATGGAACCCAAATCGTGCTGAAGAGAGATAACGAAGTGGTGTTCTCAACCAGTTTTGCGGAAACCAAGGCTATCGAAATACTCAATACAGCAGGCGCCAAGAATTTTGCCGTCATTACGAACGAGAACCAGCGGTACACCTTTACAGATATTAAAAATGATGCAGGTAATACTGTTCGTTGGATAGCTGCAAGCCTGGTTGTGATTGTGTTCGCAATATTAGCCATTATGATTAGACTGCAGGGTTTTCGTTCGGGGAGTAGCTTTAGTCAAAGCCCAATATTCACGGTATCCCTCATACTTCTATTCGGTGGGTTGGTCATTAGTTTTACCAACTTCTTTTGGAATAAAGGCTTAAAAAAGGTTGATGATCCGGCGGGGGAAGCAACACACAGATCATTGATTCATGCTTGGCACGAGTATTTCCAGAAGACCTTTCCTGATAAGGTTATTATGTTGAAGCAACCGGCGTCGCCGCTGCAGTAGTTTGCACGACTAGAAAAAAACAGCAAAAACCGTTAGTATTTAAAGACTAGATTGAGGGAATTGAGGAAATATGACTGACACACCAGAAGTTCACAAAGTTGTTATGATCGGCGCCGGCCCAGCAGCCTTGGCCGCCGCTGTTTATACCACGCGCGAAGATCTTGAAACGCTGCTGTTCGAAAAGGGTGTCATTGGCGGTTTGGCCGCCATCACCGACTGGGTAGATAACTATCCGGGCTTTGCCAAGGGTATTGCCGGTTTGGAGCTAGCAGAAAGTCTGCGCCAGCAAGCCGAACGCTTCGGTGCCAAGATCGAACTAGGCGAAGTGATGAGTCTTAAAAAAGATGGCGACCACCTCAAGCTGGATACCACCAGTGGCGACATATTGGCGGAGACCGTTTTGATTGCAACCGGCAGTGACTACAAAAAGATTGGTGTTCCTGGCGAACAAGAATACTACGCCCGTGGTGTCCACTACTGCGCCACCTGCGATGGGGCTTTCTACCGTGACAAGCGTTTGGTGGTGGTCGGTGGCGGCAACTCGGCCGTCCAAGAAGCCATCTTCTTAACCCGTTTTGCGACTCATATTGACCTGCTGGTGCGCAGCAAGCTGCGTGCTTCCGACGTTTTGATAAAAGAGCTCGAAAAGCACAAAGACAAGATTACCGTCCATATTGGCACCACGACCGATGAGATTGTTGGTGAAGATGGCAAAGTCGTCAAAGTTGTCGGTACGCATGATGGCAAAAAAGTTGAGTTTGCCACCGACGGCGTCTTTGTGTTCGTTGGTCTCCTGCCAAATACCCAGTTCCTTAAAGACAGTGGTGTTGAGCTGGATGAAGTGGGCCTGATTAAAACCGATATTGAACTACAAACCAATGTACCGGGAATCTTTGCGGCCGGTGATGTCCGCAGTGGTGCTACCTTGCAAATCGCCAGTGCAGTTGGCGAAGGAGCCACAGCTGCGTTAATGATTCGCAAATATCTTGAAGAAAAGCATCAGACTCACGAGATGCCAGCCGTTCCAGCCACCGCCAACGTCTAGTTACTGTAGAGGTTTTCGTAGCCAGGGAAGTAGTCGCTCTTGAGCTGCTTAGCCGGTAGACCGGCCTGTTTGAGGCTGGCATCGAGGGCTTCGACCATTGGTTCCGGGCCAGACAGATACACCAATGTTCCAACTGGATCACCGATGGCGGCCATCAGGTCATCGGTCGTAAAACGCTTATTGACCGACAACTGCACATCAACGCCATAGGTTGCAAATACATCCAGAAAACAAGCTTCGGCCTCGCTCTGCACACCGTACAGCAGGGTTATGTCACGCTTTTGGCCGCTGTCCGACAGATACTTCACCATGCTGTGATACGGCGTAATACCCATGCCGCCGGCAATAAACACCAGACGCAGGCTTTTGTCTTCTGGCAAGATAAAATCGCCTTCTGGTTCAACCAGCTCAACCGTTTCACCCGGTTTTAAAGCCAACAGGGCACTTTTAAAGCTGCTGCTTTTGTCGCTGGCAAACTTGGTGGTGATGCTGAGCTGTTTTTCGGTTGGTGACGACGAAAGCGTAAACCAGCGCTTGATGCCCCGGTCATCGGGGTTGTCGTGCGGGAGAACCATCTGAATAAACTGACCGGCTTGGTATTGAACGGGCTGCGCGGTCTGAAAATTAAATGTTTTGATGTTTTGAGCGACTGGTTCGTTGCCGAGGAAGGTGACGTGCATAGGAACTCCTTATTGATTAAAACGTTCGGGGTGGTCGGTGCAAATCGTTGCCTTTGGGTAGAGCAGGTGTAAAAACCAAGCCAAAAAGCGGTGATTGACCGTATAGACATAGATATCGAGGCCGGCCTTTTTGGCGCGATTGTAAGCGATGGGGCTGAGCAGCCAAAAGTTGAGGCCAATACCTTGTAGTTTATGGCGTTTGGCAAACAAAATCGAATCCAAGGCATCGGTATGCTCCAGCACATACAACTTTAAGTCGGGCCGTAGTTCTCGCAAACGAGTTAAGAAGCTGCGCTTAAACGAAGCAACGGTTAGGTCGGACTTTGGGAAGTTATCCAAGACTGCTAATAATGTTTCTTCACTTTCATCGTCCTTTACCTCGATAATAACCGGGGTTTTGCCAATCAGTTTAAGGGCGTCTTCGAGCAATAGTAACTTACTGCCGTCAAGCAATTGGAGGCCCTGGAGGGCTTCCCAGCTGAGTTCCCCAACCAGGCGGGGGTCACCGGTCATGCGCATGAGGTCGGCGTCGTGGCACAGCACCAACCGTTGATCGCGCGACTGGCGGACATCAATTTCAACGGCAGAGACGCCATGCGCCAGAGCTTGTTTGATGGCATCGGCCGAGTTTTCTAGGCCAAGGCCGGCGGCACCACGGTGCCCGATGATATTTTCCATAACTTCTACCTCTAGTGTACAATATCACCCAGAAAGAAAGGAATTGTACAGATGGCAGATTTTAATCAAGTGCTTGAAACCGGAGACGTCGATAACGGCCTCGTCAACACGGTCGTGGAGATTTCGAAAGGCTCAAGCCTCAAAATTGAGTGGGACCGCAAGCGCGCCGTATTTATGTTGGACCGCGTTGAGCCGGCCATCTTTGCAAAACCATGTAACTATGGCTTTATTCCGCAAACCCTCGACGAAGACGGTGACGAACTCGACACCTTAATCGTGACCGACGAGCCATTGCCAACCGGCATTTACTTTGAGGCCAAGGTAATCGGTATTTTGAACTTTATCGACGATGGCGAAGCCGACCACAAGGTTGTGGTTGTACCAGCTGATGACCGCCAAACCGGTGATAGCATCAACAGTCTGGATGATCTTGGCGAACGCTGGAAGCAACAGCTCGAACACCACTTTATGCACTACAAAGATCTTAAGAAGCCAGGCTCAACTAAGGTTGAAGGCTGGGGCAACGTCGAAGACGCCAAGAAGATCATTAAAGAGTGCATCGAGCGCTACAAAAAATAGCTCCATGGACAACGGCGTCTACTGGGCCAAAAAACTAAAAAAATACACCGCCGCTGACTGGGCAGGGAAACCTTCGTTATTTGTGCAAGAAGCCCGGCCGTGCTTCCCAGGTACTGGCCGTGTCTTAGAGCTGGGCTGCGGCACCGGCGATGATGGGCTGTGGTTGGCCGAGCAGGGCTATGATGTTACGCAGACCGACTTCATTGACGATTTGTTCCCAGATATCACGCTCCGCGCACAGGACGCAGGAGTTAAAGTCGATTTACAAAAGCTGGATAGTCGCCAGCTTTCTGCGCTAGCTAGCAAAACTTACGATGTGGTCTTTGCCAATCTGAGTCTCCACTATTTTGATATGGCCACCACCAAAGCCATCTTTGCTGAAATTCACCGGATTCTAAAGCCCGGTGGCGTCTTTGCGGGGCTCTTTAACAGCACCGATGACCCGGAAACGACCGAAGGCGAGCAGCTCGAAGAAAACTTTTATCATATCAACGGCATCGACAAGCGATTTTTTGATGTAGCCACGGCGCAGCAGCTCACCAAAAGCTTTACGCCGCTGGTCATAAATAACAAGGGAAATACCTACAAAGATCGCGCTAAGGGCATTCAAAATCTTGTCCAAATCATTGTTCAAAAATAAGATCAGATTGTGATGTAAAAACTACATCTAGTAATCTGTTGCTGATAGCAGTACATTAGGCGTGCAATGAGTGAGACACTACGTCCTCACGTCCAAGACGAATGGACTGAGCGGGAACTGAAGAAACAGGAACGCAAGCGCCGAAGTGCGCCGGTGCTGGTGGCCGTATTTGTACAAGACCACACCGAACGAGTTTCATCGACTGAACGCGGTCGTATCATCCGTGATTTGCCGGATGACGAAGACTTGGTTTTACGCTTTGCCGATTCGTTCGCCATAGTCTTGGAGCAGGACGACCCAGACCTCGATAACTACTGTAAAAAGATTCACGCCAACGTCCAGCCAGACGAGTTGCGGGCCCTTGCTGCCGACCTTGAGCAGGTGGCTGTGGCAATCGACCCATCTCGTGCACCCCAACTTCCGCCTGACACCTTGCCACAAGCATAAGCGATAGGCTACAATACCCCTGAACAAATACATTCAAAAAGGGGCAAAAATAGTTATGAAAACTCGAATCGCAATTAACGGCTTCGGCAGAATTGGGCGAAATGCTTTTAAAGTAGCCTTTGACCGCTCGGATATAGAAATTGTCGCTGTTAACGACCTAACAGACACCAAGACACTGGCACATCTGCTCAAGCACGACAGCAACTACGGCACCTATGACCACAAAGTCTCGTATGATGAAAAGAACATTATTGTTGATGACAAAAAGATCCCCGTCTTAGCCCAAACTGATCCCGCCCAACTGCCGTGGGCTGACCACAAGGTTGACGTGGTCATTGAATCAACCGGCTTTTTTGTTGATCCCGCCAAGGCCAAGGCGCACATCACCGCTGGCGCCAAAAAAGTCGTTATTTCCGCGCCAGCCAAGGGTGAAGGTGCTACTACGGTTGTTTTGGGTGTGAATGACGATGCCCTCGAAACTTCCGAAGATATTATTAGCAACGCTTCCTGTACCACCAACTGCATTACGCCAGTTGCGGCCGTTATCGAAAGCAATTTTGGCATCGAAAAAGCCATGATGACGACGGTTCACAGCTACACCGCCAGCCAAAAGCTGCAAGATGCTCCAGCCAAAGACTTGCGCGAAGCCCGCAATGCGGCTGAAAACATTGTGCCAACCACGACCGGTGCTTCAATCGCTGCCGCTAAGGCATTACCAGCCCTAGAAGGCGTCTTTGGAGGTCTCTCGATTCGCGTACCGACCCCTGTCGTCAGCCTGAGCGACTTCGTTATTATTACCAAAAAGCCAGTCACGCCAGAGGAAGTTAATGAAGCCTTCAAAAAGGCTGCCAAAGAACCGTATTACCAGGGTATTTTGGGTGTTACCGAAGAAGAGCTGGTCAGTAGCGACTTTATTGGCAATCCGCACTCTGCAACCGTTGATACCAAGCTGACCGCAGTAATTGGCGGTAATATGCTCAAAGTTGTGGCTTGGTACGACAACGAGTGGGGCTACAGCAACCGTTTAGTCGAAGTAGTCGCCGACACCGGACGCATCCTGCACGAAAAACACGATCATAGCGAGAAGCACGACTGACATGAAGCTTGCTTTGGCGACTGACCACGCCGGATTTGAACAACTCAAGATCTTGCAGGTCTATCTGGAAGCCCAGGGTCATGAGTGTACTAATTACGGCCCAACCAGCTTTGATGCCGAGGATGACTATCCTGATTTCATCTTCCCAGCCGCTCAGGCAGTTGCCAGCGGTGACTGCGAGCGAGCCATCATTATGGGTGGTAGCGGCCAGGGCGAAGCCATGTCAGCGAACAGAGTCAAAGGCGTGCGGGCAGCCGTGTATTATGGTCCGGCCACTCCGCAAGGAGCGATTGATGCCACCGGGGGCACGGCCTCGGACGAATATGAAATTCTCCGCCTCAGCCGTCAACACAACAACGCCAACGTCCTTAGCTTGGCGGCACGTTTCTTGAGTCAGCCACAGATCGAACAGGCTACCAACATCTGGCTAGAAACGCCATTTAGCGATCAAGAGCGCCACGCCAGGCGCATCCAAAAACTGGATAATCTGGAGTAGACCATGGCGACCATATGCCCCTGTGTCACCCCTGTCGATAGCAATCAGTATCAGCAGCAGCTGGAACGCGTTGAACCGTTTGCCAAACGGATTCATCTAGATTTTATGGACGGACAGCTCGCGCCCACCCAGTCCCCTGGGCTTGATGAAATTACTTTCCCCAAGGGCATTAAGGTTGACTTGCATCTGATGTATCAGAACCCCAGCCGTCACATGCGCGAAATCGTCGCGCTCAAACCGCACCTTGTGATTGTACACGCCGAGGCTGACGGTGATTTTGTGACCTTTTCCAAAATCGTGCACAAGATGGGCATGAAGGTGGGTGTTGCGTTGCTGCCAGAGACACCAGCCAGCGCTATCAAGCCAGCCCTCGATTTTATTGACCACGTCATGATATTTAGCGGTGACTTGGGTCATTTTGGTGGTACGGCCGACCTTGATTTACTGATTAAGGCCCAAGCCATCAAGCACCTCAAACACAATCTGGAGATTGGTTGGGATGGGGGTATTAATGACACCAATGTGCACTTATTGGCGGCCGGCGGCATTGATGTCTTGAACGTCGGCGGATTTATTCAAAAAGCCTCGAATCCTAGCGCTGCTTATGCTAAACTAAAGAGTAAATTGAGGTAAATAAAAACGAGTATGCAAAAGTTATCGCTCCCCGAGCTAGAAATCAAAGCTAACGCCATCCGCGAGGACATCATTAAGATGCTCGAGCACGCTGGCAGTGGCCACAGTGCCGGCCCCCTGGGCCTGGCCGACATCTTTACGGCCCTGTACTTTGATATTCTCAAGCACGACCCCGCCAAGCCTAACTGGAGCCAACGAGACATATTACTGCTCAGTAATGGTCACTGCGTACCAGTTCGCTACGCCACCATGGCCGAAGCCGGTTATTTTGATAAGAAAGAACTAATGACCTTACGCCAATTTGGCTCCAGATTACAGGGTCACCCGGAACGTACCCGCATGCCCGGTCTTGAGAACACCAGTGGCCCGCTCGGTTGTGGTCTGAGTCAGGCGGCCGGTATGGCCCTGGCCATGCGTATGAACAAGGATTTCTACCGTTGGGTCTATGTGGTTATGGGCGACGGCGAGCTGAACGAAGGCAATATCTGGGAAGCCGCCATGCTGGCAGGTAAATACAAGCTCAACAACGTTATTGGTATTATCGACCGCAACAATATCCAGATTGACGGCCCAACCGAAGTTGTCATGCCGCTCGAAGACCTTAAAAAGAAGTGGGAAGCCTTTGGCTGGCACGTCATAGAGGTTGATGGCAATAACATCGAAGCCTTTATTGACGCCACTGCCATGGCCCGCGCGATTGTTGAAAAGCCAGTCATGATTATTGCCCACACCATCCCAGGCAAGGGCGTCGACTTTATGGAATACGACTTCCACTGGCACGGCGCACCGCCAAACCACGAACAAGCCAAAAAGGCTCTCCACGAACTGCGTACCCTCGGTGGCAAGATTCGAGGCGAACATGAGTAATCTGCATCTGGTTCACGAAGACTTCCTAAAAGGTGAGTTCGAAATGGTGCCAACCCGCAAGGGCTTTGGTAACGGCTTGCTCGAAGCCGGCAAGCGCGACGAGAATGTCGTCGGCGCCTGTGCCGACCTGACCGGCTCCACGATGATGAACTTTTTCGCCGAAGCCTTTCCAGATCGATTTGTCGAAATTGGGATTGGCGAACAGAATTTGGTAACCGTTGGCTCTGGTATGGCCGCCATGGGCAAGATTCCGTTTGTATCCAGCTACGCTGCTTTTAGCCCTGGTCGTAACTGGGAGCAAATCCGCACTACCATCTGTTTGAACGACCAACCAGTTAAGATTGTTGGCTCCCACGCTGGGCTCTACACGGGTGCCGACGGTGCCACCCACCAGATGCTCGAAGACATTGCCCTAATGCGGGTGCTGCCAAACATGGTCGTTATTGTGCCTGGTGACGCTGTTGAGGCCGAAAAGGCCACACTGGCTATGGCTGTCGACAAGCGACCGAACTATATGCGCCTGGCTCGCGAAGCCACCCCAGTTTTTACCACCAAAGACACTCCGTTCGAGATTGGCAAAGCCTACGTCTTGAGTGAAGGCAAGGATGTGACAATTGTGGCCACTGGTACGATGACCTTCCAGGCGCTTCAGGCTGCCGAAATGCTCTATAAGGATGGTATTGATGCCGAAGTCATTCACTGCCCAACCATTAAGCCGCTCGATAATGCCACGTTGCTGGCCAGTGCTCAAAAAACCCGGGCCGTGGTAACGGTCGAGGAAGCCCAGATTATTGGTGGTCTGGGTGGTGCTGTGGCTGAGCTGCTCGGCGAACATTGCCCACGACCGCTCAAACGTCTTGGTATGCGTGATCACTTTGGTGAATCTGGTAAACCCGAAGAACTTCTCGAGCACTTTGGGCTGACCGCCAAGCATATTGCCATGGCGGTGCACGAAATCAGCAAGTAGTGGTAAGATAAGCATAAGGATAAACAAAAACTATGCCACTAACCCTCAATCAAATTCGTGAAAACTGTCAAAAAGCCCGTGCCACCATGGCCCGCGCTCGTAAAAACCACTTTGCGCTTGGTGCCTTTAACCTCGACAATCAAGAAACCCTAATCGCCGTCTGTAAGGCGGCGGCCGCAAAAAAGGCGCCCATTCTAGTAGAAGTGAGCCAGGGTGAAGTCAATGCCATGGGGCTGGATAACATCCGCGACATGGTCGACAACTACAAGGCTCAGTACAACCTCGAGATGTACATTAACCTCGATCATTCACCGTCGGTCGAAGCTGCCATCAAAGGCATCGAAGCCGGGTTTGAGTTTATTCACATCGATGTCAGTCAAGCCAATCACGATGCTACTGATGAAGAAATTATCGCTGCCACCAAGACCGTCGTGGCCTGCGCCCGCCTTACCGGTGCCTTGGTCGAGAGTGAGCCACACTACTTCGGCGGTGGCTCGAACGTCTTCAAAAAAGCCTATGATTACGAAGAGATTAAAAAGACCTTTAGCACACCAGCTGGTGCCAAGCACTTCGTGGATGCCACCGGCATCGATACCTTTGCGGCCGCCGTTGGTAACTTGCACGGCCACTACCCAGTGCCCAAAAAACTTGATATCCCTCTCCTAAAGTCAATTCGTTACGCGATTGATTGCAATATCAGCCTGCATGGCGGCAGTGACACGCCTGGCCACTATTTTGTTGATGCCGTTAAAATCGGCGTCACCAAGATTAACATTAATACTGATATGCGTATTGCCTACCGTAAGGCGCTCGAAAAGGAACTGGCTGCTAACCCAAGTGAATACGCCGTGGTCAAACTAATGGGGCACGTCGAAGACGCTGTCCAAAAAGTGGTTGAAGCCAAGATCGATATGTTTAACTCGGCAGGCAAAGCCAGGCCCTAGCTGATGAGCAAGCCACGCATGATCGCGATTGGGGCAGCCGTTCAAGATGTCTTTCTGCACGGCAAAATTTTTCGTGCCCACAATGATGATGGTGAAAAAGTAGAGGAATTCGCTTTTGGCAGCAAGAACGAAATTGAAGGCGTCTACTTTAGCACCGGTGGCGGTGCCACCAATGCGGCCGTGACCTTCGCTCGCCAGGAACTGCATAGTGCCTACATGGGCCAAATTGGTCACGACCCGGCTGGTGATTCAGTTTTAGCCGACCTGCACAAAGAAGGCGTCAACACTGAGCTGGTTAACTACACCAAAAAAGCCCAAACCGGCTATTCGGTGTTGCTGCTTGCGCCCAACGGCGAACGAACAATCCTAACGTATCGCGGTGCTTCGGTCGATTTTGACTTCCAGCCACACGATTTCCAGCAAGCCACCGCCGACTGGTTCTATGTCAGCTCGTTATCTGGTGACTACGAGTCCCTCAAAGTAATTATTGCCTATGCTCGCAAACACAAAATCAAGGTGGCAGTGAACCCCGGTAAGGGCGAACTGATGCACGGCCACGACTTCAAAAAGCTTATTCCTGACATCACCATCCTTAGTGTCAATAAAGAAGAAGCCCAGATGCTCTTCCGGGGCGAAACCAGCGAAGAGCTGGCGATGCACGCCGCTAATCACATCCCATACGTCATTATCACTGATGGACCAAGGGGCTCGGTGGCGAGTGACGGCGAAAAAATCTATAAAGCTGGCATGTATGATGATGTACCCGTTGTCGACCGCACCGGTGCCGGTGATGCCTTCAGCAGCGGGTTTGTGGCCGCCCTGGCCGCCGGCAAGTCGATGGAAGAGGCAATTACCTTCGCTAGTGCCAACTCAACCAGCGTGGTCAGTAAAATCGGTGCCAAAGCCGGCATCCTCTCGATCGGCGCGCCCCTCCATTCGATGCCCATCGTCATCCACCCCATCGTCAAACCTTAACGTTCAATAGTAGTATGCACTGCATCTGCAGACCCTTGAGGTCGAAGCCGCGTCATAACATAGTGACTCAGGTTCACGCTTATGGTAATCTTAAGGTAACTATGAGCAAGATGCTGTCTGAATTACTGGGTGCTACTGAGCCAATGTTTTCGTTGGCGCTGAAGCAGCTTGAAGCCGACAGCGGTAACCCCAGTGCTGACATCCGCCTCACCACCGAAATCATGGGCAAAATTCGCCTCAAGACAATGGAACTAGGCCTTGATCCGGATGATACGACCGGTAAGGAACTGTACTACGCTCTACTTAATTTGGTCGAGAAACAAGACGAGCACTTGGTAAAGCAAATTGGTGGTAGTGATCCTAATGATGCGGCCGCACTCATGCCATTGATGAAAAAGGCTTGGGAGGCCGTTGACACACCAAAGAGCTGCTGGGTGCTTAAGCCGGCTACCGCCCGGGCTATGCTCAAAAAGAACCCGCCCAAGGCGATTATGAAGCACCTCGGCTATCGCTCGATCGATTCGATGCTCAAGCGGGAGAACTTGGGTGAAATCTACGGAGCGCTGCGCTTTGCAGAAGATCCTAAGTGGCTCAATCTGTTTGACGAGGGCTACAAAAAACTCAAGCCAAGTGACTTCGAAACCCGCGACATCGAGATTATCGAGATGCCGCTGGAGCGGTGGGGTGATATCTCGGCCAATTTCATCCATAAAAAGAAGCACAATATTACGCACCTGAAGGAACTTGGTGTCATTCTGATGTTGCCGGTTGGGCCCGACGCCAAGCTGAAGGGCATCACTATCTTTACCTTGCCACTGCTATTCCATTATCTCAACGAAATTCGGCTGTATTCCTCGTTCTTTAAACTCAAGCAGATGCAGCCCAAGTTTGGCGAGATTGTGGCTAACACCCTAATTGCCGATGTGCCCGAAGCAGCGGTAATGGCTGGGCAGACAATTCACTGGCGGGTCATTCAGCGTTACTTTGGTAAGCTCGAAAAAGAGTATCACCCCGAAATCTTTGAACCACACGTTCAGCCAGAGGATCTCCACTGGCGCCGGGCCGAGGATTTGCTTTACGAAGTCGACCCCGAACTTGGCTTTTGGCGAGATCTGGATTTTGTTGGCGTGATGCACGCTGGCCGTCCGGTTACCATGAACCTACTTGATGTGGCCGCGAGCTATGTGAACGACATGCATTACGCTGATCGAGCGATTTATCACTTCCGCGAAAGCTTGTGGAACGAAGTCTTTGTGCGCTACATGGGTCAGAAGAATCTTGAGCAACAAGTCTTGCAGCAACTCGATAACAGCATGATTGCCCCCGAGAAGCTAAAGGTATGAAGTATAACATCTGCGTCTCCGGCGCGGCCGGCGGCAAAACGGTAAAACTAGCCCAGCCTCTGGCTGAACGGGTTGGACGCGCGATTGCCCAACAAGGCCACACACTGACAACGGGCGCTACCGTTGGTTTGCCGTATTTTGCTGCCAAGGCCGCCAAAGCCGAGGGTGGTATGAGCATTGGTTTTTCGCCAGCCGCCAGTTTACGTGAACATTTGCACAAATATCGTTTGCCGATTGGTGTTTTCGATTTTGTGAACTTTACCGGCATGCACTACGTTGGCCGCGATATTCATCTCGTCCAGTCCAGTGATGCCGTCATCACCATCGGTGGCCGTTTTGGTAGTCTGCATGAGTTTACGACCGCCATCGAGTCACGGATGCCGTGTGGCGTTCTCACGGGTAGCGGGGGAACCGCCGACGCCTTGGAGGAGCTCATCGAAAAACTCGAAGCACCCAACAAGGATTTGGTATTTTTTGACAGCGATCCCGAACGCCTGGTCGCCAAAATCGTTAAAGTGCTCGACAAAGAATACGCCGACATCGACACCAAAGATGAACTATCCCGCTGGTATCTGGATAATGATGCGCCACATTACGGCTAACAGATAGCTCAAGCGGTGGTACAATAGCTAGATGTCCCGCTTCAAACTCACTGCGAAATATCGTCCCACTGGAGATCAGCCAGCGGCGATTGCTCAGTTGACCAAGGGTATTCAAGCCGGTACCAAAGAGCAGACGTTGCTGGGCGTGACTGGTTCGGGGAAGACCTACACCATGGCTAATGTGATCCAGAATGTCCAAAAACCAACCCTGATTTTGAGCCATAACAAAACCCTGGCCGCTCAGCTGTACAGCGAGTTCCGTAACTTCTTTCCCGACAACGCCGTCCATTACTTTGTGAGCTACTTCGATTATTATCAGCCGGAAGCCTATATTCCGCGCAGCGACACCTACATCGAAAAAGACAGCCAGATTAACGAAGAAATCGACCGGCTGAGGCACGCCGCCACTGATGCGCTGCTAAGCCGTAAAGACGTTATTATTGTGGCCAGCGTTAGTTGTATCTACGGTATCGGTTCGGTGGATGACTATGACGGCCTATCGGTTGTTTTGGAAACAGGTGAACGGCGCGTACGCGATAAGCTGCTGCGCCAGCTGACCGATATCCAGTACCAGCGTAATGACATTGACTTCCACCGCGGTACCTTCCGGGTGCGTGGGGATGTGGTTGATGTCTTCCCGGCAGGCGAGGAATTGGCCTACCGCATCGATTTTGACGGCGATGAAATCGAGCGCATTACTAAGATCGATCCACTCACCGGCGAAATTCTGGCAACCCTAAAACAGCTAAAAATCTTCCCGTCCAGTCACTACGTAACTCCTTATGACAAGCTGAAAGTAGCCTTGGGCAGTATTCAAGATGAGCTTGATGAACGAACCAAGTACTTTAAGAAGCAAGGGATGTTGGTCGAAGCCCAGCGTCTGAACCAGCGCACCAAGTTTGACCTAGAGATGTTGGAAGAAACTGGCTTTGTAAAGGGTATCGAGAACTACAGTCGCTACCTAACGAACCGCGAGCCAGGCGAGCAGCCAGCCACCTTGCTCGATTATTTCCCCGATGACTTTTTGATGTTTGTGGATGAATCGCACATGACCATGCCCCAGATCCGCGGCATGTATAACGGTGATCGTGCTCGTAAAGAGGTGTTGGTGGAACATGGCTTTCGCCTGCCCAGCGCGCTCGACAACCGACCGCTAACATTTAGTGAGTTCGAGCACCACGTCAACAAAGCTATTTATGTCAGCGCCACGCCAGCCGAGTACGAGCTGAGTCGTAGTCCCGAGCCAGCCCAGCAGGTAATTCGCCCAACTTTCTTGTTGGATCCACCGATTACTATCCGTCCCGTCGAGGGTCAGGTCGACGACCTGATTGCCGAGATCCGTGATACCGTTGCCAAGCAGCAACGCGTTCTAGTAACGACGTTGACCAAGCGGATGTCCGAGGATCTTACCGAATACCTCAAGGAACTAGGTATTAAAGTGGCCTACCTGCATAGCGATGTCGATACGCTCGATCGAACCGACATTCTGCGCGACCTCCGCTTAGGTGTCTACGATGTGGTTGTCGGTATTAACCTGCTGCGTGAAGGGCTGGACCTACCAGAAGTATCTTTGGTGGCCATCTTGGATGCCGACAAAGAAGGCTTCTTGCGTAGCGAGCAAGCCCTGATTCAAACCATTGGTCGCGCCGCCCGTCACCTGGAAGGCCGGGTGATTATGTACGCCGACAACATCACCGGCAGCATGCAGCGCGCTCTGGACGAAACCAAGCGCCGCCGTAAGATTCAAGCCAAGTACAACAAGGATAATGGCATCACACCCGAGGGTATTGCCAAGGCTATCGAAAAAGGTATGCGGCCTGACTTGCCCGAAGAACCCAAGAAACTCAATCTCAAGAAGATCCCTAAGGATGAGTACGGTCATATCCTGCGTGAGATGACCGCCCAGATGGAACTGGCTGCTGCCAACCTGCAGTTCGAAAAAGCCGCTGAGCTGCGCGATATCATCGCTGATATAAAATCAAAAATGTAATTAGGCGGCCGGCGGCGCGTTAAAGTGAGCCAGCTTGGCATTGATAGTTCGGATGTTGGCGATCGAAAGATGCGTGCCGGTGTGATTTTCGTTGGTGACGTCGGGCCGGGCGTTGCCCATGGAGCCGTGGACAATCTCCAACAAGGCCTTCTTCTGGTTAAAGATGCTGTGATCAAACAGATAGTAATGCGCTTTTTGATCCTGGGGCATGTGGGCTGCCAGGTGGCCTAATTCACCCCAGAAAAGCCCGCGTGCAAGGAGGATGTTACCGATCAAGAACTTAATAGAAAGATCAACCGTGCCAAGATATTCGAGCGCATCTTCCTCTTCTTCCTTAACCAGCCGCACGGCCTGTCGACCGAGCGAGATAATTTCCTTGGCCAGATAGTCTGGATGGCGCATGAGTTTGACGACCTCGGCTTTGCCAATCTTGTGAACCATGCAGGGGTCGACCAGGAAGGCGTCTTCGACAACCCGCCCAAAGTCGGGGCTATAGGCGATAGCGCCGGTGCTGGTCATGGCGCCATTGGAGTCCCCGACCAACCGCATTACTTTGGTCGAGAAGGTGTCGCCAAACTCTGCTTCTAGATTGTCGGCAGCCAGATTAAAGTTCCAAGAGTTTTCGTACAGACTGTGTGCCAGATTTTGGGGAATCCCATGTATGTAGACATGGTTGCCGCCTGCGTTAAACTTATCGGCCGTCTTTTTGTTAAAGCCTTTGTAGAGGCTGGTCCACCAGGCAGGCACTGAGCCAATCACAACATCGGAGGTTGGGTTAATAGCGACTCCCACCAAACTGGGGATCTTTGTGCCGTCGCTGTAGGTTAGTCGTCGCTCGTAGTAATGGGCGGAGTCGTTATCTAGGTCGGCCCGACGCCTAGTTGTAACCTTGTTGATGCCAATATCAGGAAAGGTGGGAAGCGGCGTTTGCTCTAATAAAAAAACGTCCTCGTTTTGGTGAGGACGTAGTTTTTGCACGTTTTCGGGTGTAGCGGTCATTTGACCGTCGGGGGAGGGGGATCCGGAGAAAGGACTTTCTGCAAGTGCCATGATAGTAATTCCTTAAGCTTATGCTATGCCTCTGCTTATGGTTTGTAAACAACATTTTGTAGAAATCGTCCATTCGTCTCTGTTCCAATTCAAAAAATTCCGGTATACTTGGGGAATATTATGAGTAAACTCTCACGAGACGACATCTTAAAATTGGCAAAATTATCACGGCTGGAACTGACTGATGATGAAGTCACCCAATTCGAGGCCGAAATTGGCTCAATTCTGGAATATGTTGAAATGCTACAAAAGGTCGACCTCGATAAACTCGAACCAACCTACCAGGTGACCGGCTTAAAAGACGTTACCCGACCGGATGAGATTGTTGACTACCAGGCCAACCCAGATGATTTATTAAAGAATGCGCCAGCCACCGAAGCTAAGCAATTTAAAGTTAAACGGATGGTCAAATAATGAGTTGGCCAGCAATCTTGGACATTGCCAAAGACGTTCAGGCCGGCAAAACCAAAGCGGCGGACCTGGTGGAGCAGTCCCTAGAAGCGATTGAAACCAAAAAAGATTTTGCCGCCATTATTGCCACAACAGCCGATCGAGCCCGTGAACGTGCCAAAGACATTGACGCTCGCATTGCCAAAGGTGAAAAGGTTGGCCGCTTGGCGGGCGTACCATTCATTGCCAAAGACAACTTTTTGACGTTTGGTTCCGAAACTACGGCCGCGAGCAATATTCTCAAGGGTTTTACGGCTCCCTACCAAGCCACAGCGATAGAAAAGCTCGAAGCCGAAGGTGCTATTTGTGTCGCCAAGGCTAACCTTGATGCTTTTGCACATGGTGCCAGCACCGAAAATAGCGATTATATGACGACCAAGAATCCGCATGATCCAACCCGCGTTCCGGGTGGCAGCAGTGGTGGCTCGGCCGCAGCCGTCGTGCTAGACCTGGCGCCGTTTGCGCTGGGTACCGACACTGGCGGCTCAATTCGCCAACCAGCCTCATTTACGGGCGCGGTTGGTCTCAAGCCAACCTATGGCCTGGTCTCTCGTTCCGGCGTCGTCGCCATGGCGAGCAGTACCGACGTGATTGGTCCACTGGCTACTCGCGTTGAAGACGCGGCCATCGTGCTTGATGTGATGAGCGGACGCGATTCTTTAGACGGAACCACCATTGAGCGTGACCAGGAATCGTACGCCACGCTCGACGGTTCTTTAAAGGGCCAAAAGGTCGGAGTCATCAAAGAATACATGACCAAAGCGCTCGACCCAGCCGTTAAGCAAGTTATTGACGCCGCTATTGAGCGGCTCAAGGCCGCCGGCGCGGTGATTACAGAAGTTAGCCTACCGTCACTACCGCTGGCTTTGGCCTGCTACTACATTATTTGTCCGGCCGAAGTTAGTAGCAATCTGAGCCGTTACGATGGGCAGCACTTCGGCCTGGCAGCGCCCGAAGCCAATGATATTACGGCCAGCTACAACCAAGCCCGCAGTCAAGGGTTTGGCAACGAAGCCAAGCGACGCATCATGATCGGCACCTATGTACTAAGCAGCGGATACTATGATGCCTATTACAATAAGGCACAAAAACTTCGCACCAAACTAATCAACGAATTCGCCGAAGCCTTTAAAAAAGTCGACTTCTTGGTTGGCCCAGTAGCCCCAACCACGGCTTTTGAGATTGGCAAGAACGCTGACGACCCACTACAGATGTATCTCCAGGACATCATGACGGTAGCCGTTAATCTGGTTGGTATTCCAGCCATTAGTATTCCCGCCGGAAAAGCCGACAAGCTGCCAGTTGGCTTGCAGATTATGGCGCCACAAAAGCACGACCGACAACTGCTCAGTATCGCCCAAGCCAGCCAAGGAGTGCTCCATGAATAACGTCCTCAAAAAACTGCGTCTCCGCCGCCGAACCCTCAAGGTCACCAAATTCCAGCCACGCTGGCAGGAAATCTGCAAGATGTTGGCGCACAAGGAACAGTGGTCAGAAGCGATTATTAAAGCCGACAAACTAATGGATGACGCCCTCAAGAAGTCACACTTCAAGGGCAAGTCCACCGGCGAGCGTATGGTTTCGGCTCATAACAGCTTCAGCGACAGCGACGGTGCTTGGTTCGGGCACAAGTTGCGTAACAAGTTGGTGAGCGACACGCCACCCAAACTGAAAGAAAAAGATGTCAAACAGGCTCTACTGGGCATCGGTCAGGCGCTGAAAGACTTGGGAGCACTCAAAAAATGAGTGACTACACCACCACCATCGGTATTGAGTGCCACGTGCAGCTCAAAACCAAAACCAAGCTGTTTAGTGCCGTTGGGAACGATGCCCGCGAAGCGCCACCGAACACCTTGATTAGTCACATTGATCTAGGTATGCCTGGTGCCTTGCCGGTGCTTAACCAAAAGGCCGTCGAGTTGGGTATGCGCGCCGCGTTTGCTTTGGGTACCGAGCCGCAGCCATTTAGTAAGTTCGACCGCAAGCATTATTTTTATCCTGACCTGCCAATGGGCTACCAGATCACCCAGTTCTACAACCCAATCATTAAGGGTGGGGAAGTTCATATTACCGTTGATGGTAAACCCAAAACCGTGCGCATTCACGAAGCCCACCTCGAAGCTGACGCTGGTAAATCAACCCACCCAGCCGGCAAAGATTACAGCTTGGTCGACCTGAACCGCGCCGGCACGCCATTACTGGAGATTGTTTCCGAGCCTGACATGCACTCCTCGCTGGAGGCCAAAACTTACGCTAAAGAACTTTGGTTGCTAATGAAGTACGCCGGTGTCTCCGATGCCAGCCTCTACTACGGCAACATGCGTTTTGATGTTAATGTTTCGGTGAGCAAAACCGACGAGCTTGGTACGCGTACCGAAACCAAAAACCTCAATAGCTTTAAGTCGGTCGAAAAGGCCATCGAGTATGAAGTCAAGCGCCAAACAGCCATCCTCGAAAAAGGTGGCACCATTGACCAGGAAACTCTGGGTTGGGACGAGGCCAAACAAAAAACCTACAGCATGCGCAGCAAAGAAGAGGCCCATGATTACCGCTACATGCCCGAACCGGATGTGCCGCCAATCGAACTAACCGAAGCCATGATTAAGCCGATTCGCGATTCAATGCCGGTGATGCCTGGTGAATGGCGTCAACGACTGGCCGGCCTAGGCATGGACACCAGCCAGACTGATACGCTACTAGAAGCTGAGGTCGAAAACGAAAAGGTCGGGTACCTCGAATTAATTGAGTCCAACCTTGCCAACAAAGAACTCGCCAAGCAACTCGCCAACTGGTTTGTTAATGTCGAAGTGCCGCTCTATCATGATGGCTCGATCACGAAGTTTCTCGCCAACACAGAACGCGCAAGCCTATACCTGGCCGTCTATGAATTAGTCAAAGCCAACAAACTCAGCTCAACCAACGCCAAGGCACTGCTCGAAAAAGCCTTAACCAGTGTATTGCCTGCTGATGTTGAGGCGTTTGCCAAAGAACAGGGTCTTATTCAGGTTTCCGACGAAGGTGCGGTTGACGCGATTGTGGCCGCCGTCCTTGCCGCCAACCCGGCCGCCGCAGAGGATGTAAAAAATGGTGAGATGAAAGCAATTGGCTTCTTAGTCGGTCAGGTCATGAAGGAATCAAAAGGTCAGGCGAACCCACAGCTCGCCCAGACGCTTATCAAAAAACAGCTCGGCTTGTAGTCGCCGGCAGCGTGCTACAATAGAGCTAATGCAAAGCAAACCTGTCCGCAAAGCTGTTATCGCCGCCGCTGGCTTCGGCACCCGATTCCTCCCGCAAACCAAGGCTATGCCCAAGGAAATGCTGCCACTCGTCGACAAGCCAATTATCCAATACATCGTTGAAGAATTGGTGGAAGCTGGCATCGAGGACATCGTGATTGTGACTGGTTATCACAAACGTTCCATCGAAGACCACTTTGACCAAATGAGCGCCGACTTGCGCAAAAACCTCAAAGACGCCGGCAAAACAGAATTGCTGGAGCAAACCAAAAAAGTTTCTGACCTGGCTAATTTTGCCTACATTCGCCAAAAAGGGCCCTACGGTAACGCCACGCCAGTTGCCAACGCGGCGCACTTAGTTGGCAATGAGCCCTTTATCTATACCTTTGCTGATGACTTTATCGTGGCTGGCCCGTCCCGCTTCAAGCAGATGATCGAACAATACCAAGCGCACAATGCCAGTGTGGTTTCGTGCATCAAAGTCGTAAATGACGATGACTACAAGCGCTACGGTATCGTCGCCGGCGAACAGCTGCAGGAAGGCCTGCTCAAAATGTCGACCATTATCGAGAAGCCGGGCAAGGACAACGCTCCGAGTGATCTGGCCAGCGTCAGCGGCTACCTGCTAACACCTGATATTTTTGGCTACATTGATAAGTCCCGCCAACTGCTCGAAGATGGTAAAGAGCTGCAGATCCAGACCGCCATGCAAATGATGATCGATGACGGTCACGACATGCTGGCCTACCAAATCCAAAATGGCAAATTCTACGACACCGGTAATAAACTCGAATATCTCAAGACAGTGGTCGACTTTGCGTTGCTGCACGACGACCTCAAAGACGAGTTTGCCGCTTTCTTACGCACTAAAATTGATCAGTAAGGTATAATACAAGTATGAGTACAGAAACCAGTCTAACAATCCTCGTCGTCATTTTATCGATTACCCTGGCAGTCTTCCTGATTTTGGGAATCGTCCTGTTAATTAAACTGATTAAAGTTACTGATAGCGTGCAGCGTATCGCTACCAAAGGCGAAGAAATTGCCGATCGCGCCGAAGCAGCCGCCGAAATGTTTCAGAATGCTGCCGCGCCGGTGGCCATAGGAAGAGTATTAACCAATATTTTTGATGCAGTTAGTAAGAGGAAGGATAAGTAATCATGGGAAAAGGTAAGAATATCGCAATTGGCGCCGTCGTTGCGGGTGCCGTCGGTTATGTAGCTGGAATTTTAACCGCACCAAAGAGCGGTAAAGAAACACGTAAAGATATCCGTGATACTGCCGTCAAGGCAAAGGTTGAGGCCGAGAAAAAACTCAAGCAGTTGCACAGCCAACTCAATGATTTGTTGAACCAGGGAAAAGAAGCGACCGCTAAACTGTCAGACGCTGCAAAGGCTGAATGGGAAAAATTGGCTGAAGCGGCAGTCGCCAGCAAAGATAAAGTGCGCGCCGTCCTCTCTTCGATTCACGAAGGTGGCACCGACGACAAGGACTTACAAAAAGCTATTAAGGACGCTACCGCTGCCGTCGATAGCTTGAAGTCTTACCTCGCCAAGAATGTCAAAGCCAAAAGCTAAATTATCACCCAAAGACTATGAAGATATTGGCCGTCTATTGGTCGATGTCTACGAGACTGGTTACGTCACCAATAAACGATTTTACAAGCAAAGTTTTATAAAGGGCGTGTTAGTTGGTTTAGGTGGTGTTATTGGTGCCACGGTCGTGGTGACAATTATTCTTTGGGTGCTTACGCTATTTAATAGTGTGCCTTTTGTTGACCAGCTTTCGCAGAATATTCATCATACCCTGCAGCAGAACCAAAATAGTGTTGTAAAGCCTGCGCAGTAGACTGACGTACCGCCGTTAATCGAGTATAATAAGTGAGTAACGGTGCGAGGGTAACAGGCTATGCCGGGGAAATCGGGGAACAACTTATCGCCGAGTGATTATGTGCATTTACACAATCACACGCAGTACAGTTTGCTGGATGGTTTAACCAAGATTCCAGCTCTTTTTGACTATGCCAAAGACAAGGGCATGGAGGCTGTGGCGATCACCGATCACGGCACCCTGTCGGGGTTAATTGAATTCTACAAAGAGGGCAAAGCCGCTGGCATCAAGTCAGTTTTGGGTATGGAGGCGTACGTTGCCACTCGCAAGCATACCGACAAAGAACCAGGCAAGGACAAGATTTACTACCACCTGATTATCCTGGCCATGAATAATACTGGCTACCAGAATCTGATGCGCCTCAGCACCATCGCCAACCTGGATGGTTTCTACTACAAACCACGAATTGACCACGAACTGCTCGAAAAGTATAACGAGGGTCTGATTATTCTGAGCGGCTGTATTGGTGGTGAAGTTGGTGATTTACTGCGCCAAGAACAGTACGATAAAGCCAAAGAAGTAGCCAGTTGGTACAAGTCGGTCTTTGGTGATCGTTATTATCTCGAGTTCCAAGATCACGGACACCCGGAGCATCCTTCCAAGTGGGATGAGCAGGTGGCTGTCACCAAGCTCACCCATAAACTCGCCAAAGACCTTGCTATTCAAGGCGTCGTCACCTGTGACGCGCACTATTTGCAGCACAAAGATCAAGAAGCGCACGAAATTCTCTTGTGTGTCCAAACTGGTTCGTATCTCAGCGACACCGATCGCATGAGTCTCAAGGAGTTTGAGCTGCACGTGACCGATCCTCAAGATGTGATTGAGCGTTGGGGCACAGACTACCCCGAAATGATTACCAATACCAAGGCAATCGCCGATCGCTGCGATGTTGACATTGAGCTGGGCAAAATTTTGATTCCAAAGTTTCCCGTACCCAAAGGTAAAACTGAGAGAAGTTACCTGGAAGATTTGGTCTATCGAGGCTTAGCCTGGCGTTATGGTGGCGTATCCGAAGACGAAGCGGCCCTACTTAGTAAGGCTGATGCCCAAAAAACCCTACCAACAGACGTGGCCGAACGTGCCTCGTACGAGCTGGGTATCATCGAGAGCATGGGCTTCAACGGCTACTTCTTAATTATTTCTGATTTCATTAATGCCGGGAAGGACAAGGGAATTGTTTTTGGCCCGGGTCGTGGTTCGGCCGCTGGTTCAATCATTGCCTACTCGTTAAAAATCACTGAACTCGATCCGCTCAAATACGACCTGCTGTTTGAGCGCTTTTTGAACCCGGATCGCATTAGTATGCCCGATGTTGATATCGATATTCAGGATAGCCGCCGCAACGAGGTGATTGAATACTGTGTCGAAAAGTACGGCACCGAACGGGTGGCTAACATTGTCACCTTTGGTCGCATGGCGGCGCGTAACGCCGTCCGCGATGTGGCGCGGGTTTTGCAAGTGCCATACGCCGATGCCGACCGTTTGGCCAAGATGATTCCGCCGCCGGTGCAAGGCCGCCACATTCCTTTAGAAAAATCGCTCAAGGATGACCATGATCTAAAGGCTGAATACAAAAACAACGAACAATCCAAGCGCGTCTTTGACTTGGCCGTTCAGCTAGAAGGAACCATTCGTAGCCATGGTGTGCATGCTGCCGGTGTGGTGATTGCTCCTGATGACATCGTCAAGTTCGCCCCGCTGGAAATGGCCCAAAAGGGAGTCGTGGCCACGCAGTATTCGATGGGACCGGTCGAAGAGCTCGGCCTGCTGAAAATGGACTTTTTGGGGCTGTCAAACCTGACGATTATCAACAATGCCCTACGTATCATTCGCAAGGTGTACGGCAAGGATATCGACATCAATACCATCCCATTGGACGACGAAGAGACCTATGAGCTATTCCAACGGGGTGATACAACCGGCGTGTTCCAGGTGGAATCGGCCGGTATGAAGCGCTACCTGAAGGACCTAAAACCAACCACGTTTGAAGACATCATTGCCATGGTGGCGTTATATCGCCCGGGGCCAATGCAGTTTATTGACGACTTTATTGCGCGTAAGCACGACAACTCACGCATTAAATACGTTCATCCCAAAATGAAGAACGCCCTCGAGAATACCTATGGCATTTTGGTCTACCAAGAACAGGTCATGCAGATTAGTAAAGACCTCTGTGGTTTTACCGGCGGGCAGGCCGATACGCTGCGCAAGGCAATTGGTAAGAAGAATGTAGCCATGATGGCTAAGATGAAGGTCGAGTTCATCGAGGGGGCTATCAAAGAATCCGACATGCCCCGCGCCGCGGCCGAACAATTCTGGAAGCAGCTCGAAGACTTTGCGGCCTACTGTTTTAACAAGTCGCACGCTGCTTGCTATGGTTTGATTTCCTACCAAACCGCCTATCTTAAAGCGCATTACCCTGTGGCCTTTATGGCCGCGGTTATGACCAGCGATTTTGATGATACCGATCGCTTGGCTATCGAAATTAGTGAGTGCAAGCGAATGGGCATCGAGGTGTTGCCACCCGATGTTAACGAATCATTTATGGAGTTTGCGGCCGTGCCTGGCAAGCAACAGATTCGCTTTGGCATGAAGGCTATTAAGAACGTTGGTGCCGGAGCTGTCGACGAGATCTTGCGAGCCCGAGCCGAAACTGGTAGCTTTGTGAGCCTGGAAGACTTTGCGAGCAAGGTGAGCGCCCGGATCGTGAATCGCAAAACTATCGAAAGCTTAGTGAAGTCAGGTGCCTTTGACCGATTTGCCGATCGCAGCGTTCTACTGGGAAATATCGATGCCTTTCTGGCCTACGCCAACCGCCTGCAAAAAGAGGCCAACAGTGGCCAAACCGACATTTTTGGGGAGCTGGGCGTGGAAGTGGTCATCCCTAAGCTCATTCTTGATCCTGCTGTTGAACAGCACAACTCGCATGTCCAGTTGCAATGGGAGCGTGAACTCCTTGGTCTGTACCTGTCTCAGCACCCGCTGGGTGCGTTTGAAGACTTTTTGCGGGAGCAAGCCGTGCCGCTCTCCGAAATCAAACCCGAGCATGATGGTAAACCAATTACTGTGGCCGGCACCATTAATGAGCTACGCGAGATCACCACCAAAAAGGGACAAAAGATGGCCTTTATCAAGATTGCTGATATGAAAGGCGATATCGAGCTCATATTATTCCCCAATGCCTACCAACAGACTACTGGTATCTGGGAGCGCGACCGTGTCGTCTTGGTGCATGGAAAGGTTAATTCTAAGGATCGGGAAGGTAATCTTACCGACGAGGTAAAGGTGATGGTCGACGACGCGCGCGAAGTGACGGTCGAACAAGCCCAGGCCTACCAAGCCAGCGGCAAGGATAAAAAAGTGCCGAAACCAAGCAAAAAAGTGATTGCCGCCAAACCCAAGGGCGATGAGCAGGGTTCGTTGCCAACCATGGAACGGGTGTATATTCGACTAGAAAACAGCGCTGACCAAGAATTATTACTGTCGCTAAAGGAAACAATTGATTCGCACTCCGGGGAAACCGAAGTGGTTTTGGTGCTTGGCCCAGCAGCAAACAAACAAATCGTTAAATTACCCAGCCGGGTCGACAGACACCAAGACGTTATGACAAAACTCGCAGGCCTGGTCGGAGCGGCAAACGTTAAGCTTCAGTAGTTACTTAACGGATGAAGCCAACGCTCTGGCTGAGCAAGGCGCAGACGACGACGAAGACAATTACGGTGATATCAAGTAATGGGTGTTGGAGCGCAAACTTTTCACCTTTGCGTAACTTGCGATGTAACACCACACTGTTTTTAACGATGATGTAGGCGATGCCGGCACCACCAAGTAATCCAAGCGCAAACGTGATCCAGGGTGTTTGGCCACTGGTGATCGCCTGAGCCTTACTAATGCTATTGCCGGCTTCATTCAAGAATGGGTTACTGGTGTTAAAGGCAGCGACTGCTGGGGTTGGGGTGGTTGAGCTAGCGCCAAAGACGGGTTTTTCACCAGGCTGGCCATACATTGCGACGACAATAGTTTCTGGTCCGTTACCTTGGAAGTTCTGACTGTTGGCGATTCCAAACCCAACCTCGCTGTAACTAGCGTCAAGTAAGTTTTGTTTGTGAGCCGGACTGTTCATCCAACCTTTGATAATGTCATTGGTGTCGGCGAAACCAAAGGCCAAATTCTCTCCAGCTTTCTGGTACTGATAACCAGCAGTATCAATAAAGACCCACGGCGTTTTGCCGTCGGGAGTAATATGAGACCAGTAGTTACGACTAACCATGTCGTTGGCCTTCGCCTGGGCGGCTTGAGATAATTGTGAATTGAGTTTAACAGCCTGGCTGCCTTCGCTCTGTCGAGCCTGATTGGAATCGATAAGCAGGTCGGCGCTAGTAACATCAGTAGTATAGGCAAGGACGCCGCGCTGTGAGCGTTCCACAAACGGCTTGCCAACCCACAAACCAATCAGCACCAACAGAATCAATGGCAAATACGGCCAATAGACTTTGGCGTAGTGATGAGGGTGTTTTTTTGCAACTTTGTGTGTTTTGACAGGCATCCATACTTATTGTACGTTGCTTATGCTAAAAATCAAGCAACCGGTGTGGCATGATTGCCGTTTTGCTTGCTATGGTTTTTGGAGCATGACTTAACGAGTTTTTAAGAATTCAGATTAAATAACTTCAGAATGTTATTAACTTAGTTGATCTGAATTCTTACCTTTTGGTTAAATGGTGCTCCAAAATTCATAGCAGGCAAAAACGAAGGTGGTACAGTGCCATCGCTGCAGCTTGTACGACATTAAATGACTCTTTGGAGCCAAACATGGGAATTACCAGCTGCAGGTTACTGGCTACCAAAACGGCCGGTTCGACCCCTTCGACTTCACGCCCCAAGATTAAGGCAACTTTGGCGGGTGGGTTGTAGTCCGGCAGAGCCACGGCGTCAGGCGTTTGTTCAAGGGCTGCTATGGTGTAGTCGTCGGCCTTAAGTTCGGCAATCAGACCCATCACATCTTCTTGGTGCGTCCAGGCTTGGGTACGTTCGGCATCCAAGGCGGTTTTGTTAATTTGCCGCGCCAGTTTGTGAGAAATGTGCGGTAAGCGTGCGTCGTCAGGAGTTAATGGGTAGGGGGTGTAGCCAGTCAAATAGACATGCTCGATGCCCAAGCCCTCGGCAGTGCGCAATAGTGAACCAACGTTATGGGTGCTGCGAAGATTGTGGGCGATAACTATAATCTGGCGGGACATATCCGCATTATAGTGCGAAGCCTTCACGAAAAGCGACTGCTTATGCTTTAATAGAGGTATGAGTCAAGATGCTCGCCTCGACGAAGAGCAGTCCACCCTGCGACGTGCCCGTATCTTAAATATGGCGTATATTGACACGTCGCAAATTAGCCAAAAAACACTGTACAAGGAACTGCTGTCGACCCAGGAGCTGTATGACCTTAAGGTCATCCCGTTGCAAAGTGACGAACACACGATTACATTTGGCGTCACCAATGTTACGTCGCAGCAGTCGATGAAGGCTTTGCAGGACCGTTTTCTTGACCAGAGAGTTAGTTTTGCCCTGATATCTGATGGTGGCTATCGCGAGTACATGAAGTTGTATGACCCGCCCAAAAAGGTTGAGTATCAAGACATCTCCATCCAACCAGGCACCGACCAGCAAGCCATTCAGCAGGTCTCCAGCACACTGGAGCAGGTGAGAGCGGATGATACCTTGGCCTACCTCGTCCAGCAAGCCCACCGCCTGGGCGCCTCCGACATTCACCTCGAAGTGCAAAAAAGCATGGTACGGGTGCGTTTACGTGTTGATGGGGTGCTGCACTCCATTGCCCAGCTTACGGTCGAGAAGTACCGCACTTTGCTGTCTGCTATCGCCAGCGCCGGCAATATATCGACCGCCTCTCCCGATGCCCAGCAAGGGCACATTGCCCAGCGCGTCAAGATGGCCGATGGTTCGGAAGTGGATGTGAACCTGCGTTTGGAAACCGTGCCAACCATCAACGGCATGGATGTGGTTATGCGCCTCTTTAATATGGAACAAAGTATGTATCAGCTGGACCGCCTTGGCCTTGACCAAGAACAACGGGCGGTGGTTGATGACATCATTAGCAAGCCAACTGGGTTGGTTCTGACGGTCGGGCCGACGGGTTCGGGTAAAACGACCACCCTGTACTCAATGCTCAATTCGCTCAATTCGGACGAACGCAAGATTATTACCATCGAAGACCCGGTCGAGTATCAGTTCGAAGGCATTACGCAGATTTCAGTAACGTCGGCCAATAGTCAGGACACGCGTTTTGCCGATCGTTTGCGGGCTGTCCTGCGTCTCGACCCCGATATCGTGATGGTGGGCGAGATTAGGGACATCGATACCGCCAAGACCGCCCTCCAGGCCGCTCTGACCGGACACTTGGTGCTCTCGACCTTCCACGCCGGTTCAGCTGCTGCCGCCCTTACGCGCATGAACGATATTATTGGTGAAAACCCACTGTTCGTATCGGCTATTCGCCTAGTTATGGCACAACGTCTCGTGCGTCGGCTCGACGACAAGCTAAAAGAAGCCTACACGCCGGACCAAGAGACTATCGATAAACTTTCTGTGATTGTATCTGGCTTTCCCGAAAATACGCCACACCCAGATCTTACTAATTTACAGCTATATCGGCCTGGTAAGTCAGCCGAAAATCCATACGGTTACAGTGGTCAGGTAGCGCTGCGTGAGCAATTCTTGATGACCGGAGAGATTGCCAAGCTGATGGCTGCTGGCAAGGGGGCTACCACGCAAGAGATTGAAGCCGCCGCCATAAAGAGCGGTATGCGCACCATGCTCCAAGACGGAATCCTTAAAGTTTTAGCCGGCGAAACCACGTTGGACGAGATTTATCGCGTTATTGGCTAGGCAAAGTGTTGCAAATAACAGAGAACTAGTGTAGAATTGTCTGGATATGTCATCTGTTATTAACGAAATCGAAGCCCAGTTCAAAAAGAACGCCGTTGTTCCCGTCAAGAGCGGTGACACCGTAAAAGTGCACCAAAAAATCCGCGAAGGCAACAAAGAGCGTATCCAAATCTTTGAAGGTTTGGTTATCCGCGTTGACCGCAAAGAAAGCCACACCGCCTCTATTACCGTCCGCCGCATCGCCAGTGGCGTTGGTGTCGAAAAGACCTACCTACTGCATTCTCCACTTGTTACCAAGGTAGAAATCGTCAAGCGTTCTAAGGTTCGCCGCAACTACCTTAGCTACATGCGCGCCCGCACCGGTAAGTCAGCCCGCCTAACTGGCATGGCTTTTGATAAAGAAGCGGTGAATGATGTTCGCGATCTTAAGGCTGAGGCCGAAGAAGAAAAGCTGAAGGAAGAAACCGCCAAGGCTGCTGAAGCGGAAAAAGCCGCTAAAGAAGCCGAAGCTGCCGCACTAGAAGCCAAGGCCGAAGCGGCAATTGCTGCTCATAAAGAAGCACCCGAAGCCGAAAAAGAGTAAATTCTTAATTAGTTATTAAAACCGTCTCGTTCTGGGACGGTTTTTTGTTACCATAAGGACATGATTGGGATTGATGAAGTTGGACGCGGTTGCTGGGCCGGACCCTTGCTGGTCGTAGCAGCTCGGCAAGTGACGGCATTGCCGACTGGACTGGCTGATTCTAAGGTACTTAAGCGTGGTCAGCGTGAAGCTTTGATGGTCGACATTCAGTCGAGTTGTGATTTAGGCGAAGGCTGGGTCGAGCCAGCCGAGATCGATGAAATTGGCTTAACAGCAGCCATGCACCTAGCAGTGGAGCGGGCACTTGCGGCGCTTGATGCCCAAGCAGACGAGTCAATAGTCATGGATGGTAACATTAACTACTGTCCCGAAAAGTATACTGATGTGCAGTGTATTGTTAAGGCCGATGCCGATTATCCGATTGTCAGTGCGGCCAGTATTTTTGCCAAAGTCAGCCGTGACCAAAAAATGGCCCAGTATGCCGAGGAGTTCCCCGGCTATTGCTTTGCCGAACATGTTGGCTACGGCACAAAAGTGCATCTGGCAGCTTTGAATTCACTGGGTATTACACCGCTGCACCGCCGCTCCTACAAACCCATCCAAGCCTTTGTGTGACGACTTTTGATACCGGCCGCCGAGCCGAGACCGTCGGGGCGACGTATTTAGGACGTAACGGTTACCAGGTTTTACAACAAAACTGGCGTACTCGTTATTGCGAAATAGACATCGTTGCCCAAAAATCCGAAACCATCTATTTTGTAGAGGTTAAATATCGAGCCACGGTTTCGCAAGGATCCGGACTGGACTACATTACCGAACGGAAGCTCAGGCAGATGATGTTTGCAGCCCAGCTCTGGGTGGCAAAGCATGCTTGGCACGGTGACTATGAGCTGGCAGTAATTGCCGTTACCGGTCTAGACTTCGCCGTTGATGAACTAGTTGTTCTCTAAAGCTGGCAGCACCAGACCGAGCAAGACCCCAACGCTACGCCACTCTTGCATGCTGCCGGCTTGAATGGCTTGGCGAATCTCGGCGGGTGACATCCAGGTTACCGATGCGACCTGCAAAGACCACTTCTCCTAGGCTCATTTGGCGAAGAATTCCTGAATGTCTTTTAGGTCACGCTTCTTCCAGGCAGACTGCCACTGGATGGTTTCGATGCCTTGCTTGTAGGCACGCTCCAGGCCGGGCGTGAGGTTCGGTTCAAAGAAAGCTCGGTATTCTTTTAAGAATGAGGTGTCACTAAAGCAGCGCGCGGCATACATCGGGAAGCGTGCAAAGCTCATGTCGGTGCCGAGGTTTTCGCTCAGCCACAACCAGTTGGCTTGCATCCATTCCCAGGTCAGTCGCTTGGCATAGCGGTTCATAAAGCTATAGGCCACCCAGTAGCCCACATCTTGCAGACGAACTTTGTCGGTCGTAATCAGTGCCAAGGCTTGCTTAATGATTTCAGGTTGATGAAAACCAGTTAAAGCAGCGGCCAGCGTGGTGCGTTCTTCGCTATGACTTGAGCCATCGTGCAGTGCGAGCAGTTTCTTAAAGGTCTTTTCGTCTCCATGCCGAGCGGCGGTATTGTAGATGATACCGCGCAAATCTGGAGGCAAATCTTCGGGCGTCTTCATGGTGGCGAAGCGGTTCAAACATTCGTCGACAACGTGTTTTTCGTCGGATATGGCGGCCAGCCCAATAATGGTGGGGCGCAGCAAGGTATCGAAGTGATCTTCTTTGGGCTGTTCTTCCCAGCCAAGGCGGGCGAACTGTTTTTTGACGAGTTTGCGGACGTAGGGCTTCATGGCTTCGCGGAGCTTGTCGTCGTCCATGACACCACGAATACTGTTAATGCCGCCAGCCATGACATCCCAGACGGCGTTGTTATCTTCGTCGGCGTAGTACTGCATCAGATCGAGCGCAGCGTGCGACCGCGAGTAGCCAGCCTTGGCGGTTTCGAAGGCGTCAGTCAATATGCCCAGGCGGTCGAGGGGGCTAAACTGGGCCGATTCAAAGCTCTGAGCCAGTTCGTGCAGGTAGCCATTCTCATAAGCCACCCGGTAAAAGCCACCTTGATCATGGTTGAGTTTGAGGAGGGTTTTGCTATCGGCCAATTCCCACTCGGCTTCGTTGGTGGCAAAAAGTGCCGGTTCAATTGCGGTATTGGTTGGCACTGGCCAGAGCACGGTATCATCTTTGGGTTGCTCGGGGTTGGTGTAGTAGCGGGCCTGATGCAGGGTTAGTTTCTTGCCCTTAACTCGGGCGGTCACAATCGGGAAGCCAGGTTGGCTGGTCCAGGCGTTCATAAAGTCATCGACCGGCTTATTGGAAACTTTGGCCAGGGCGTGCCACAAGTCGATGGTGTCGGTATTGCTGTAGGCGTGTGTTTTTAGATAGTGGCGGAGGCCGTCACGGAAATCTTTTGGCCCCAAGTAGCCATGCAACATGTGAATGACGCTGGCACCTTTGGCGTAGCTAATAGTGTCGAAGATGCTGCGGATTTCTTCGGGGTGATGGACGGCTACTTCGATCGGGTGGGTGTTCTCGAGGGCGTCCAGGCGCAGAGCACTTTGTTGCTCGTCGGTCACAAACTGAGTCCACATCTGCCACTCGGGGAAGATCTCGTCGACGGCGAGGTATTCAATCCAGCTGGCAAAGCCTTCGTTCAGCCACAGATCAGTCCACCAACGCATGGTGACGAGGTTGCCAAACCACTGGTGAGCCAACTCATGAGCCACCACCATCGCTACATATTGTTTGGTTGGTAGGCTGGTGTTCTTAGGATCGACGAACATGCACTGCTCACGGTAGGTGATACAGCCCCAGTTTTCCATGGCACCGGCAGCGAAGTCGGGTAGGGCAATCATGTCGCACTTCGGCAAGGGGTAGGGGATGTCGAAGTAGTCGTTGTAGAACTCCAGGCACTTGACGGCGACTTCGAGCGCGAACTTGGTAAGCTTGTAATTCTTTGGCGTGGCGTAGGTGCGAACCAAGACGCCATCGCGAGTCGTGGCTTCCAGGTACTTGAGCTCACCGACCACAAAGGCCAACAGGTAGACCGACATCTTTGGTGTGGTCTCAAAGCTTGTGGTGGTTAAGGCGTTCTTGGTTACTTGCTTGGCAATGGGCGTATTCCCCAAAACGACGGCCTTGCTGGGAGCGGTAATGGCCAAGTCATAGGTGGCCTTGGCCTCGGGTTCATCGATACAGGGGAAGACTTCGCGGGCATGGTGGCTCTCGAACTGGGTGGCCAGCAACTTCTTTTCTTTACCATCTTCTTCAAAAAAGCAGGGATAGAGGCCATTCATGGGGCGGGTAATTTTGCCGGTAAAGCTGAGTTTAATGGTGTAACTGCCCGGGTAAATCATTTGGTCAGAGTGGAGACGTAACTCTTGGTAGGTACTGTGGATGTTCTGGCGGGCTATGGTTACGGTTTGGTCACCGAGTTTTTTGTCATGCTTGGTAATGCTGGCCTTGGTAATGTTCAAATCATGCTGGTGAAAGGTCAGGCGCTGGCTCGGTCGTCCAACTTTTTGCCCCTTAATCGTGACGGTGCCAGTAAACGACATCGTCTCAGCATCAGGGGTAATATGCAGGTTATAGTGTTCCGGCTGAAATTGCCCGAATAGGCGTCGCACGTCTTTGCTCATTACTATTAGTTTAGCACGAGTAATGGTTGCTGGAACGATGGAATGTTAGCTTAAGTAGTAATTGCGCTACAGTCAACCCGCCAAAAGAGAGCTGATGATGTACCAGGCAGGAAAAATGAGCGTCACGATTGCCGAAATACTTAGGCAAGTTAGGAAAGAAGTGTTCTTTTTAAGTAATCTGGTGAATAAAAGGATAATCCCTGCCAGAGCAAGCGCAAATAGGTATTGCAGCGGCACAAAGAACATTATTGCAATGATTCCGAGTCCTGAATAATTTTCGGAACCTGAACTCTTACTGGCTTGCATTGTTGTTGCTAGGTACGCGATAAGATAGAAGGCAAGTGGCGTAAAGACTGCAGCGACTTTTATTTTGTTAGAATTGTTTTTCATTTTCTACTCCTATTTTGAGTATAGCACGCCTGCTTACTGAGGCTCAGCATCTTTTTGGTCAACACAGCGGCAAGAAGCCAAGACTCTATCAAAAGCTTTGCAGAGTGGTGATTTTGATAACTTGTAAAAACGACCTAAATCAGCTATACTGTAGCTGTTCAGGTCGGCCAACAGGTCGACTTTTTTCATACCAACGTCATGTACCCAAAGGAGATAAAGATGGATTTTGACTTTAAACAACTGGCCGCTGCCATTCAGGTAATTGCCGAAGAAAAAAACCTACCACAAGAAACCGTTCAAGAAGTTGTTGAGCAGGCCCTGGCTGCTGCGTACCGCCGCGACTACGGTGATCGTGAACAGGAAGTTCGCGTTATTATGAACCTCAACACCGGTGACATCACCGCTTTTGTGACCAAGGAAATCGTTGAAAAGGTCGAAGACGACCGTACCGAAATTTCACTACCCGAAGCACAGGTTCGCAACAAGAGTGCCAAGCTCGGTGAAGAAATTGAAGTTGAAGAAAAGGTCGAAAACTTCGGTCGCGTCGCTGCCCAAACTGCCAAGCAAGTTATCTTGCAGCGCCTCCGCGAAGCTGAGCGCGACATCATTATGAATGAATACGAAGACAAAATCGGTACCGTCATCACTGCCATTGTGGCTCGTGTCGAAGGCCGCATCGTTCGCGTCGACTTGGGCAAGGCTCAGGGCATCATGCCAATGAGCGAGCAAATCCAGGGCGAGCGCTACTACCCAGGCCAACGCCTCAAGGTCTTCTTAAAGGATGTCGAACGCGGCTTCCGTGGTCCACAACTGGTGGTTAGCCGTGGTAACGGCGAATTCGTCGAATGGTTGTTCCGTGCCGAAGTTCCAGAAATGGAAAATGGCGCCGTTGAAATCAAGGGAATTGCCCGCGAAGCTGGTGTGCGCAGCAAGATTGCTGTGGCTAGCACCGTGCCTGGTGTTGATCCAGTTGGTACTTTCGTCGGTGGTCATGGTACGCGCGTTAACGCTGTCATGAGTGAAGTTGGCGAACAGGAAAAGATCGATATCGTCGTCTTTGACGAAGACATCGCGACCTACATCCAGAACGCCTTGAGCCCAACCAAAGTAACGCAGGTTAAACTCGATGAAGCTGGCAAGAAGGCGACTGTTATCGTCCCCGAGGATCAGCTGAGTATCGCGATTGGTAAGAGTGGGCAGAATGTTCGCCTCGCCAGCAAGTTGACCGGCTACGAAATTGACATTACTGCTGAGAAGATTGCCGAACCAGTCGTTGAAGCCGCACCAGCCAAAAAGACCAGCGCCGTCCCAAAGATCAAGAAGAAGTCTGAGCTTGAGAATTCATTGCTGAGCGCCATCGAAGAACACGGCGAGTAAACACGTACGCAGAAAACCCGTGATTGATCTTGAGTTCGACCCATTTCGTGACCGAATGCCTAAGCAGCATCTGTTTTACGCTGAGCTTGCGAATCTAGCCACTGAACGAGCCCAAGAGTTGACTGAACTCTGCAAACAAAAGTTTGGCAAACTCGTTCAATTTTGTCCCGATGAATGCGTGTCGGTATCTTTTGACTTTGACCAACGTGTTGCAGCGACCGCTTTAGGCGCTGAAGCGATAAGAGGAGAAAGGGTTGATTTATATCGGACCGAGTCGCTTATTGAAGTTAGCATGAGCTTATATCGTGACGGTTCACCATATGTCCGTGATGCAGACCTCGATTTTTTGGATGGCAGAGCTCATACGCTTGCTCATGATGGCTATAGAGTTTGGGCTTCGGCTGAAATGCCGCCAGTTGCCGTACCGAATGCGGTATCTGATTTAGTTGAGGACATGCTGATTGACCAGTATCGGGCTGTGCCTGAGCATCTGCGCAACCCAAATCAGTCAGCTATTCCGGTTATTGATGCAGTCCGTCAAATTGGCTACGAGCCTCCAGTTTTAACCGCCGAAGATTGCGACGGCGTTTTAGCGGCAGTCTGCCAGTTTGAAATTGACCCTAATTGGTCGATGGTGCAGCTCTGGGGTAGCGACTGGCATGCGTTGGCACCTGACGTTGACAGATAGCCTGCACTCCTGTCAGCTGCACCAGCAAAAGCGTTAGTTAGCACTCTTGACTCGTGAGTGCCAATTACGATATTATGGTTGTAGCAGCTTGTGCTGCGGCCAGCAAACTTCTCAGTTTGTTCACAACGAAAGGTGGGATAATAATCATGATGCCAAACTCTTCAAACGCCGATTTTAGCGATTTCGTTAATCACTTAACGGACAACGCCGTGCACAGCCTTAAGCACGCCGATGCCATTGCGCGTAGCTTTGGCAGTGCCTATGTTGGCACCGAACACCTTTTGCTGGGCGTCCTTGCACAAGACTCATCAATGGGCGCCAAAATGCTCGAAGGCGCCGGCGTTACGCTGGACCGCGCGCGGCTCGCACTCAATCTTACCCCGAAGACCCTGGTAATAAATATGGGCGCCAAGGGCTTGAGCGAAACCGCCAAACTAACCTTGAAAATGGCCTTTGATGTGGCCCAAGACTATAGCCAGGAATTCTGCGGTACCGAGCATATTCTATACAGTATCTTGAGCCAAAAGAATGCTCGCGCGACGGTACTATTGAGGGACATGAATGTGAATGTTGACGGTTTGCTGAACGAACTTGAGCAGTTCTTGAACCGCCAACAGTACGAAGACAACCCCGACCAAACTGGTACCCGTAAGCGTCCTTCTAAAAAAGCCCGCAAAACTGCTCTCGACTTTTATGGCACCGACCTGACGGCACAAGCACGCGACAAAAAACTTGATCCAGTGGTCGGTCGTGAGCCGCAGATTCGCCGTGTGATTACGATCCTGAATCGTCGAACCAAAAATAATCCGGTTCTGATTGGTGAACCGGGTGTTGGTAAGACCGCAATCGTGGAAGGTTTGGCGCAGCGTATTATCGCCGAAGATGTCCCCGACAGTTTACTCGAAAAACGCATCGTCATGCTTGATCTGGCTGGCATGATTGCTGGCACCAAGTATCGTGGTGAGTTTGAAGAACGCCTCAAGAAAGTTATGGCCGAACTCGAGGCTGACAAGTCGACTATCGTGTTCATTGATGAGCTACACCTGATCGTGGGCGCCGGTGCGGCCGAAGGCGCCATGGACGCCGGCAATATCCTCAAGCCCGCTCTGGCTCGTGGCAAAATCCAGGTAATCGGGGCAACCACAACTGATGAATACACCAAGCACATCGAAAAAGATGCGGCGCTCGAACGGCGCTTCCAACCAATCCAGGTACCCGAAACCAGTGTGCCAGAAACGCTCGCCATCCTAAAGGGTTTGCGAAAACACTACGAGGCCTTCCACAACGTGAAAGTAAGTGACGAAGTTCTTGACGATACGGTCACCCTGGCCAAGCGCTACATCGCCGATCGTTACATGCCCGATAAGGCCATCGACCTACTTGATGAAACGGCCGCGCATTTGCGCGTCGACAAGGGCAAAACGCCACCTGAGCTGCGTAAGCTACAAAAAGAGCTTAAACTTTTGAATGTTCGTATGGAAGAAGCGGCTGATAGTGGTGACTACCAAAAGGCCGCCGAGTACAAGACGCAGGTAAGTAAGCTGTCTCAAGGGATTGAAAAACTCAAATCAACCACCAAAGCCGGCAAGCGGATTACTATGAGCAGTGAAGATGTGGCCGACGTTGTCTCCCGCATGACTGGCGTGCCAGTGAGTAAGGTGATTCGTTCCGAAGCCAAGTATTTGTTGAACCTCGAGAAGCAACTCCAAAAACATATTATTGGGCAGAACGAAGCAGTCACGGCCGTGGCCAAGGCCATTCGTCGTAACCGCTCGGGTATTTCCAGCGAGCAACGCCCCATCGGCTCTTTTGTCTTCCTGGGCCCCACCGGTGTTGGTAAGACCGAGTTAGCGCGCGTTTTGGCCAAGGAATTCTTTGGTAATACCGATGCCATGATCAAGATTGATATGAGTGAATTTAGCGAGAAGCACACGACGTCGCGCCTGGTAGGCGCGCCAGCTGGATACGTGGGCTATGATGATGGCGGCCAGCTGACCGATAAGATTCGTCGTCAGCCGTACAGTCTAGTTGTCTTTGATGAAATCGAAAAAGCCCACCCCGAAGTCTTCAACATGTTGCTACAAATTCTCGAGGATGGCGTGCTGACTGATGCCAAGGGCCGCAAGATCGACTTCAGCAACACCATTATCATTATGACTAGCAACATAGGTGCCGAAAAACTACAAAAGGAAGCCAGCTTTGGGTTCCATGCCGAAGCCAAGAGTGACATGAAGGATCTCGACGCCCTGCACGAACGCAACAAAGAAAAAGTTACCGACGAACTGAAGAAAATGATGCGCCCGGAACTGCTTAATCGCCTTGATAAGACCATCGTCTTCCGCGCCCTGACCAAGCCAGATGTCCTTAAGATTCTTGACTTGCAACTTGATGAGTTGCGCCAGCGCTTGCAAAAGAAGGGGCTTGGCTTGCAGGTAACACCGGCTGCCAAGCAGTACTTGCTCGACAAGGGCTACGATGCGCATAACGGCGTGCGCCCAATGCGCCGCCTGATTCAAGATACTATCGAGGACCACATCGCGCTGAAGATGCTCGACGAGCAGTATCAGAAAGGCCACATTGTTCAGGTCGCCGCCAAGACCAGTGGCAGGGGCAAAGCACTAGCGTATAGCGCTGCTAACGAGTAGGCCGTATAATTAGCCTCATAATGCCCCAACCGACGTCAACTCCAACAGCCACCGCCCAACCAAAACGCCACTCCCGAGGACTTATATCGCTGTTTATTGCGGTCACAATGGTGGCCGTGGTCTTTGCGCAGCGTCAGGCCATCTACGATTGGTATCGGCTGCGCGGCTATCAGGCACCGGCGAATGTTGTCGCGCTGGCTGAAACGACTACGATGACGGCCAAATCCAAACACGACTTTTACGTCAACCGGCCGGCCGTGCAAGATAAAGCCGACTTCAACAGTAACTGCCCAAACAACGGTGGCGAGCAGACGATTATTTTGGGATGTTACAAACCACCTCAACGCGGCATTTTTATCTACGGTGTATCTGACCCACAGCTAAAAGGGGTAGAGGAGGTGACGGCGGCTCACGAGATGCTGCACAGTGCTTACGATCGACTTAGCTCCAAAGAACGCGCCAACGTCGATTCTATGCTGCAAAACTACTACGATCACAATATCCAAAATAACAAGCGCTTACTGGCCACCTTTGAGTCTTACAAAAAATTCGAACCGAATGATTTAGTGAACGAAATGCACTCTATCTTTGGCACGGAAGTCGCTGACTTGCCACCCGCACTGGAGAACTATTACAAGCAGTACTTTACTGATCGGCAAGCCGTCGTAGGCTACGCCAACCAATACCGCAATGCCTTTACGAGCCGCCAGGATCAAATTACGGCCTACGATCAGCAGCTGACTGATCTTAAAAAACAAATCGAAGAGAACCAAGCTTCGTTAACGGCCCGTTCATCCAGTCTTGATTCACAGCGCCAAGAGCTTAACCGCCTCTTGAGCAGCGGAAACACGTCAACCTACAATGCCAGTGTTGACAACTTTAACGCGCAGATTAACGCCTACAATGTGTTGGTTGCTCAGACTAAACGCCAAATTGCCACTTACAACGAGATTGTTGCCAAGCGCAACGCCATTGCCGTTGAGGCGCAGAACCTCTCGCAAGAGCTAAACAGCCATATCGAGTCCAAGACGGCCAACTAGGTGCTATCGGCCTGCACCGACCGGAATTCGCCGCAAGCGAATCTGTTTGTTAAACTGAGAGTATGAAAAAGTCTGTGGTGAGGTATGTGTGTAGTAACTGTGGGGCCGAGTCTAACAGCTGGTCCGGCAAGTGTTACGCCTGTGGGGAATGGAACACCCTCCAAGAAGAGTTGCAGGTTGCCGCCGACCAGGTCATTAAAAACGGCAAATCGCTAAAAGCCGCCACTGTTACAGATGTGGCCAGCAAAGACTTGCATAAGCGTTTGGCGACTGGCTTGAGCGAAGTTGACGTAGTTTTAGGTGGTGGTTTGGTGGCCGGCAGCGTGAACCTAATTGCCGGGGAGCCGGGCATTGGTAAAAGCACCATCCTCTTACAGATTGCCCACGGCGTGGGGCTCAAAGCGCCCGTACTGTACGTTAGCGGCGAAGAATCGGCTCATCAACTCGGCATGCGCGCTGAGCGTCTGCACGCCACCGCTAAACAGCTGATGGTCGCGACCAGCAACAGTGCCGATGATATTGCCGCCACGATTGCCGCCGGCACCTACAAGCTGGTTATTATTGATTCGATTCAGACCATGGCTTGTCAGGCCATCAGCTCCGCACCCGGCAGTGTCAGCCAGATTACCAACAGTACCCATCTGTTAACGGCCGCGGCTAAGCAATCCAACACGGCGCTGATTATTGTAGGGCATGTTACCAAAGAAGGCTCAATCGCCGGACCAAAAGTTCTTGAACATTTGGTTGACGTTGTCTTGCAACTTGAAGGTGATCGATACGGTGGCTTTAAGGTCTTACGCGGGGTTAAAAACCGTTATGGCTCAACCAACGAGGTGGCTATTTTTGAGATGGAAGACAAGGGTCTAACAGCGGTTAAAAACCCTTCGGCAGCTTTGTTGGCCGAGCGGCAGGTGAGCGATGGATCCATCGTCCTGGCAACCATGGAGGGGTCGCGACCGATTCTGGTAGAAGTGCAGGCCCTTGTTAATAAGACCTCCTACGGCTATCCCAAGCGCACCGCCAGCGGCTTTGATCTGAATAGGGTCAACTTACTGGTTGCAATGTTGGAGCGGCGCACCAAGCTTAATCTGGCCGACCAGGACATCTTCATTAACGTCGTCGGCGGCTTGCGCATAACCGAGCCTGCCGCCGACCTAGCAATTTGCTTGGCCATTGGCTCAGCCGCTCGCGGTCTTCAGCTCAAGCAGAATGCCGTAGTCTTTGGTGAGGTTGGCCTATCGGGTGAGGTTCGCCATGTGCCTTACATCGACAAGCGTATCGAAGAAGCCAAAAAACTTGGCTTTGATGCCGTTATTGGGCCCGTCCAGCGTGGCGGCAAGAAGCCGGCTCTGTTGCATGGCGTCAGCGACGTGCGCGGAGCTCTAAATCAATTTTTAGAGAAAGAATAAATGAAAGATTACATCGAAATAATTTTACTAGTGGCCGTCATAGGCCTGCTGGTAACAAAGCGAAATACTAAATCGAAAAACCGAAACACTAAAAGTACGGGGCCAGAAACGATTTTGGATACTTGCGCCCTGATTGACGGACGCATTCTGGAGCTCGCTAACAACAGCTTCATGAGTGGACCGCTGATTATCCCTCAATTCATCCTAGGCGAACTCCAGCACCTCGCAGATGGCTCAGATGCTCACAAACGCGAACGTGCCCGCTTTGGTTTGGAGGTTGTGCAGCAACTTCAGGCCAATACGTCTGTTTCGGTACTTGTCGACAACACCGAATATCCAGAGATTAAAGAAGTTGACGATAAGCTTGTCGCCTTGGCGCAAAAACGCCAGGCTCGCCTTTACACGACTGACTACAATCTCAATAAGGTTGCCGACATCAAGGGTGTGACCGTTTTGAACGTTAACGAGCTGGCTCAGCACCTACGACCCTTGGCACTGCCTGGCGAGGCTAAGACCATCACTATCGTGCAAAAGGGCAGTAACAAGAACCAAGGCGTTGGTTACTTAGATGACGGTACCATGGTGGTTGTCGATGGGGCTGCTAAGTCGGTTGGCAAGTCGGTCAAGGTTGAGGTGACACGCACGCATCAAACCGTTGCCGGTAAGATGATTTTTGCCGAGCTCAAAACCACAGCTAAGCAGAAGTAAATCCTCTAGGCGCCACTAACAAAGGTGCCGCTGTCGTCTTTGGCCTTGTAATTGCCGCCCGGAGGTGGCGTACCCGAGCAAGTACCAGATGTAGCCGAGACGGGACCACAAAGGATGCTGACACCGTCATTTTTGTATATTGTTACGCTGCCACTACCGCCGGTCCAGTTATAGGTACCACCACTATGCGTGAGGTTGCTCAGCGGGGAAGCGCCGGCACAACTCACATCAATGGTTGAGCTATCTTCATACAAGACGCTATCGGTGACTTTGGCGGTAACGGATGTAGTTCCAGCGGGTACGGTGTAGCTGACCGAAGACGGGCTATTGCTGACATTAGCGGTCGACACATTCTGTCCGTTGATAATAAAAGTAACGGTACCGGGGAACTTATCTCCCGAAAGCGGATGAGTACCCTGTGTGGCAGTGGCCACAAGATCACAACCAGATGCTGTCACGGTGATGCTTGGTTTGGCATCGCTACAGTTATGGACATCGTCATTACCGCTGGCTTCGCCACCACTGGCAGCCCCCGCGCCGCTGACGAAGATATCAACCGAGAAACTATTAGCATTGGCATTGCTGCGGTTATCCTTGGCGGCTTCTGGTGTACAGCTGGTGGCAACTTTGTTCGAAACCTTGTCGATGGTCTTATTGGTTGAGCCGGCTGTTTTACCTTGGTACCAAGACGGGAAGAAGTCGGTTGCCCGGCTTGGCTCGACGCTACCGATACCAACGTGGTTGCGGACGACATAGGCGGGCAAGGTTTTAAGTCCATTCGGTGCGGTCCAGTTAACCGGCTTGAGATTGGCGTGAGCAGCTTCCATCCAGCCGCGGGCCAGTGGTGTGGTTAGGTATTCCATGGCAGTGTGCAGCTCTTGGTTACGAGTATGGTTACCAACCCAAGTCACAACCGCGTACTTGGTTGACCAACTCGTCATTAAACCATCGAAACCGTTGTTGGTGGTACCGGTCTTAACGGCGAACTTCCAGCCGTTCTTTTGGTTCTGAAACTTATAACTACTTGGTAGATAACTGGCGTTAGGGTCGCTGGCCATATCGTTAACAATAAAGGCAGAATCTTGCTTGATAACTTGCTTGCCCTTGGGCTGCGTCCATTCACTGACCGTTTTACCGCCAGTGTCGGTGATTTTCATAATATAGGTGCGAGGAATGGCACTACCCAGTCGAGCCATGGTTGAAAGCCCGTTGACGTGGTCGTCAAGATGCAGGAAGGCACCGTCACCGATGGCCGACGCGCCATAACACTGGGTAACATCAGCGGCCGTGGCGTTATTGATGTCGACGCCGCTGGCATAACACTGGTAGGGCTTAGAGATGTAGGGATTAGCCATCATGGCCGAGGCGGTGCTAATAACTTTGTTAATCGAGTTAACTTTACCGTCACTAGTATCGTTGGGGACGGCCGACAGCATGGCTTTGACGGCTGGTACGTTACGCGAGCCACCAAGGGCGTAGCGCAAAGTCATTGGACCTGGATATTTAAAGTCGTAGTCTTGCAGACAGTTACCATTCTTGTTGATGCCGAGCGTCTTGACCGTACAAGGGTAGCCGGGCAGCGGACCTTGCTGGTCGTACAGCACCGAGCCAGCTCCAACATTGGTGTTGTTATCAATAAAGACGGCGTAGTCATATGGTTTAAAACTAGAGCCCGGTGGAATCAGCGCCGAAGCTGCGTAGTTAATCTTTCCGTGGTCGGCATTGTTAAAGTCGGAACCACCTACCAACGACACGATTTGTCCGGTGGCTACATCCTCCGCCACTAAGGCCTGGGCATCGGCAACACCGTTAGTTAGGCGACCAATGTTCGAAACGTTCTTGGTGACCAACTCTTCGGCTTTGCCTTGCAGCGCCATGTCGAGAGTGGTGACAACTTTCCAGCCACCACGTTTAGTCGCCGTCTCACCGTACTTTTGGTTGAGTTCTTGCTTGGCAGCTAACACGAAATACGGTGCTTTAATGCCATTGTACAGTGGCTGGAGTGGGCGGACCTGTGCAACCACATCAATCTTCTTTGCCTCATCAGCCTGGGCTTGGGTGATTTTACCTTGGCTGGCCATTTGATCGAGAATATAGTGCTGGCGACCAATCAAGGCCTCTTGATCAAACAAGCTGGCCGTTGCGCCTGGGTTAAAGCGAGGATCACTAAAAGGTGAATAGGCAGTTGGAGCTTTTGGAATGGCCGCTAACATTGTGGCCTGGGCAAGCGTTAAGTCTTTGGCACTGACTCCAAAATAATCACGCGAGGCGGTTTCAACGCCGTAGTCGACGCCACCGTACGGGGCAATATTCAAATAACCAGTCAAAATCTCGTTCTTTGAGTATTCGCGCTCCAGTTCAACCGCCAGGATAAGTTCTTTGACTTTACGGGTCAGCGAGCGGTCTTTGGTCCAGTTCTGGTTTAGCTTAACGACCTGTTGGGTAATCGTTGAACCACCTTGGGTGCCACCACTGCCAACAGCATCGTTAACGGCCGCGCGAGCAATACCGCGGACGTCAAAGCCGCCGTGCTTAAAGAAGTCTTTGTCTTCAATCGCAACGGTGGCGTCTTTCATATAAGAGGAAATCTGATCTTCCTTTACGGGGGTGCGCTTAACCGCCGCATAGTCTTCCCATAATAGGACATTACCGCTACGGTCGTAATAACGGATACTGCCGCCGAGGTTGTTGCCAGAGATATCCTTCAGGTTCGGCAGGTCTTTACGGAAATATGCAAAAAGACCAACCAATAGCAAAAAGCCGGCCACCATACCGATGCCCAGAATCTTAAGAGCCATAACAGCCCCATCGCGGCTGAACCAGTAGTGGTACATGCGCTTGGGCTCAAAACGAGCGAAAAAGCGCTTGACTCGACCCTTAGGAAGGGTGCTCAACGAGGCTGCTTTACGCTTTGATTTGCCATCCTTGTAAGCCTTGAGACGTGTGCTCAGGCTACGATTTAACTTGATGGTGCTACCACTTTTGGTGACAAAATAATTCTTGCCAACCCGCCCCGGTTTGCGCGCGTTTTTACCAGATTTACTCATATGTTACCAACTTGCTCCTTGATGTGTCTATTATAGCAAAATATCCGGAATAATAGTCATAAATTCTGCTTATGCTACAGGCTACTTTCGTGTAAGGTATACTAATGTCTATGAACCAAACAGTTAAAAAGATGACCCTAAGTGAAGAATTAACCTGGCGTGGTTTTGTAAACCAATCCACCCTTAAAGATATAACAGCTTTAGATGAGAATAAGCTGAAGTTTTACCATGGCTTTGATGCGTCGGCCGATTCCTTAACAATCGGTAACCTCGCGGCAATCATGATGGACAAGGTCTTTATCCGCCATGGCTACGAAGCAGTTATCTTAGCCGGTGGAGCCACTAGCTTAATTGGTGATCCAGGCGGCAAAGATAAAGAACGTCCTTTGCAAGCCGAGGAAACGATTCATGCTAATGTGGCTGCTGTTAAAAAAGAGCTCGAACGTCTCATCGGTAGCGAGGTCGTGATGGTGAATAACCTCGACTGGTTCAAAAAAATGACGGTGGTTGAATATCTCCGAGATGTGGGCAAACACTTTAGTATGACGCCCTTGGTGCAACGTGATTACATCGCCAAGCGCATCGGCGAAGACGGAGCCGGTATCACCTACACTGAGTTTAGCTACACACTTTTACAGGGTTACGACTTTTTGAAGTTATATGATGACCACGGTGTAGCCCTCCAGCTATCTGGTGCTGACCAGTGGGGCAACTGTCTGTCTGGAATCGATTTGGTGCGCCGGGTTCGTGGCGTGGAAGTGAATGCCTATACCTGCCCACTCATCATTAACAAGGCCACCGGCAAGAAGTTTGGTAAAAGTGAAGAGGGCGCGGTCTGGCTTAATGCGGAAAAGACCTCACCAACCCAGATGTACCAGTTCTGGATTAACGTCGATGACGAGGGTGTTGAAGAGTACCTCAAGATTTACACCGAGCTTGATAAAGAAGAGATCGACAAAGTCATGCATCATCATAAAGAAGCGCCACAGATGCGGACCGCCCAAACTCGCCTGGCTCAAGAGGTGACTGCGTTAGTGCATGGTCACGAAGAGATGAAGCGAGCCGAAAAAGTAACCGAATTACTGGTCGGAAAAGCCACCTTATCGGACGCTGGGGCAGCCGCCTTAGCGGTTATGCGCCATGAGCAACCCAACGCGCTGACGACGGTCAATGGTAGTGTTGTTGAAGTACTGGTAAGTTCCGGGTTGGCCGGTTCGAACACCGAAGCGCGACGGCTCCTGGCTGGCAACGCCATCTCCCTCAATAACCAGAAGATTACGCGCGAGAATTTTGAGGCCGCCGACTTTGTTAATGGTCACTTATTACTCCGCAAAGGCAAAAAGTTTAAGGACACAGCTCTGGTTGAGCTAAACGGCTAGTCTGCTATACTAAACCCCGATGAATAAAACTACCACCAAAAAAGCCGACCAATATAACGACCCCAGTCACAATTATCTCCACTACTGGGAGGGTCGCGATTACGAGAACGCCGCCGAAGTTGTCGCTATCAAGCGCTTCCTCAAGGGCAAAACATTTAAGCACGCCGTGGACATTGGTGGCGGCTATGGTCGCTTGTGTGTGCTGCTCAGTGAGTATGCCGAAAAAGTGACGCTGGCTGAACCATCGCAGCAACAGCTTGATATCGCCAAAGACTTCCTCAAGGACTATCCGCAAATTGACCAAAAACTAATGCAAGCGGACGACCTTAAATTTGGTGACAAATCAGTTGATCTGATTATGATGATTCGCGTTATGCACCATCTACCTGACCCATCGGCAGAGTTCAAAGAAATCGCCCGAGCTTTAACCGATGATGGCTACTTCCTGCTCGAAATCGCCAACTACACCCACGCCCAGAACCGCGTTAAGCACGCCCTAAAGTTCCAAAAGATGCCCACCCAGCCAGTTGATATCCGCTCCGCCGAGAATCGTAAAGATGACGAAATTGCTTTTGTGAACCACAACCCCAAGACAGTTATCAAACAATTGGCCCACGCCGGCATGAAAGTCGAAAAGACACTATCTGTATCTAACCTTCGCTCACCAGCGCTGAAGAAAATCGTGCCGCGCAGCATTATGCTTGACCTAGAAAAGATCATGCAGCCTGCCTTGGCACGAACATATTTTGGTCCAAGTACTTTCTTGCTTGTCAAAAAAGCCCACTAAAGAGATTACTACCATCTTGGTATGTCGTCGTAAGTAGCCAGTGTGGCTCGCAGTGCCTCGGCCGCTGTGCGGAGGCCCGTGCGGTAAGAGGGCATCGATCTAATAATACCTAGCTCAAGGCGGTCGCAGGCTATCCAAATCGGTTGTGGCTGGTTTGGTTTCAGTTTGGGCGGCTCATGCTGGTAGCGCTCGTTAAAGGCGCTGAGCATGCGGTCGTGCAAGTCCATCGGCAGGCAGACGGCCGAAAACATGATGCCACCATGCTCGTAGTCAGCTTCTGGGTAAATCTCTAGATAGACACCGGCCATAGCGGCGTAACCCACGGCCATATCAGCGAAGATCTCGTCCGGGGTCGGTTGGTGGCCAATTTCGTGATAACCTGTCATAACATACTTATATCGATGAAACTCTCGGATTGCAATCATAACCGTAACAGATTGCTATACTGTAGTTATGGAATTACGTAGTCCGTTGCAGGACGTTAAGGGAGTTGGTCCAGCCGTAGGCGCTAAGTTTGCGCAGCTCGGCTTAAAAACCGTTCAGGATCTATTGTTTTACTTTCCTCGTCGCTACGATGATTATTCGCAGATTCAAACCATTAAGGCACTCCACCCAGGCACCGTCACGATCCGGGCTCAGATTAAAGAGATCAAGGGTCGTTATGTGCGCCGTGGCATGCATATTACCGAAGCGGTTGCCAGCGACGACACGGGAAGTGTACGGTTGGTCTGGTTCAACCAGCCATATCGCGCTACTCAAACCAAACGGGGTACCGACTATTTTATAACTGGCCTGTTTGAGATGTCTCACCAGCGCTTGGCGATTATGAACCCTGCCCTAGAGCTCGTCAGCGACTTTCCGGTTAACAGTGCTAGAATCGTGCCAATTTACCGAGAGACCAAGGGTCTAAAATCGGCCCAAATCCGGCGGGCAATCAGAAACGTGATTCCGATGGTCGATAAACTACCGGAAAGTTTGCCAGCCTGGATTATTAAACAGCAAAAAATTATCAGTCGCAGCCAGGCACTGCATGCCATCCACTTTCCCGCCGATGCCGATGATTTGGAACGTGCCCGGGCCCGGCTAGGATTTGAAGAGGTCTTCCAGTTGAGTTTGGCGGCCCTGATGAACAAATACGAGATTCTAAAGCTCGAAAGCCTCGAGATTCCGTTTAAAGAAGCCCTCGCCAAGGAGTTTGTCAGCCATCTGCCCTTTACCTTGACCGACGCTCAGCGCAAAGCGGTCTGGCAGATATATATGGATATGCAACAAAAACACCCGATGAATCGTTTGATTGAAGGCGATGTCGGTTCTGGTAAGACGGTGGTGGCGGCGATGGCGGCGCTCATGGCTATGGAGCAGGGCTTTCAGGTGGCCTTTATGGCACCGACTGAACTCTTGGCCCGGCAGCACGCCGAGACACTCTATAACCTGTTGGAGCCCCTCGGTTTTGCGAATCAGGTCGGCTTGTTGGTTGGCGGACTCAAACCCAAGCAAAAAACCCTGGTCCGTAGTCATATCGCCGATGGCACGGTGCGGCTGATAGTTGGTACGCACGCCCTGATCCAGGAAACCGTCGATATGCACAAACTGGGGTTGGTCGTGATCGATGAACAACATCGATTTGGCGTTGATCAGCGTAAGCAACTGCAAAAGAAGGCCGGGCATATGCCGCACGTACTCAATATGACGGCCACGCCAATTCCGCGCAGCTTGGCGCTGACGCTCTATGGTGAGCTTGATATCACGGTGATTGACGTCAAGCCGAGTGATCGACTACCAATCAAGACCGAATTGGTGTCGAACCATTCGCGCCAGCAACTGTATGCAACCATCAAGCAGCAACTCGATGCTGGCCGACAAATGTTTGTGGTCACCCCGTTGATTAGCGATTCATCGGCATTACAGGCTCGCTCGGCTGAGGAAGTTTACAAAGATCTCTCCGAACGCGAGTTTAAAAACTACCGAGTCGGCCTATTGCATGGCAAGATGAAGGCCGACGAAAAAAATCAAATCATGGAAGACTTTGTGGCGCATAAACTTGATGTGCTCGTGGCCACCACAGTGATTGAGGTTGGTGTTGACGTGCCCAACGCCACCGTCATGCTGATTGAAAGTGCCGAGCGGTTTGGTCTAGCCCAGATGCACCAGTTGCGCGGACGGGTAGGGCGTAGTCACCACCAGGGCTATTGCTACCTGATGTTGACCGAAGCCAAGGTGCCCAGCAAACGCCTTCGGGCATTGGCCAATACCAGTGACGGCTTTGCCTTGGCCGAGCTGGACTTGGAACTGCGTGGTCCGGGTGCGATCTACGGCACCTTCCAGCACGGACAATTAGACCTCAGAATTGCCAAATTAACAGATACCAGACTAATTGCGGCGGCCCGCCAAGCTGCTCAGGAAGTTATTGATAAAGGCGAAAATTTGCTAAAATACCAAGAGTTATATGAGCACGTTACAGCGCTTCGCGCGATTACAAATCTAAATTAGAAAACAGACATGTATTCAGGAACCACCTTTAATAAGTTTTCTGGCCGCGTCCTAGGCGCGCACCAAAAGCTCGATCGCGTCGCTCGTCGTCAGCTGGACAAAATTACCCATCATGATGTGGGCTTTCCTAAAATTGGCAACATCCTTCGCTTCGAAGGCAAAAATGGCCCTGATGGCATTAAGCGTAAAAGCCCCGCCAAAGACGAGCCCTGGCACTACTACAGTCCTTTTGATGACGAAGATTCACAGCTGATTGATCTGATTGTCGATCACTACAATAGTCTCGTGAAAGAGCTAAAGAAGGGCAACACCGAACGCAGTGCCTTTGAGGCGGCCTGGTTGTCGCACGCATTGGTTGATGGCCTAACACCTGCCCATCACTTCCCATACGAAGAGAAACTGATTGAGCTACGGGGCGGCCAGGGTATCGAAACACGAACCACCGTCAAAGAGAAGCTGGTCATGCCCGGCGAAAACCGCCGTCACCAGATGAAGAACAACTGGTTGATGTGGGGTCCCAAAGGTCTGCTCACCGCCCACATTATGTTTGAACTGGGCATCGCAGCCATTATTAAGCCCTTGGCTTTTGGTGAAGCTGTCCCAAACCAGCACCAGCTCCAACAGATTCAAGAACTTGGGGTGGCTGAGTGGTTCAAGCGAACCGCCCGCGAGATCGCAGTGCTGAATATGTTTGACGAATATCACAAACGCGGCTGGACACCTAAATTAGCCCGCCAGGTTCGACAAAAACTGGGCCCCTTGATTGTGCAGGCTGTGACACTGTCTTGGTATGCGGCATTAGTTGATGCCGGTAAGGTCGAAAAGGCCTAGCTATGCGGGTTATTGCTGGTGAGCTCGGTGGGCGACAGTTTGTTTCCCCCGATGGGCACCGCACCCATCCGATGAGCGAGAAGATGCGAGGCGCGATGTTCGCCGTGCTTGGTGACATCAAAGGACTGACCGTTTTAGATCCCTTTGCCGGCTCGGGAGCCTTAAGTTTTGAAGCCCTCAGTCGTGGTGCAGCCAGCGCGCTCTTGTTGGATAACGACAAGCCAGCGGCCACGGCCATCGAAGCCAATATCATGAGCCTAGGTGTCGACAAAGCTCGCTTCATCAAAACGAATGCCCTCAGCTGGTCGAACCGCTACTGGGACCAAAAGTTTGACTTGCTCCTGGTTGACCCACCCTACGACAAACTGCCGTTTCCGATTGTTGAAAAGTTGGTGCGTCATTTGGCACCACGGGGCATCTATGTGCTTTCATGGCCGGCCCAGTACGAAGTTGCTCGCCTCAAGGGTCTTGAGGTTATTGCGCAAAAAACCTATGGCGATGCTCAGCTGGTCTTTTTTCGCCATATCCGGTAGAATAACCCTGTTAATCACCGCGTGCGGATGTGGTGGAATGGTAGACACGCTAGTTTTAGGAACTAGTGCCGAAAGGCGTGAAGGTTCAAGTCCTTTCATCCGCACCAAGAAAAAAGATCCGCTAAAGTGGGTCTTTTTTCTTGGGTCGAATAGGGAATGAACCTTCACGGTGGATTTGCCGCAGGCGAAGACACGAGCGTGATTGGTCGCGAAGCGAGGACGCGCACAGAAGTTTACTTCGAGCACGCCGCAGCGAAGGAGGCTTTAGCCGATAGTCCTTTCATCCACCAACTCAATTCTTAATTCAATTTCAGAATTCTTGAGTCTTTGTTGAGTGGTTTGCTACGATTTAGTCATGGCAATGACACTGACCGCCGATGACATTAACGCTCTAAAAGACATCTTTGCAACCAAAGATGATATTGATGAAGTTGTCAGGTTGTTGAATGATGTGATTTTGCTGGTGGATGATCGTTTCGACAGGTTGGAAGCGAGGACAACGCGTGTCGAAAAGCACCTAAGCCGCAAGCGACGTTTTCCCCAACTAAAACTATCGTAAAGCTAATGCCAACCTCTGCTATACTTTAGATAATCATGGCACTATCAACCCAACCCTACAAAGGCGCCCGCGACTTCTATCCAGAGGATAAGCGACTCCAAAATTACATGTTCAGTACGATGCGCAAAGTTGTTGAGCAATTCGGCTACGAGGAATACGACGCGCCCATTCTCGAACCACTCGACCTGTATCTGGCCAAAACCGGTGAAGAAATCGTCAACGAACAAACCTACACGTTTACTGATCGCGGTGACCGCAAGGTTGCTATTCGTCCGGAGATGACGCCAACTGTTAGCCGGATGGTTGCTGCCAAGCGCCAAGAGCTAGCCTATCCGGTGCGCTGGTATAGTCTGCCGGTGAACTGGCGCTACGAGCGCCCACAGCGTGGCCGACTACGTGAATTCTGGCAGCTCAACGTTGATATTTTTGGTGTGCCTGGTCTCGAAGCCGAGCATGAAACCATTCTGGTGGCTGATGCGATTATGCAGGCCTTTGGCGCTAAGCGCGATATGTACCAGATCAAGCTCAACAGCCGCCAACTCATGAATCACATTTTTGACGCCTTTTTGCAGTTGAACGAGGCTCGTGCGCATGACGCCGCTAAGTTAATTGATCGTATGCGCAAGATGGAAGCTGATAAGTTTGCCGAGGCGCTACAAGAAATCATCCAAGAACAGGCCACAACCGATAAGTTACTTGATCTGCTCAACGCCAAAACAATCGATGATCTCCCGGCTATTCTTCAGAAGCACCCGTCGGTCACGGAGCTTAAAAAACTGGAGGCCATGCTTGCGGAATCGGGCGTGACTAACTGCGGCTTTGACATCACCTTGATGCGTGGCTTTGATTACTATACCGACATTGTTTTTGAAGTCTTCGATAATCACCCCGACAACAATCGTTCAATGTATGGCGGTGGCCGCTACGATGGACTGGTCGGTCTATTTGGTGTCGAGCCAATCCCGACAGTTGGGTTTGCGACGGGCGATGTCACGCTTCAAAACTTTCTCGAAACCCACCAACTTCTGCCTGTACTGAAACCAGAATCTGACCTGTACGTTGTTTTAGTCGGCGATGTCTATCAGGCCGCACAACCAGTTTTGCGCAGTCTGCGTGAAGCCGGCCTCAAGGTTGCCGTCGATACCTCCGGACGTAAACCCGACAAACAAACCAAAACGGCCGACAAAAAAGGCCTCAACAAAGTGCTGTTTATGGGTGAAAAAGAGTTAGAGGATGGTAGCTTTACCCTCAAGGATCTAGAAACCGGCCAGACCGACACGCTGACACTTGATGAGCTGGTAAAAGCACTCAAAGCCTAATGACCGCCACCAATCACGTCATTGCTGGGGCACTGGTAGCAACCTACATACACAATCCGTGGCTTGCTTTGCCGGTAGCTTTTGCGTCGCACTTCGTCTTTGATGCAATCCCGCACTTTGGCATTCCGGGGACCAAGCACGATGACCTGCAGTTTTTCATAATGTTGGCGGCAGACGCAGCGATTGCGGCCAGTATCTTGATTTCGCTCCTCGTGCTACATCCGGCCAACGTCTATCTGATTGTGGCTTGTGGTATTGCGGCGGCTAGTCCTGACCTTATGTGGCTGTACTACCTGATTATCCGCAAAGGGAAAGACAAGCAGCGGTGGCCGGCACTGGTTCGATTCCATAGTAAGATTCAGACCGAGCGTCCGTGGTTGATTTTGGTTGAACTGGCCTGGTTTGTTTTTGGTGGCGCACTTTTAGTGACCCGACTGTACTAAGAGGTGGCCAAGAGGTGAGCTTTCTGGTATAGTCGGAACCTATGCATGTAAAAAAATCTCAACTCACAACTACGTCAGTCGCTTTGAACTTCACTGCTCACGAGGCGGACCTAAGCCCCATTAAGCAAGCCGCTGTAAAGTCACTTGGCAAGAACGTTAAAGTGGCCGGCTTCCGACCTGGCAAGGCCCCTCAGGCCGTCATCGAAAAGAACCTTGACCCAACCGCGCTTCAGACCGAAGTCATGGAAGAGGCTATTAACCACTTTTATGCCGAGTCCATCAAGCAAGAGAAGCTTCGTCCCGTCAGTCGCCCAGAAGTTAGCATTAAGAAGTTTGTACCATTCACCCTGCTAGAAGTTGAAGTCAAGGTTGACGTGATTGGCGACATCTCGTTGCCCGACTACACCAAGATGCGACTTGAACAGCCCAAGGTTTCCGTTACCGCTGCTGATATTACTGACGTTCTAAAAAGTTTGGCCGAACGGGCTGGCGACAAAAAGGAAGTCGAACGGGCTGCTAAGTCAGGTGACGAAGTCTTAATCGACTTTAAGGGCACCGACGACAAGGGCAACCCTGTTAATGGCGCTGACGGCAAAGATTATCCGCTCATCCTGGGTAGTAACAACTTTATCCCTGGTTTTGAAGATAATTTGATTGGCCTCAAGCCTGGTGCCGAAAAAACCTTTACTTTGAACTTCCCGAAGGATTACGGCGTCGCCGCCCTGGCCAGCAAAGCCGTTACTTTTGAGGTGACCGTTAACAAGGTGCAAACTATTGAATTACCTAAAATCGATGACGAATTCGCCAGCAAGGTCGGTCCGTTTAAGAACTTGGCCGAGCTCAAGGCTGACATCAAAACGCAGCTAACCGCCGAGCGCCAGCAGGCAGTCGACCGTGACTTCCAGAACCAAATCCTCGAACAAATCACCAGCAAGAGTAAGCTCGATGTACCAGAAGCTCTTGTAGAAGAGCAGCTCGACAGCGCTGAGCGCGAAGAGCGCCAAAACTTAATGTACAGAGGCCAGACCTGGGAAGAACACCTTAAAGAAGAAGGTGTGACCGAAGAAGAGCACCGCAAGCGCAACCGCGCTACCGCCGAGACCCGCGTCAAGGCCGGCTTGGTATTGAGTGAAATTTCTGATAAAGAGGGAATCCGGGTGACACCCGAAGAAGTTCAGCTGCGTGTCCAACTGCTCAAAGGCCAATATCAAGATCCTGCCATGCAGGCTGAGCTTGATAAGCCAGAGAATCAGCAAGACATTGCAATGCGTATTCTCAGCGAGAAAACCATCGACAAACTCGTCGGCTACGTTACTAAAAAATAACGCCTATGCTTGCGTGCCAGCAATAGCAGGCTATACTCGTAGGTATGAGTGAACTAGCCTTTCCAAAACCACAACTGACAGGTGCAAAGCGACTAATTAAACCGTTCCATAGTCCATTTTGGGCTTTGTCAGAGCATCACGTTAACCGTGTTCAGCTCAACGGGCAAAATGGGGAATTTAGTTTATACCCCCGGACTTTCGACGTTCATACTGGCTCAGATGGTGGCAGGATTGTTGTTACGAAGTTATTGCTCGATGAAGCTACTGAGCAGACCGTAACAGTGAATTTCTCGCGCGACGAACTGGATGGCCACATTACATACCTTCGTGGTGAACGAGTTTTGTCTCATGCCGTAAATCATGATGAGCTCTCGCGCGATCGGCTTGTTGCTGGCCCCCGTGGCTTCCATGAGGTGGAATTTAATCCACTTTCTGTAGTATCAGCTTTGCATGCCACGGCTAACGCGGCTGAGCATGTACAAGCTGGAAGTTAGCACTCTTGACCCAGGCCAAGAATCCTAACATCAAGTTATTGTCTGGCACTTCAGAAACGGCGTAATTTGCTGTTTTCTTCTCCGTTCCAGCCGGTAGTATCACGATACAACCAGCTCTGGTACTCGAAGAGAAACGGCAAATTCCACCATTCCCGAAGCACCAGCCAACAACTTGATGTTAGCACTCTTGACCTGAGACTGCCAATTCGATATTATGGGGGTATGACAAGTTCAAACACTCCACACGCAGCACTGATCCCAACTGTTATCGAAACCGAGGGCCGTATCGAGCGAGCCTATGACATTTATTCGCGACTTTTAAAAGACCGTATTATCTTTTTGGGCGAGGATGTTAACCCGCATACCGCCAACCTTATTACCGCTCAACTCCTATTTTTGGACAACGAAAGCCCCACCAAAGACATCTTTCTCTATATCAATAGCCCAGGCGGTAGCGTCTACGACGCCTTGGCCATTTACGACACCATGAAGTTCGTAAAAGCCGATGTCCAGACCGTTGGGATTGGTATTCAGGCCAGCGCGGCAGCCTTCCTATTAAGTTCTGGCACCAAAGGGAAGCGCTTCTTGTTACCAAACGCTAGCGTTATGATCCACCAGCCAAGCAGTGGTACGCGCGGCAAAGTGACCGATCAAGAGATTGATTTACGCGAGAGCTTGCGGGTTAAGAAGTTACTGGAAGAGATCATGGCTAAGAATACGGGCCAAAAGCTGGACGTGATTCATAAAGACATGGAACGTGACAAGTGGATGACCGCACCCGAAGCCAAAAAGTACGGTTTAGTTGACGAAGTCATCATGACGCCACCCAAACCCAAGAAGTAGCTCATGGTTAAAACGGTGAAGTTTGGTAATCTGTAAAGCATGCTTATACCTCAAGAAGCTCAGGCAGTTGCTGCCGAGGACCTAACCTACCGGATTACGACTCCCGAACAACGCAGTCGCGACGAGTGGCGAGGCATATACGCCTTGGCACATAGCACCATGGTCGCCGCAGTGACCGACCCAACCATTCCCGAAGAGTATCGACGGACGCCAGAGGAGATGGCGCAATGGCAGTTGCCACACCGATTTTTCGAAACTCACCGCGATCCAAATGTCATGGTTGGTGCCGAAATGCGCGCCAACCAGGAGTATCGCAACCCGCACGTCGTCACCGCCCAAGCAGGCGAAACGATTGTTGGTTACTTCTATACTGCCGAAAATGTTTCAGGTAGTGGCTTGGCACGAGCGGTCAAGTGGCACATGCAAAGCAAGCGTTATGTCTGGGCTTGGGAGATTGCCGTGGCACCAGAATTCCGTCGCCAGGGCGTTGGTACGACATTGGTGATGGCTGATCTGTTGACGCGAGATCGACATAGCGACTTGACCGCCTACACCTGGCCGCAGCTTCTTCCAGATGTCGCCTCAGCACTCGAAAAGAGGGGTTTTGAGGTTACTGATACCACCCAAGACCAACCGTTTCCAGCCCCTCCGCGTGTTGACCAGACTCGCTCCAGGGCCAATATCGGTATGCTGCGACGCGACATACTGCCATATCCTGAGCCACGACGCAAAGGTATACGCCGGGGTCTTACCACCATCGATAACCAATTGCCAGGTGCTGATAAATAATTCTTGACATTTAATTGCTTATCCCTCAAACTGGGTGTAGAAGTAGGGTAAGTGGGCCGTGCCATGGTTGTTAAAAAAACTCCATGAGCATCAAAATCCCATCTTAGGATCTTCGCGCGCGAAACGAAAATCTAAAAATAAAACCAATTTAATCATCATCAATTTTAGGCAGGAGCACTGTTCTCTATGGCGAAGAGTCTTGTACACGAACCCCAGAAAAATACTAAACGAGTATATTTCACTGATGACGATAGCTCACTAGAACTTCCTAATCTGGTAGATCACCAGAACAAATCATTCCAATGGTTTGTAGAAGAAGGTCTGGGCGAGTTATTGGCAGAAATTAGTCCAATCGACGACTATACCTCTACTAAATTAAGTTTGCGTTTTAAGGATTATCGCTTCGAAAAGCCGAAGATGACTGAATCCGAAGCTCGTGAAAACAACGTCAGCTACGACGCGCCCCTCAAGGCCACCGTCGAACTTACCAACAAGGTAACGGGCGAAGTTAAAGAGCAAGAAATCTACCTCGGTGATTATCCATGGATGACCACTCGTGGTACGTTTGTTATTAATGGTGCCGAGCGCGTTGTTGTTAGCCAGTTGATTCGTTCAGCTGGTGTTTTCTTTACAGCTGACTCTCATGGTACACACAACCTGTACGGCGCCAAGGTTATCCCTGGTCGTGGTGCATGGTTAGAGTTTGAGACCGCTGCCAGTGGTGCCATCTTTGTTAAGATCGACCGCAAGCGCAAAATCCCCGTAACCACCCTATTGCGGGCGCTTGGCGTCACCGAAACCCAAATGCGCGAACAGTTCAAGCACGTTGACCAAGGTCCACTTAACTACGTCAATGCCACTCTCGACAAGGACTCTAGTCGTGGTGCCAACGATGCGCTTATCGAAGTCTATCGCCGCCTTCGCCCTGGTGATTTGGCTACCGTTGATAACGCCCGTTCATTGCTCGAAAACATGTTCTACAACTTCAAACGCTTCGACTTCAGTCGCGTTGGTCGCTACAAGATCAACAAGCGTCTTAATATAGACATTCCAAACACTACCGAGAACCGCGTCATGCGCCTAGAGGACCTGATCGCTATCATTGCCGAAATTATTCGCATGAACAACACGCAGGAACCAGCTGACGATATCGACTCACTGGCCAACCGCCGCGTCAAATTAGTTGGTGAATTGGTCCAGCGCCAGTTCCGCATTGGTTTGCTCCGCATGGAACGCAACACCAAAGACCGCATGTCGATGAGCGAAATCGAGACCGTTACGCCAGCTCAGCTGATTAACGCTCGCCCAGTCGTGGCCGCCGTTCGTGAATTCTTCGCCAGCTCACAATTGTCACAGTTCATGGACCAGATTAACCCACTCAGCGAGTTGGCTCACAAGCGCCGCCTCAGCTCGATGGGCCCTGGTGGTTTGAGTCGTGAACGTGCTGGCTTTGAAGTCCGCGATGCTCACGCCACTCACTACGGTCGTATCTGTGCTGTCGAAACCCCAGAAGGTGCCAACATTGGTTTGGTATTGAACTTGGCCGGTTACGCTCGCATTAACGACTATGGCTTTATCGAAACGCCTTACCGCAAGGTTAGCAATGCTGTTACTCCTAAAGAAGCGGTTGGCCGCGTTGCTGCCGTTGATTTAGAAGATAAAGACGGCAAGCTATTGGTTAAGGCCGGTGCCACCATTACTGCTGCCGACGCCAAGAAGCTCGAAAAAGGTGGTCGCACCACTTGGCCAGTTCGTGCCCAAGTAACCAACGAAGTTGTCTACCTGGACGCTGCTGATGAAGAAGCTGCGGTTATTGCCAACGCTTCTGAGCCAGTTGACGAAAACGGTGTCTTTATCGCTCGCCGTGTTAGTGCCCGTTCGCACCTGCAATCTGGTGAAGTCGATGCTGACTCAATTACCCACATGGACGCTAGCCGCAAGCAAATTATCGGTTCTTCAGCTGGTCTGATTCCATTTGTCGAAAAGAACTATGTGTACCGCTCGTTGATGGGTTCTAACCAGCAACGCCAGGCCGTTCCACTGATTCGCCCAGCGAGTCCAATTGTTGGTACTGGTCTCGAGGGCGTGGTCGCTCGTAACAGTGGTCAGGTTGTTCTGGCCGAGGCTGACGGTGAAGTCACCAAGTCAAACGCTAAAGAAATTACCGTTAAGTACAAAGAAGGCACTGTTAAGTACGAGCCAATGCACTACATTCGCTCCAACGAAGGTACTTCAATTAACCAACGTGTGGTTGTTAACAGTGGCGACAAAGTCAAAAAGGGCGATGTCCTGATTGAAGGTATGTCGGTTGCTGCCGGTGAACTAGCCCTTGGTAAAGATCTGATTGCCGCCTTTATGCCATGGCACGGTTACAACTTCGAAGACGCCATGATTATTAGCCGCCGCTTAGTAGAAGATGACACGCTCACTTCAGTCCACATCGTCGACTACATGACCGAAGTTCGTGAAACCAAGCTTGGCCCAGAAATTGTCACCCGCGATATTCCAAATGTTTCCGAGGAAGCCCTGCGCCACCTCGATGACGACGGTATCGTTCGTATTGGTGCCGAAGTTCATCCTGGCGACATCCTGGTTGGTAAGATTACCCCTAAGGGTGAGCAGGAACTCAGTTCCGAAGAACGTCTGTTGCGCGCCATCTTTGGTGAAAAAGCCAAGGAAGTTCGCGATACCTCACAGCGCATGAGTAACGGTAAGCACGGTAAGGTTGTCGGCGTCAAAGTCTTCAGCCGCGCCAATGGTCACGAGCTCAAAGCCGGTGTCTTGATGCAAATCCAAGTCTTTGTGGCTCAGATGCGCAAGATTAGCGTTGGTGATAAGCTCGGTGGTCGTCACGGTAACAAGGGTGTTATCGCCCGCGTTATGCCGGTCGAAGACATGCCATTCATGGAAGACGGTACGCCTGTCGACATCATCTTGAACCCACTCGGTGTGCCAAGTCGTATGAACGTCGGTCAGTTGTTCGAAACTCACCTTGGTATGGCTGCTCGCGCTTTGGGAATCAAAGTTGCCAGCCCATCATTCAACGGTGTCCCAATCGAAAAAATCCAAGACCTGCTCGAAGAAGCTGGCCTGCCACGCGATGGTAAGCAACAGCTCTACGACGGTCGCACCGGCGAACCGTACAAGGAACGCACCACGGTTGGTTCGATGTACATGATTAAGTTGAACCACATGGTTACCGACAAGATCCACGCTCGCTCAACTGGTCCATACACCATGGTTACCCAGCAGCCGCTCGGTGGTAAGGCTCAAAACGGTGGTCAGCGCTTTGGAGAAATGGAAGTCTGGGCTCTCGAAGCCTATGGCGCCGCTAATACGCTCCAAGAAATGCTCACCATTAAGTCCGACGACGTCTACGGACGTTCCAAGGCCTACGAGTCCATCATTAAGAAGACCGAAATTGTTGGTCCAAAGGTTCCAGAAAGCTTCAACGTGCTTGTTAAGGAATTGCAGGGTCTCGGCCTCAAGGTTGACCTGGTACACTCCGACGCTGTTGTCGATGCCGAAGTGGTTTTGGCCGAGAACGTTAAGGACGAAGCCAGCCACCCAGCCGAAATTGCCGTGCCAGCTCCAAGCATCTCCGATGTTGATATTAGCCAAGACTTGGTTAGCGACGTGAGTGACGAATTTGTCCTCATGGACACTGACGCTGATGGTAACGTCGCCACTATTGCTGTCGATGAAAACCCAAGTGATGAAGACGATGATCGCACCGAGTTAGTGGGTACACCTGCCGATGAAGATGTCAAAGAAGAAGAGGGAGAAGAATAATGCGCCGTTATAACTCAGGAACCGATATCGCCGATTTTGACGCTGTGCGTTTGGCGGTTGCCAACCCTAGCGACATCCTCGACTGGTCATACGGTGAAGTCACCAAGCCAGAAACAATTAACTACCGAACTCAAAAACCAGAACGCGATGGTTTGTTCTGCGAACGGATCTTTGGTCCAGTCAAAGACATTAACCCGCATGATGCCAAGTACAAGGGTGTTCGCTCACGCGAAGCCGCTATCGACAAAAATGGTGAAATTGTCACCAAGTCGATCGTTCGCCGTGAACGCATGGGTCACATTAGCCTCGCCAGCCCAGTGGCACACATCTGGTTCTTGCGCGGCACCCCATCAGCTATTGGTTTAGTTTTGGGCATGACCGTTAAGAACTTGGAGCGGATCGCTTACTTTGCCAGTTACGTTATCAAGACTGTTGATGCTGACAAGCGCGACAAGATGATGGCCGACAAAGAAGCTGAATTCGAGGCCGGCAAAGAAGCCATTAAGTTGCGCTTCGAGAACCAGGCCAAAGAAGATGGTGCTGATGTTAAGGCTTTGGCCGAAGCTCAGACCAAAGAGCTCGAAGAGCACGAAATGGAGTGGGAAACCCTTAAGGCGCAGTTGCAAGGTTTGGACAAGTTCAACCTGATCAACGAAACTGACTATCGTGGCTTGCCCGAAGACCTGCAGGAACTAATCACTGTTGGTATGGGTGGTTCAGCTCTTAAAGACTTGCTCGACAAAGTTGACCTTGATCAACTGATTATCGACTTGACTGCCGAAGCTGACGAAGCGAAGGGTCAGCGCAAGAAGAAGCTGCTCAAGCGCCTTCGTTTGCTGGAAAGCATGCAGCGCGCCAACATCGAGCCTTCAAGCCTGACTGTAACCGTTTTGCCAGTTATTCCTCCGGACCTTCGCCCAATGGTGCAGCTGACTGGTGGCCGTTTTGCTACCAGCGACTTAAACGACTTGTATCGCCGCGTTATTAACCGCAACAACCGTTTGAAGAAGCTGATTGACTTGAACGCCCCAGAAGTTATCCGCCGTAACGAACAGCGTATGTTGCAAGAAGCCGTTGACGCTTTGATCGACAACAGCAACGCCCGCAGTGGCCGCGCCGTGGCCGCTACTGGCCAGCGCCGCCGCCTCAAGAGCCTGTCAGACATGCTCAAGGGTAAGCAGGGTCGATTCCGCCAGAACTTGCTCGGTAAGCGTGTTGACTACTCTGGTCGCTCGGTTATCGTGGCTGGTCCAGAACTCAAGATCTACCAGTGTGGTTTGCCAAAGATGATGGCCTTGGAACTCTTCAAGCCATTCGTTATTGGTGAATTGATCGAAAATGAGCATGCTCACAACATTCGTTCCGCTACTCGTATGATCGAAGCTGGTGAAACCCCAGTTTGGGACGCGCTCGACAAGGTAACCAGCGGCAAGTACGTGCTGTTGAACCGTGCGCCGTCACTCCACCGTCTATCAATCCAGGCCTTCCAGCCAGTTTTGATCGAAGGTAAGGCTATTCAGCTACATCCATTGGTATGTAAGGGCTTCAACGCCGACTTTGATGGTGACCAGATGGCCGTGCACCTTCCTTTGTCAGATAAGGCGCAGGCCGAAGCCAAGAACATCATGGCTAGCAACGTTAACTTGCTGAAGCCAGCCGATGGTTCGCCAATTCTGCACATCGAACAAGATATCGTGCTCGGTTGTTACTACCTGACCTACGAACGCCCTGGCCAGGACAAGACGGTTCAGCCGTTCTCAAGCCTCGAAGAAGCCTTGATGGCTTTGGATGCCGGTAAGACAACTCTGCAAAGTTTTGTAAAGATGCCATTCCGTGGCGAAATGCGCACCACTACATTGGGTCGCATCCTGTTCAGCGAAATCTTCCCCGAAGACTTCCCATTCCAAGACGAGGCTATGACCAAGAAGAAACTGCAGCAATCCATGTCATTGGCCTACCAGAAGTATGGTCAAGCCAAGACAGCCGAAATCGCCGACGATCTTAAGGACCTCGGCTTTGAATACGCTACCAAGTCTGGCCTTTCAATGGGTATGGACGACTTCACCGAAGTGAAGGGTCTCCAAGATCTTTTGAAGAAGGGTGAGGACCGCGTTGCTGAAGTGAGTGAACAGTTCAACCAAGGTTTCATTACCGAGGAAGAGCGCTACCGCCTAACCATCGAAGGCTGGACCGAAGTCGGTAACGACGTTCAGGCCGCCTTGGTTAAGCAATTTGCGACCGAAGACAACGCCATGTCGACCGCCGTGGTCTCTGGTGCTCGTGGTAACATCGGTCAGGTAAACACCGCCGTTGGTATGTTCGGTCTGGTTGCAGACGCGACTGGCCGCACCATTGAGCTGCCAATTAAGTCGAACTATAAGAGTGGTTTTAGCCCACTGGAATACTTTACCGCCACTCGTGGTGCACGTAAGGGTATGATTGACACCGCCCTCAAGACCGCTGACTCTGGTTATCTGACTCGTCGTTTGGTTGACGTCTCTCAGGATGTCTTTACCACCGAAGAAGAAAACGCTGGCGACCTTGGTTTCCCAATCTACCGTGCCGACGCTGCCGAGATTGGCGTTACCCTAGCAAGTCGCTTAGTCGGTCGCTTCTCAGCCGAAAACATTGGTAAGCACGTTAAGCGTGGTCAAATGATCACGGCCGAAATCGCTGCCGCTATCGACGCTGACGAGTCACTTGATGGTGTTCGCATCATGAGTGTCCTGAGCTGCACAACTGTTCGTGGCGTAGCCCGCAAGTCCTACGGTATCGACCCTGCTACTGGTGAAGTTGTATCCGAACGACACCCAGTTGGTGTTATTGCCGCTCAATCCATTGGTGAGCCTGGTACGCAGCTAACCCTGCGAACCTTCCACTCCGGTGGTGTTGCCGGTGAAGACATTACCACCGGTCTGCCTCGTGTCGAAGAACTCTTTGAAGTTCGCCAACCAAAGGGTCAAGCCTTCCTGGCTGACATCGCTGGTGTGGTCAAGACCTGGGAAGACGGTGACAAATACATCGTCGAAGTTACTGCCGAAGGCCAAGAAAAGGTTGTCTTCCAGCTGGCTGGTCGTGAAGCTAAAGTTAAGCATGGTGCCGAAGTTGCTGTAGGCGACGTCATAGCTGCCATGGAAGATAACTCTGAGCCAATCACTGCCACCATGCCGGGCAAGCTTGATGTCAAGAAGAAGACCATCAGCATTGTGCCAACCGCTAAGACCACCATGCGTTACGAAATCCCTAGCTACAAGCAAGTCTTAGTTAAGGATGGTGACGAAGTTACTCCTGGTCAACGCCTGACAAACGGTTCAATTAACCTGCACGAGCTGATGACCCTCCAGGGTATCGAAGCCGCACAGCGTTACATCATGAACGAAGTCCTGCGTATCTTTGCTTCACAGGGCCAAAACATCGCCGACAAGCACCTTGAAATCATTGTGCGCCAGATGTTTAGCCGTGTTCAGATCGAAGACGCTGGTGACAGCGAACTCGTGACTGGCGACATTGCCAGCAAGATTGCTGTCCTCGAACTCAACGCCGAACTTCTTAAAGAAGGTAAGCAGCCAATCGTCTTTACACAGCTGTTGCTTGGTATCACCAAGTCGTCACTGTCAACCGAGTCATTCCTATCAGCCGCTTCATTCCAAGACACCACCCGTGTATTGATCAGCGCCGCTACCAGCGGTAAGGTCGACCACCTGTACGGTCTCAAGGAAAACGTCATCTTGGGTCGCCCAATTCCAGTTGGAACTGGCTACCAACCTGACGAAGATGAAGACGAAGTTTTGTTAGGTGACGAAGCCGACGTAACTGAAGAAGTTGCAGCCTAAGCTGTTATCTGTTAGAATTAGTTTATAAACCATAAGTAGTCCGAGCCAGGGCGCCAGGCATAGCCCCCGCTGCAGCAGATTACAACCATCAAGGAGATATATGCCAACAATCAATCAATTAGTGCGCAAAGGCCGAACCGACAAGTCGACCAAGTCTAAGTCGCCAGCGTTGCACAAGGTTACCAATAACCTGCGCAACGTCAACTACGAAAAGTCCGCACCATTCAAGCGCGGCGTTTGTGTCAAAGTTACTACCAAGACACCAAAGAAGCCTAACTCGGCTTTGCGTAAGGTCGCTCGTGTCCGTTTGCAAAACGGCCAAGAAGTTTGGGCTTACATCGGTGGTGAGGGTCACAACCTCCAAGAACACGCCGTCGTGCTGGTCCGCGGTGGTCGCGTTAAGGACCTTCCAGGTGTGCGCTATCACATCGTTCGCGGCGCCTTGGACCTTCAGGGTGTTCAGGGTCGCAAACAGGGCCGTTCTAAGTACGGTGCCAAGAAGGAGAGCAAGTAATGCCACGTAAAGTAACCAAATCATTAGTTCGTGACATTCCAGCTGACCGCTTGTACAACAGCGTGCAGGTTCAGCGCCTTATCAACCGCGTTATGTTGAACGGTAAGAAGCAACTGGCTGAACGCCTGGTTTACGGTGGTATGCAAAAAGCTGCCGACAAGCTCAAGGTCAAGAATCCTTTAGATGTTTTTGAGCAAGCCATGAAGAACATTCAGCCACAGGTCGAGACTCGCTCTCGCCGTGTTGGTGGTGCTAACTACCAGATTCCGTTTGAAGTTAAGGGTCAGCGCCAGAATCACCTCACCATGATGTGGTTCGTCGCCGCCGCTCGCGCCAAAAAGGGCATGAGCATGGAAGACCGCATCGCCAACGAACTGGTTGATGCTTACAACAACACTGGTACCTCAGTTAAGAAGCGTGAAGATACCCATAAGATGGCCGAAGCCAACCGCGCCTTCGCTCACTTTGCGAGATAGGTTAACCCAGAGATGTCTGAATTTTTTGGAATCCCATCACCCTATGGCAGATATGAAATAACCGTAGGTACGAATAATGATTTTGCTGGTGGTCTTGTCAGAATTCAGCCACCAGTCCACCTCTCGGCAGACTTTCTTGAGAGCATCGGCGGAGAACACAACGTTAGACTGTGGGCACCTATCGTAGGGCAGGAGGCGACGACACTCTCATACTTGATGCAAGAAGAGTCTGCGGCCGGTTCAACAGAAGAACCTACAAACAAGACAAGAATCAAACACACAATGGCGACTATTGCCGAAGAACTTGGCTACTTAACTAGCGCAAATTATTTCATCGAGAACTTTTAAATATTAAGACAGGGTAGGTATTGATACATGGCAACAAAGAAAACTGAAATGAAGAACATCCGTAACCTTGGTATTATCGCGCACATTGATGCCGGTAAGACTACAACGACGGAAGGTATTTTGTACCGCACTGGGCTTAATCACAAGATTGGTGCCGTGCACGAAGGTGAAACCACTACTGACTGGATGGAACAAGAGCGCGAACGTGGTATTACCATTGTTGCTGCCTCTGTTACTTGCTTCTGGAAGGGTCACCAGATTAACATTATTGATACCCCAGGTCACATTGACTTCACGGTCGAAGTTGAGCGCTCACTGCGCGTCCTCGACGGTGCCTGTGTGGTCTTTGACGGCAAGATGGGTGTCGAATCACAGTCCGAAACTGTTTGGCGCCAAGCCGACAAGTACGGTGTGCCTCGTATCTGTTTCATCAACAAGATCAACCAAACCGGTGGCGATTTCTACAAGTCTCTCGACTCTATCCACGCTCGCCTCAACAAGCGCGCCTTCCCGATTCACCTGCCAATTGGTTTCGAACAGTCAATTAACGGTCTGATCGACCTCGTTGACATGAAGGCCTACACCTACACCGAGTTCCACGACAAAGAATTGGTCGAAGCGGAGATCCCAGAAGATATGCTTGACCAAGCTAAGAAAGCCCGCAGCCTGCTCATCGAGAATGCGGTGGCCGAAGATGAAGCCATCCTCGAGAAGTACTTTGAAGTTGGCGAAGAAGGCCTCAGCAAGGACGAAATCAAGCAAGCTATCCGTACCGCTGTTTTGACTGGTAAGTTCTTTATCGTCACAGGTGGTGACGGCCGTGGTGTAATCGTCGAAAAAGTCCTCGACCTGGTTAACGACTACCTACCAAGCCCACTGGACATCGGTTCAACTTGGGGCAAGAACCCTAAGAACGACGAAGAAATCGAGCGCAAGCCCGATGAGTCACAGCCATTTGCCAGCCTGGCCTTTAAAATCACGACTGACCCATTTGTTGGTAAATTAGCTTACTTCCGCGTGTACTCGGGTAAGGTTACCGCTGGTTCTTACGTTTTGAACAGCTCAACTGGCCAAAAAGAACGTGTTGGCCGCATCGTCCGCCTCCAGGCCGACAAGCGCGAAGACGTGACTGAAGTCGGTGCTGGTGACATTGCTGCCATCGTTGGTCTCAAGGGTACTACCACCGGTCACACCCTGTGTGACGCCGCTAACCCAATTGTTTTGGAAAGCATCACCTTCCCAGAACCTCCCGTCAGCATTGCTATCGAGCCAAAGACCAAGTCCGACCAAGACAAGATGTCAATCGCCTTGCAGCGCTTAGCCGAAGAAGACCCAACTTTCCGCGTCCGTGTGGACGATGAAACCGCTCAAACCATCATTAGTGGTATGGGTGAGTTGCACCTCGAAATCCTTGTTGACCGTATGAAGCGCGAATTTAATGTCGAAGCCAACATCGGTCAGCCACAGGTTGCCTACCGCGAAACCATCCGCAAGGATGCCGTCGAAGCCGAAGGTAAGTTTGTCCGCCAGTCTGGTGGTCGTGGTCAGTATGGTCACGTCTGGTTGCGCTTGAGTCAAAACGAACCGGGTAAGGGCTACGAATTCATCAACTCTATCAAGGGTGGTGTGGTTCCAAGCGAATACATCAAGCCAGTTGACGAAGGTATTAAAGAAGCTATGGCGAACGGTGTCTTGGCTGGTTACCCAGTCGTTGACATCAAGGCTGAACTGTATGATGGTTCCTTCCACGAAGTTGACTCTAACGAAATGGCCTTCAAGATTGCTGGCTCGATGGGTCTGCAGGCCGGTGTTAAGGCCGCTAATCCAGTCTTGATGGAGCCGATCATGAAAGTGGTCGTCGTAACTCCAGAACAGTTCATGGGTGACGTCATTGGCGATTTGAACGCCAAGCGTGGTCGCATTGAATCGATGGAAGACCTCCCCGGCGGTGTTAAAGAAATTACCGCTTTCGTACCACTCGGTGAAATGTTTGGTTACACTACCAACCTGCGTAGCTCGACCCAGGGTCGTGCCAGCTCCAGCATGGAGCTTGACCACTACGCCGATGTGCCTGGTCACGTAGCCGAAGCGATTATTGCCAAGAACGCCAAGTAGCCTGTTGGTAGTTAAGATATGAGTGGCAGCGAGCAAACACTTTCGCACGAAGCGGCAATTACCGCCTATTTTGACCAGATCCAACAGTGTGAAGAGGGTGGTCTGATTTGGGCTAACACGCTTTTTGACCCGATGCTATTTCCTGGTGTGGCCGAAGATGGCACGCCAACCATGTTCTTGCTACAGCAACTCGCTGTGTCCAAGAATATATACGGCGATCGGGCGTTTGAGGATGTAACCTTGCGTAAGGCGCAGACCAGTATAGTCACTCGAGTACTCGCCACAGTTGCCACCCGTGAACACGTCCACTTCGAAAACATCGCCACCCTTACCGTTGCGGCGACTGATACGATTACTGCCATCGAACACGCTCCGAAACTCCCTGGTACACACCGCCGGAATCTTTTACGTACTTTCAGTGGTATTGCCGCCTCTAAGACCAATAGCCAGGACCCCCGACAAGCCCGAGCCATCGAAGTAATCAGGCACATCCCATTGTCACGACCACGCCGCGTCGCTCAAGACGTAGCTCGCTTAGCCACCCCCGAAGCGTTCTCGCGCATGCGCTGGCTGTAACCCCTTTACAAACACCGTAGGATTCGTTAAAATATATCGGTAACTCTCGTGGAGCTAGTTGCCCCACGTATGTAAAACATTAAACCAGTAATAATTTTAGGAGACATAAATGGCAGATTTCGACCGAAGCAAGCCTCACGTAAACGTAGGAACTATGGGTCACGTTGACCATGGTAAAACTACTCTAACTGCAGCAATTACCGCTGTTTTGGCTAAGAAGCTTCCTAGCGACGTTAACAAGCCTATTAAGTACGACGAAATTGACAACGCCCCAGAAGAAAAAGCTCGTGGTATTACCATTGCTACTTCTCACCAGGAATACGAGTCAGAGAAGCGTCACTACGCTCACGTCGACATGCCAGGTCACGCCGACTACGTTAAGAACATGATTACTGGTGCTGCTCAGATCGATGGCGCCATCCTCGTGGTTGCTGCCAACGATGGTCCACTGCCACAAACCCGCGAACACGTACTGCTTGCCAAGCAAGTGGGCGTTCCAAGCATCTTGGTCTTCATGAACAAGATGGACCTCGCCGATCCAGAACTGATCGAATTGGTCGAAATGGACATCCGCGAACTGCTTGGTAAGAACGGTTTCGACGAAAACGCTCCTATCATCAAGGGTTCTGCTACCAAGGCTCTCGAAGGCGATGCTGCTAACGAAGACGCTATCATGGAACTCGTTAAGGCTATGGACGACTTCGTTCCAGAACCAAAGCGCGAACTCGACAAGCCATTCTTGATGCCAATCGAAGACGTCTTCTCAATCAAGGGTCGTGGTACTGTTGCTACCGGCCGTGTTGAGCAAGGTATCGTTAAGGTCGGTGAAGAAATCGAAATCGTCGGTATCCGCGACACCAAGAAGTCAACCGTTACTGGTGTTGAAATGTTCAAGAAGAACCTCGATCAGGGTCAAGCCGGCGACAACGTTGGTATCCTGCTCCGCGGTATTGAGCGCGACGATATCGAGCGCGGTCAGGTCTTGGCTAAGCCAGGTACTGTGACTCCTCACACCGAATTTGATGCTGAAGTTTATATCCTCACCAAAGAAGAAGGTGGTCGTCACACTCCTTTCTTCAAAGGCTACAAGCCACAGTTCTACTTCCGTACAACGGACGTAACTGGTGAAGTTGAGCTTCCAGCTGACAAAGAAATGGTCATGCCAGGCGACACCGTAACCTTCAAGGTTAAGTTGCTCGCTCCAATCGCCATGGAACAAGGTCTGCGCTTCGCTATCCGCGAAGGTGGCCGCACCGTTGGTGCTGGTGTTGTTACTAAGATCACCAAATAGTAACACCCACGCTCCTTTATCGGGGCACACGACAGGCAATAGCCTCCGTCAAAAAAATGAGACGTATGTCAAATACGTCTCATTTTTTGTGCTCGGCAATGACTCTGTCCTGCGCTCCCGAAAAGAAGCCAAGCAACAGTAGCTTCACGAGGGGGTCTTTTCTTATGTGTCAAAAGGTTGTATAGTAAATGTATATGATGAGTTATGGTTCCCCAGCAGAAGGCGTCAGTGATTATTCTGAAACAGCCTACCGACGAATGCTACAAAAGGCCGATGTTAGAATTGGCGAGGCATTTTGTTGGGACACTGACTATCCAGAAGTCAGGAAGGGAGCGGTCGTTTACCCGGACCAGCTTCGTTTAGACTGGGATCCTCAAGTGGCAGCGGTAGAAGGGATTATCATCGAGCTTTCAAAAGAACGACAAGTCCAACGGATAGTCGAATAGGAGTAATGCATTGTCAGAAGTAACACAAGAAGACGTACGCCAAACACTCGCCATGACAACGGCCGAGCAGTTTCGAAAAGCTGCCGAAGGAAAAACCGTCGTGCACACCTGGAGCCTGATTGGATTAGTTGTGAAGGAGTTGCACGTCGACCCTGGCACTCAAGTCGATGTTGAAGGCGAGGCCGCCAGACTCGAAGGTGCGTTTAGTTTCCCTGTTGACTATGACGGCCCGATGCTGCCAGTTGAAGCAGCTGCGTTGGCGAATAACTTGGATCGCATAAGTTCACCGCTGCGACACCTTTACGCCGAAGATCGGCAGGCCGTCAACGGATATCCCGATAGACAACCCGACTGATTTGTTGTAAAATCAGCTAGTAAATTAATCGTGAAGACTAAAAGTCGTTGTTGTCGTTCTCTATAGCGCACCAAAGATGTTACTTCACACAGGAGTTATCACTATGGCAGAAGCCAAAAAAACACCAGCCCCAAAAACAGAAGTTGGTAAGCAGCGGATTCGTATTCGCCTAAAGGCCTACGACCACAAAGTAATCGACCAGTCTGCCAAGCAGATTGTCGACACCGCATTGCGCACCGGCGCTACTATTGCCGGTCCAATCCCACTGCCTACCAAGAAGACTGTTTACACAGTTGTTAAGAGCCCACACGTTTTCAAGAAGGGTCGTGAACAGTTCGAAATGCGCATTCACAAGCGCATCATCGACGTTTTGGAGCCAACTCCAAAGACCATCGATAGCTTGATGAATCTTTCCTTGCCAGCCGGCTGCGACGCCGAAATCAAAATGTAATCAAAATACCGTTACGCGCGCGAATATTCTCTGACCACAGTCAGGGTTATCGTATAAGTCTGCCGGTACGCGGTGCAAAACTCCAGAATAGTCAATAATGCTACCTGGTGTAGCTTGGTAGATTGCCAAGCCTGCTTCTGCCAACGCATCGCTTGGTAGTTCGCTTAACTCGACCGGATCCATGCCATACTCTTGCGCCAACATGGTTCCGGTGAGAGCACGAAGCCCTGCGTTTGGATTACACGAACGTTGATCTACTAAAAACCAGGTCCCCAAGTGACCAATGTTAGACAGTGAACGAGACGATGCTTCGCTATGCCAAAACGACTGCCTTTGCGCCTCCTGTCGCCCATAGTATGCTTGGCCACGGAGATCGATGCCCAGAGATAGTTCGGTGTAAGGCGTATCGAGGTCCGCCACAAAGGGCGTGAAGATGGCCTCGATCGATTCTTGTTGACTGGCCGAAAAGCCTTTTTGTTGGTGCCCCGCAAGTTTAACGAAAGATAGGCGTTCGGTATTTGGAGCTGCTTCTTTGAGTAGCTGGTCAATGCGCAAAAATACGTCTTCGTCTGCGTGGCCTACTTTGTGCAAGCCTTCTGGTAACAGGTGTGTCATAGCAGGGTTAGTCTATAACACCCTAGATTGCTATACTATTGCTTATGGTTAAAGCTAAAACGAAATCAAAAACTCGCAAACCAACCAAAGAAATCGATAGCACCTACTTCTTAAAGCTGGTGATGTATCTGATTATTGGTTCGTTTTGGGTGCGTATCGATCGTAACGGCTCCGTCATTCCAATACCGGTTGGCCTGATTATCGGGCTGGTATTTGCTAGTCACGAACATTTCCAGCTTGATCGCAAGATTGAATATGCCGTCCTACTGATGGCAATGTTCGTAGGCTTGTGGTTGCCGCTCGGGTTAACAATCGCGCTCTAGTTATCGACTGGAATAAACTTGGCGACCAAAAGGTTACGTGTGACTAATTGTCCGGTTTTATTCGCCGGAGAACGATGAACCAAGCTTTCGGCAGAAACTAGTGCGGTGTGTGTTGGCATGCCATCATGGATGGTGAGACCATAGCCGTCGACCAGTGTTTGATCATCGTGCCCGGCCAATACTTCTGCTAGAGCGTCATCGACTTGATTGCCTGACCAGCCAAGCTTGTCCAGATCGAGTTCTCCGCTCAACGCCTCGGTTGTCTGGATGTCAGCAATGAGGGTTTCGATGGCTCCGTCATCAGGGACCCCATCGACATGCCATTCCCCAGTATAAGAACCGCCAAAGGATTGATCTGGCAATGTCGGTTCGTAGGTGACGACCCGGAAACCACCAACAGCAAAAGTTGTCGTCCCGCTGAGGTTGCTTCTGACCGGTTCGAGTAAAAGGTCGGCTTCCTGAACAAGCATGCGGTCGTACGCTTCCATTTCTGGAATGGCTCGACGAGGCCTCGCTTCGTACAAGCCACAAAAGCGGGCAAAATGATCTGGATCAACAGCCCCGGCATAATCAGGGGACGGCAAGGTAAGTGACATAAAGCTATTATACCACGAAAAAGCCAAAAAAGCCACCCTTTGATGAATGAAGTAGTTTTTGCAACATATTGACAGGAGTGGGCGGCGCGTGGTACTCTGTTATGGTATCTCAATTTTGAGTAGATTGCAGAGAAAAGTTTTACTTGGTCAATTAGCAGGTCCACCTCCCAATAACAGAGGTAGAAACCACTAGTAACCAAGCATTTTTATGCAAATGCTCAAAAAATAGTGAGCAATAAACTAACTAAAGAAAGAACTATGAAAGCACTTATCACCCGAAAAGTCGGCATGACCAGTACCATCGCAGAAGACGGTACCGTGACTGCTATTACTTTGCTTTCCGCTAGCCCCTGCACCATCACGCAGGTCAAAACTGATGCCATCGACGGTTATACCGCGGTTCAGCTCGGTTACGAGGAAGACAAAAAAATGGGCAAAGCCCAAGCCGGCCACTTTAAGCCAGCCAACGTGATGCCAAAGATTGTACGCGAGTTCCGCGTCGACGAAATTACCGAAGACCTCAAGGTCGGCACCCAGCTAACCACCGAGGTCTTTTCAATTGGTGACGCCGTAGACGTTACTGGTACCAGTAAGGGTAAGGGTTGGGCCGGTACTATCAAGCGCCACAACTTCCACCGCCAGCGCAAAACGCACGGTGGTAAGGGAAATACCCGTCAACCAGGCTCAATTGGATCAATGTATCCACAGCACATTTTTAAGGGTAAGAAGATGGCCGGACAGATGGGTCACGAACAAGTCACCATCCAAAACCTAAAAGTCACGTTAATCGACGCTGAGCGCAACATCATTGGTGTTTCTGGAGCCGTTCCTGGCCCCCGCAAGAGCGTCGTTTTGATTCGTGGAAAGAAGGAGAATAAGTAATGGCGATTGCAACCTATACAAAATCAGGCAGCAAAGCTACTACTCCTGCCAAGCTCGACAAGAACATTTTTGCCGTCGACGTTTCCAGCCACGAACTCATCAAGCAGGCCTACGTTGCCTACCTGGCCAATGGCCGTTCCGCGGCTGCTAACGTCAAGACCCGTGGTCTCGTCAGTGGTGGTGGTAAGAAGCCATGGAAGCAAAAGGGAACCGGTCGCGCACGTTTCGGCTCGAGCCGTAACCCAATCTGGCGCGGTGGTGGTATCGTTTTTGGTCCAACCGGTCACGAAAACTACACCCAAAAGATTACCACCAGCTCCAAGCGCCGTGCTACGAAGCAGGCCTTGAGCATGGCTGCTACCGACAACAAAGTTGCTGTTATCGAAGCTTTCGACGTTAAATCAGGTAAAACTGCTGATGCCGTTAAGCTGCTCGACAAACTCGGTGCTAACCGCGGTGTCCTGGTCGTTGTTGACTCTAAGACTCCTGAACTGACCCGCGCTACCAGCAACCTGGGCTACGTCAAAGTTGTCCAGGCTCGTTACTTAAACGTCTATGACATTGTTAACGCTCACTCCATCATCATCACCAACGCCGGCTTAACTGCTGTGAGTGATTGGTTGAACGAGAAGCCTGCTGCTAAGCCTGCGGCCAAGAAAGCGGAGGCCAAGTAATGAATACTTCTATGCCATTAAAGCCTCGCATGAGCGAAAAGGCCTACGCTACCAGCCAAGCCCTCAACACCTATGTCTTTGTGGTTCCTAATGATGCCAACAAAGTTACCGTGGCTGCTGCCGTCGCCGACCAGTTCAAAGTAACCGTCGAAAAAGTTACTATCAGCAACCTGAAGGGCAAGAAGAAGCGCACGTACAAGCGCGGTGGTCGCCCATCTGTTGGCACAACCGTTGATTTGAAGAAAGCTTACGTCCGCATTAAAGAAGGTGATTCAATCCCTGTCTTTGCTGCCATGGAAGAAGAAGATGCTAAAGCCGAAAAGACCGCTGAGACCTTAAAGAAGGCTGCCGACAAAAAGGCTAAGAAAGACGCGAAGGAGACGAAGTAATGGCCATTAAAGCATTAAAGCCAAACACTCCCGGTCAGCGCGGTATGACCACTCAGGATATGAGTGAGATTACCACCAAGCGCCCGGTTAAGTCCCTGACCGTCATCAAGACCCGCAGTGGTGGTCGCAACAACCAGGGCCGTATTACCACTCGCCACATCGGTGGTGGTGCGAAGAAGTTCTACCGCATCATGAACTTCAAGTTGGCTAACGGCACAACCGCTGTTATCGAACACATCGAATACGACCCAAACCGTTCAGCTCGCATCGCTCGTATCAAAGAATCGAATGGTACCTACCACTACATCCTGGCTGCCAACGGCATGAAGGTCGGTCAGACCATTACTGCTGACGAAGAAGCCCCAATCGAGACGGGTAACCGTTTGCCACTTAAGAACATTCCAGTTGGTTCAGTGATCCACGCCATCGAGCTCAAGCCCGGTCGTGGTGCCCAAATGGTTCGTTCAGCTGGTGGCCGCGCCCAACTAGCCGCTAAAGAAGGCGACTACGCGCAGGTTAAGTTGCCATCTGGCGAAGTCCGTTTGGTTCACCTAGAGTGCACCGCCTCAATGGGTGCCGTTGGTAACGAGCAACACCAGAACATTAAGATCGGTAAAGCTGGTCGTAACCGCCACAAGGGTATTCGCCCAACTGTCCGTGGTGTGGTTATGAACGCCGTTGATCACCCACATGGTGGTGGTGATGGTGGTCGTCACCGTATGGCCCGCGCACCAGTTACACCTTGGGGTCAAAAGACTCTGGGCTACAAGACTCGTCGCCGCAAGAGTACCAATAACATGATTGTTAAATCTCGTCATCAGGCGAAGCGAAGGTAGAAGAACATGAGTAGATCACTAAAAAAAGGACCATTTGTGGATCCGAAGCTAGCCAAAAAGGTTAACGCCTTAGGCAACGAAGACCGAACCATTATTAAAACATGGGCTCGTGCTTCAACTATCTCGCCAGAATTTGTTGGTAAGACCATCGCCGTCCATAACGGTAAGGTTCATGTACCAGTCTTTATTACCGAAAACATGGTTGGCCACAAGCTTGGTGAATTCTCACCAACTCGTAAGTTCCGCAGCCATGGTGGTAAGTTAGCAAAGGGAGGCCGCTAAAATGAGTGTCCAAGCCATCGCTAAGGGTGTTCGCATGAGTCCTCGTAAGGTTGGCGTTGTTGCCAGCCTAGTTCGTGGCCGTACTGTCGCCGAAGCGATTACTATCCTTGAGCACACGCCACGTCGTTCAGCTCTACCGGTTAAGAAGGTTATCGAAAGCGCTCGCGCTAACGCCGACCACAACCACCACTACAAGCCTGACACCCTGCGCATCACGACCATTACCGTTACCCCGGGCGTTCGCATCAAGCGTTACCGCCCAGCTGCTCACGGTCGTGCCCTGCCATTCCAGCGTGCCAGCAGTCACATTACCGTTGTTGTTGATGGCGAAAAGCGCGCACCAAAGAAGCCAGTTGCCGCTAAAGCAGCCGACAAGAAGGAGACAAAATAATGGGACAAAAAGTAAACCCAATTTCAATGCGTCTTCAGGTCAATAAAGACTGGCGCAGCAAATGGTTTGTTGCCAAGAAGGACTACGCTGCCTACTTAGCTCAAGACCTTAAGACTCGCAAGTACATCCAGGACAAGGTTGGTTCTCGTGGTGCTATCAACAAGGTTGATATCGAACGTTCACCAAACCTCGTTACTATTACCATTGCTACCGCTAAGGCTGGTGTGGTAATCGGTCGTGGTGGTGCTGGCGCCCAAGAGCTGAAGGCTGCTTGTGAGAAGATCTACAAGTCACCAGTTCGCGTTAACATCGAAGAAGTCAAGAAGCCTGAACTATACGCCAAGCTGGTTGCCGAGAACATCGCCCACCAGTTAGAGCGTCGCATCTCATTCCGCCGCGCCATTAAGCAGTCAGCAGCAGCAACCATGCGCTCGGGTGCCCAAGGTATTCGTATCGAGGTTGCCGGTCGTCTGAACGGTGCCGAAATGAGCCGCCGCGAAAAAGAAGTTCAAGGTTCAGTTCCATTGCACACGATTCGCGCTAACATCGACTACGCTCACGTCAGTTCACACACTGCCGCCGGCATTATCGGTGTTAAGGTTTGGATTTATAAGGGAGAGACGGTTTAAATCATGTTGATGCCTAAACGACAAGCACACCGCAAGGTGCGAAAGGGAAAGATCCGTGGCGTTGCCTCGACCGGTAACAAGATCGCCTTTGGCGAATACGCACTGCAAGCGCAGGGCCACGAACGAATCACTGCCCGCCAGATTGAGGCTTCACGTCAAGCCATGACTCGCTACATCAAGCGCGGTGGTAAGATTTGGATCCGCATCTTCCCACACACCCCAGTTACCCGTAAGCCGCAGGACGTTAAGATGGGTAGCGGTAAAGGTAACCCAGAGTTTTGGGTCGCCAAGGTTAAGCCAGGAACGATCATGTTTGAAATGCAAGGTGTTCCTGTCGAAGTCGCCCGCGAAGCCATGCGCTTGGCCGCCCATAAACTACCTGTTAAGACGAAGTTCTTGACTCGGGAGGAGGCGTAATTATGAAAATCGTCGAAATTCGCAAGCTATCAACAGCTGACTTGACTACCGAAAGTACCAAGTTGCGCGATGAAATTATGGAATTAAAGCGCCGCATGCACATGGGCGAAGTTCAAAACACCAAAGCTCTACGCAACAAGCGTAAAGATTTGGCTCGAATGCTAACAGTCCTCAGCGATCAGCTGAGCAAGGAGACCGCGTAATGGCTAAAACATTAACTGGCGTTGTATCGTCAAACAAACCCGATAAGACCATTATTGTTACGGTCGCTACTCGTAAGATGCACCCCGTCTATAAGAAGCAATACAACCAGAACACCAAGTTCATGGCGCATGATGAAAAGAATGAAGCCATGGTTGGCGACAAGGTTGTGATTGAAGAAACCCGTCCATTGAGTGCTCGCAAGCGATTTACTCTACAGAAAATCGTTTTGCGACCAGCTATTGTCGAAGAAAAGGAAGCTGCCTAATGATCCAGCAAGAATCCCGATTAACCGTCTGTGACAACAGCGGTGCCAAAGAAGTCCTGTGCATTCGTGTACTGGGCGGCACGCGCCGTCGCTACGCCCACGTTGGCGATACCATTGTGGTAACCGTTAAGGCCGCCAACCCAAGTGGTAACGTCAAGCGCAAGAGCGTTGTCCGCGCCGTGGTTGTTCGTACCAAGAATAGTATTAAGCGCAAAGATGGCTCGAGCATTCGTTTTGACGACAATGCCTGCGTCATCATCGGCGATGATAAGCTACCAAAAGCCACCCGTATCTTTGGTCCTGTCCCTCGCGAACTGCGCGATCTCGGCTACGCCAAGATCATTAGCTTAGCACCGGAGGTACTATAATGAGTAAACCAACCAACGCCAAGCCAGCAGTAACTAAAATCCGCCTCATGAAAGGTGACACCATCGTCGTTCGTGCTGGCAAGTACAAGGGTAAAACCGGTAAAATTACTGCCGTTCACCCAAGCCTGAATAAAGTTACCGTCGAAGGTATTAACATCGTTAAGAAGCACGTTAAACCAACCCGCGAACACCCCCAAGGTGACATCGTTGAGCTCACTAAGCCAATCGATGTATCAAAGGTCGGCTACTACGACGCTACCGCCAAGAAGGCAACCCGCATCGGCTACAAGGTCGACACCAAGGGAAATAAAGTCCGTGTTGCTAAGAGCACCGGCAAGGAGATCAAGTAATGGCTACTAAAGCAGCAACACCAGTTACAACCGCTCGCCTGAAGCAGCTCTACAAAGAGAAGCTGGTTGCTGAATTGCAGAAAGAGCTCAAGCTCGATAACGTCAACCAGGTACCAAAGCTTGAAAAGATTGTCGTTAACGTTGGTCTTGGTAAGGCTAAGGACGACAAGAAGCTGATGACTGTAGCCAGCAACACCTTGCGCAAGATTACTGGTCAACAACCACTGGAAACAGCCGCTCGCCTGTCAATCGCCTCATTCAAGCTGCGCGAAGGCAACAAAATCGGCCTCAAGGTCACCTTGCGAAACGATCAAATGTACGAATTTACCGACCGCCTGATCAACATTGTGCTGCCACGCTTGCGTGACTTCCATGGTGTGAGCGCTAAGGCCTTTGACCGCCAAGGCAACTACAGCCTCGGCTTTACCGACCAGTCAGCCTTCCCAGAATTGTCGTTTGAAGAAACGACCACCCCACATGGTTTGCAAGTCATCTTTGTTATTAAGGCACACCGTCCCGCCGACAGCCGAGCCTTGCTCGAAAAGTTCGGTATGCCATTCGAAAAGGAGTCCAAGTAATGGCTAGGAAATCAAACATCGCCCGCGATGTAAAACGTCACAAAATGCACGAGCAGTATGCTGATAAGCGTGCTGAACTCAAAAAGATGGGTGACTACGAAGGTTTGCACAAGCTGCCTCGTAACAGCTCACCAACTCGTTTAAAGAACCGCTGTATCGAAACCGGCCGCCCACGCGCCTTCATGCGCCAATTTGGCCTGAGTCGTTTGAGCTTCCGCGAACATGCCTCTAAGGGTGAAATCCCTGGTGTAACGAAAGCGAGCTGGTAAAGGATATGTCTATGACCTCAACTGACCCAATCGCTGACATGCTGACTCGCGTCCGTAATGCCATTAACGTTCGTAAGAACGTCGTGACGCTGCCACACTCTAAAGTTAAAGAGTCTGTCGCTCTTTTGCTCAAAGAAAACAACTTCATTGACGAAGTCAAAGTTACCGATGCTCCTGTCGGTAAGTCCCTCAAGCTGACCATTAACAGCGACACAACCAATGCCCGTATCACCGAAATTACTCGTTTGAGCAAGCCAGGCCGCCGCGCCTATGTTGGCTCCGACAAGATCCCGGTTATCAAGCGTGGTCGTGGTCTGGTTATCATCTCAACCTCCAAAGGTTTGATGACTGGTGACCAGGCTCGCAAAGAGCGTATTGGTGGCGAATTAATTTGTCAGGTTTATTAAGAAAGGTACATCATGAGTCGTATAGGAAAACAGCCTATCCAAGTCCCAGCCGGCGTGACAATCACTGTCGATTCTGATCTTATTACCGTTACTGGTAGTAAGGGCACACTCACACAGTTCACGATGCCCGGTATAACCGTTGCCCAAGACGGCGACGTTATTAACGTAACTCGAATTGACGACGAGCAGGAGCACCGCGCCAAGCACGGTTTGATGCGCTCACTCGTCAACAATATGATCGTTGGCGTCAGCCAAGGCTTCGAAAAGAAGCTTGAACTGAATGGTGTCGGTTACCGTATGGCCGTCGCTGGTAACGACGTAAAGATGAACCTCGGTTTTTCTCACGAAGTTATCTACCACTTGCCAGAAGGCGTGACTGCTAAAGTTGAAGCCAATATTATTACGGTGAGTGGCATTAGCAAGCAGCAAGTTGGCCAAACGGCTGCCGAAATCCGTGCTCTCAAGAAGCCTGAACCATATAAGGGCAAGGGTCTGAAGTACATTGATGAACGTATCATCCGCAAGAGCGGTAAGTCAGGTAAGGAAAAATAGCCATGGATCGATTAGCACATAAATTACGAAATCGTCAGCTCCGCAAGAACCGCGTTCGCTCGGTAGTCAGCGGCACACCTGAACGCCCTCGTCTGAGCGTTTTTATCAGCAACACCCACGTGTCAGCCCAAGTTATTGATGACACCACCCACGCCACACTCGTTGCAGTCAGCACGGTTGGCAATAAAAAGCTAACTGGCTCAATGACTGAAAAATCAGTTTGGGTTGGTACCGAAATTGCCAAGAAGGCAGTTGCCAAGAAAATTGTTAAAGTTTCATTTGACCGCAGTGGCCGCAAGTATCACGGTCGTGTTAAAGCGCTGGCCGACGCAGCCCGCGAGAATGGACTGGAGTTCTAATTATGCCCCCAACTACTAACAATGGTCCACAAGGCCAGAATCAAAATCGTCAAGGTGGCCAAAACAACAATAACCGCCGTCCACGTAACGATATGCCAAAAGAAGAAAAAGAGTTCGACGAACGAGTGGTCCACATTGACCGTGTCGCTCGCGTTGTAAAGGGTGGCCGTCGCTTCCGCTTCCGCGCCTTGGTCGTCATTGGTGACCACAAGAGTCGCGTTGGTATCGGCACCGCTAAGGGCGCAGACGTTACTGCTGCTGTTTCAAAGGCCGTCGACGTTGCTAAGAAGAACCTCGTTACCGTGCCAGTTTACAAAGAAACCATTCCTCACGAAGCCGAAGCCAAGGTTTCTGGTGCTCGCATCTTAATCAAGCCAGCCAGCCCGGGTACCGGTCTGATTGCCGGTGGTGTGGTCCGGGTTGTCCTCGAAGTTGCTGGTATCCGCAACGCCCTGTCTAAGTCACTTGGCTCCGCCAACAAGATCAACACTGCCTACGCAACTCTAGCTGCCCTGGAAAGCATCGAAAAAGCTGACAACTGGGTTACCAAAGCCAGCAAGACCGCTTCTAAGAAAGCTGTCCCAGCTGCCGCAAAGGATGAAAAATAATGAGCTACAACGAACTAAATATTAGCAAACACAAGAGCGCCAAACGCCTTGGTCGTGGTATCGCCGCTGGTGGTGGTAAAACTGCTGGCCGTGGTACCAAGGGTCAAAACTCACGTACTGGTGGCGGCGTACGACAAGGCTTTGAAGGTGGTCAAACACCATTGATGCAACGTCTACCAAAGCTTCGCGGTTTTAACTCGCATCGTGCCAAGATTGAAATTGTCTACACAAGCCAGTTGAATAACTTTGCCGGCAAGACTGTCGATAACGCTGTCTTGGCCCAAGTTGGTATCATTAGCAGTCCTTTCTGCAAAGCCAAGCTGGTTGTTAACGGTGATGTTACCGCTAAGGTAACGGTTAAGCTGCAGGCTGCAAGTGTTGCCGCTGCCGCTGCTGTTAAAAAAGCCGGTGGTAGTTTTGAACAGGTTGCTCAGGTTGGCCGACCAGCCAGCAAGAAAAAGACCGAAGCAAAACAATAAAACAACAGCAATCGGCGGCTGTTTCTTGTATAATTACAAAAGCATTAATTCTACCGTATTGCGTGAGAGGGTAAACAAAACTCGATGAACTGGAGAGTAATCTGGAAATCAATGAAAGACAGCGACATGCGCAATCGTGTCCTGGCCGTTCTTGGTATGCTGCTGGTTTTCCGTGTTTTGGCTCACATCCCTATTCCTCTCAGTAGTCCAGAGACCCTTAAACAGGTTCTCGAAACCATCTATACCTCCGCCAAAAGCTCATCGTTACTGAGCTTTATTGATGTTCTGTCGGGTGGGGCGCTGGCCAACTTCTCGATCATGCTAATTGGGCTTGGTCCGTACATCAATGCCTCGATTATTATGCAATTGCTTACTAAGGCAATCCCGCAGCTCGAAGCCCTCAATAACGAGGGCGAATTTGGCCGTAAGAAGATTAACCAGTACACCCGTATTCTGGCGCTGCCATTGGCAATCATTCAGTCGATTGGCGCCATTTACTTGGTGCGACAGTCGGCCTCAAGCATCGGTGGCCTAGGCGACATTACCGCCAACAGTTCACCGATGCAGTGGGTTTTGATGGTTTCGGCGCTAACTGGTGCTTCGATGTTGCTGATGTGGTTAGGTGAATTGATCACCGAACAGGGGATTGGTAACGGTATTTCCTTGATTATTACCGTTGGTATCGTCAGTCGTCTTCCAGCCACAATCACTCAGCTGATTGCTTCGGCCAGCGATAGTGCCGGCGCCAAATGGCATGTTATTGGCAATCATCTGGTCGTCTATCAAAAGCAGATTTGGTATGCCATCGGCGTGCTTGGCTCAGTAACGTTAGTGACGGTGTGTGTGGTCAAACTTAACGAAGCGGCCCGAAACATCACGGTTCATTACGCCAAACGCATTCAAGGAAACCGTACCTATGGCGGTGTGACCACCAAGCTGCCAATTAAATTGATTACAGCCGGTGTCGTGCCGATTATCTTTGCGGTAGCATTCTTGAGTGTACCGAGTTTTGCCGGGCAAATCATGCAAGGCTCACAGAGCGCCAACCTTCAGCACCTCGGCGCTAACCTGATCAAGTGGTTCCAAACCCCATCGGCCCAAACCTTTGCCACCGAGGGCTGGCAGGCCTATATTTATCCTACTGTCTACTTCTTCTTAGTGTTTGTGTTCACTTTCTTCTACACCAGCATCACCTTCAACACCAAAGAAATCGCCGAGAATCTGCAGAAGCAGGGTGGCTTTATCGAAGGCGTGCGCTCTGGCGCCCAGACCGAGAAGTACTTGGGCAAGATTGTTAATCGTTTGACCTTCTTTGGCGCCCTGTCGCTGGGTGTGCTGGCGTTGTTGCCAATCGTGGCCCAGGCCTTTATTAAGACCAACATCGCCCTCAGCGGAACTAGTATTTTGATCTTGGTAGCCGTCTCACTAGAGACACTGCGCCAGATCGAGTCACGCGCCCTGATGGTGACCTACGATCAGTACGAACAGCCCGACTTCTTCTACGACGTCAACGCCAATCCGTTGATCGCCGCTACCGGCGCACGAAAACTTCGCTTTGGCTTGAGCCCCAAGCGCGGTTTACGCAAGAAAAAATAGGCTTGGCGGCTCCAAGGGTCGCCAAAGGGAATTACCAAACTGATCTTGTGTGCTACGAATTTTGGAGCGCTGTTTATCAGTTTTTAATGATTCAGATTAACTAAGTTAATAGTCATAACAGGGGTAGAATTATTAAATGTGTTAATCTGAATTCTTAACTTTTGGTTAAGTCATGCTCCAAAAATCATAGTCGACTCCACATGGCCATATTACGTTATGGCGCTAATCTGACAAAACGACAGATTACTCTTTACAAACCGTTGTGAAATCGATATAATTAGCGCTTAGTTATATCTATGGCAAGTAACAAGGAAGTGATCGAACTTACAGGGACTATTACCGAGACCCTACCTGGGACTCAGTTCCGAGTGGAGCTTGAGAACGGCCATCAGATTATAGCTCATGTCGCCGGTAAGATGAGGAAACATTACATCCGCATCGTGCCAGGGGACAGCGTTACGGTCGAGTTGACCCCTTACGATCTCACGAAGGGCAGAATCACCTATCGCAAGTCATAAATTTAAAGCAGTGAGTCACCCCTCATAAGAAAGGATGATCCGCATGAAAGTGCGTGCTAGCGTAAAAAAAATCAGTCCCGACGACAAAATTGTTCGTCGTAAGGGACGTTTGTATGTAATAAATAAGACAAAGCCTAAGCACAAGCAAAGGCAGGGTTAGGAATATATGGCACGAATTTCTGGTGTAACTATCCCTAGCGAGAAGCAAATTCATATTGCTTTGACCTACGTCTACGGTATTGGCCGTACGACAAGTGTAAAGATTCTTAAAGAAGCCAAGGTAGAAGAAACCGTCCGCGTTAAGGACCTGACTGATGCCGAGATTGGCCGTATCCAAGAAGTCATCAACAAAGACCTGACTGTTGAGGGTGAGCTGCAGCGCATCGTTTCCGGTAACATTAAGCGTCTGAAGGACATTAATGCCTACCGTGGCTTGCGTCACAAGGCGAACTTGCCAAGTCGTGGTCAACGGACCAAAACCAACGCTCGCACCCGTCGTGGTCGCAAGTTGACGGTTGGTGGTACCGCTAAGAAGGTGGCATCGAAGACTTAGGTCTGAGGAAATATTATGGCAGATACAACAACCGCAGCTAAGACTGCAACAGTCAAGAAGAAGAAATCAAAGCGATCAGTTCCGGCTGGACAAGTTCACGTCCAGGCGACCTTTAACAACACCATCATTTCGGTTACCGACATGCAAGGTGGCGTCCTGACTTTCTCGAGCGCTGGAGCCTGTGGCTTCCGTGGTTCTAAGAAGGGTACCGCCTACGCAGCCCAGATCGCTGCCGAACGTGCCATCACTGCTGCCAAGCAAATGCACGGTTTCAGCAAAGCCGATGTGTATGTAAAAGGTATTGGTCTTGGCCGTGATGCCGCGATTCGCGCGCTTGCAGCCGCTGACATTTCTGTAGAAGTTATCAAAGACGTAACTGGTGTGCCACATGGTGGCGTGCGCCCACGTAAGGCTCGAAGGATTTAATCATGGCACGAGATACCCAATCTATCGTAAAAATGAGCCGCCGCGAAGGCTATGCCCTTCATCCCAAGGCTCACAAAGCACTTTTGAAGCGCTCCGGTCCTCCTGGTGGCGTTGCTACCGGTCGTACCGCTCGCAACAAGCCGAGCCAGTACTCACTACAATTGCGTGAGAAGCAAAAAGTAAAGCGTTTGTATGGTTTGCTAGAACGCCAGTTTAGTAACTTGATGAAGGAAGCCGACCGCAAGGAAGGCCAATCAGGTGAAATGCTGCTTCGTTTCCTCGAACTCCGCTTAGATAACGTTATTTACCGCAGTGGTTTGGCTCCCAGCCGTCGTGCTGCTCGCCAGCTGACAACCCACGGACACTTCCTGTTAAACGGTCGCCGCGTTGATATTCCATCAATCCGCGTTAAAGTCGGTGATCAAATTACGCTCCGTGATAAGAGCAAATCCAATGAGTATTTCAAAAAGATTGATGAAATTAGTCCTGCTGGCGAAGAAAAAGCCATCAGCTGGTTGAAGGTTAATCGTAAGAAGTTTGAAATTTCAGTCACCGGTCTACCACTTCGTGAAGAGGCAGAGCCAGAGATTAATGAACAACTAATTGTTGAGTATTACTCACGTTAATAAGGGAGCAGACGAGAAACTTATGTCAAAAATGATTCATACCCCAGGCGTTGTAAACGTCGACGAAAATAGCACCACCAGCGCTACTTTCACCATTGAGCCCCTACAAACCGGCTACGGTATGACTTTGGGTAACAGCTTGCGCCGCGTCTTGCTCTCGAGCATCGCTGGTGTGGCCATTACTGCCTTCCGCATCGAAGGTGCCACGCACGAATTTACCACTGTCGAAGGTGTTAAAGAAGACGTGGTCGAAATCATGCTTAACCTCAAGGGTGTCCGCTTCCGCATGTTTAGCGACGAACCACAAACTTTGCGCATCGGCAAAAAGGGAACTGGTACGGTTACAGCTAAAGACATCACTACCAACGCCGACATCGAAGTCGTCAACCCCAACCATGTCATCGCCACCTTGGACAATCCTAAGGCCAGCCTGACCATGGACATTACCGTCGAAGCTGGTCGCGGTTACCGCACCATCGACGAAAGTGGCGCCCGCAAGGTGAGCGACATGATCGCCGTTGACGCTATCTTCAGCCCAGTCCTGCGTGTTCGCTACCGAGTCGAAAACACTCGTGTCGGCCAAATGACCGACCTCGACAAACTGCTCTTGACCGTCGACACCGATGGCTCAATCAGTCCAAGTGACGCGTTTGAAGAAGCTGCCGCTATCTTGGTTAACCAGTACACCGCCTTGGCTGGCCAGACTCGCGTCGAAGCCACTCAAGTTACCGCCGCTGGCTTTGAAGCTGGCGAAGTCGCTGGTGATGGTGATGACGCCGCTGAGTTGAATACTCCTATCGAGGACCTCAACTTGTCAGCTCGTACTACCAATGCCTTGATTAACAACGATATTCACACCCTAAAAGACCTCTTTTCTCTCAGCGATGCTGAACTGCGCGACCTCAAAGGTTTTGGCAGCAAAGCCCTCGACGAAGTCAAAGATAAGATGGCGGAGATGGAGCTTTAACAATGCACCGTCACGGATATAAAGGCGCTAAGTTCCACCGCGAACGCGATCAACGCGAAGCGCTGATTGAGGGTTTGGCTGATTCACTGATTAAGTACGAATCAATCGAAACTACTCTGATCAAAGCCAAAGCGGTCGGTCCTTACGTTGAAAAATTGATTACCAAGGCCAAGAAGGGTGATTTGCACAATCGTCGTCAAATCATCGCTTCATTGCAAACTATCGAAAGTGCTCACAAGCTGATTGATGAAATCACGCCTAAGCTCGGCGCCCGTAACAGTGGCTACTTCCGCATCGAACGCACCCGTGTTCGCCGTGGTGATAATGCCCAACTGGCTCGTGTTAGCTTTGTGGATGACCTAACGGTTGCAGCACCCAAGACAACTAAAGTCGAAGCCCCAAAGCCTAAGCCAGCAGCCAAGCCTGCAGCAAAGAAGCCAGCCGCCAAGAAAGTAGAGGCTAAATAATATGAAGACCTATAGCGCAAAACCAACTGACGTCGTCCGCGAATGGTACGTCGTTGACGCTTCCGAAGCCACTCTAGGCCGTGTTTCGACCGTTGTAGCCGAGCTACTGACCGGTAAGCGCAAGCCAATGTTTACCAAGCACATCGACTGCGGCGATTTCGTTGTCGTTATCAATGCTGACCAGCTGAAGGTAACCGGCGACAAATTGAACAGCAAGATGTACTGCCACCACAGTCACTTCCCAGGCGGCCTTAAAGAAGCCACCTTACAGGACAAGATGGACAAGGATTCTACAGAAGTTATCGTTAAAGCCGTTCGCGGCATGCTGCCTGTTAACAAACTCCGCGATGGTCGCTTGATGCGCCTCAAGGTTTACAAAGACGATCAGCACAAACACGAAGCGCAAAAGCCCAAAGCTTTTAGCGTGGTTGGTCCAAAGGCTGCGAAAGTAGCTCCCAAGACAGACAAGGAAGGTAAATAATCATGGCTGCAGCACATTACTACTACGGCCTGGGTCGTCGCAAGAGCGCCACAGCGCGTGTACGCCTCGTTCCTGGCAAAGGTAACATCGTTATCAATGGCAAAACTGCCGCTGAATACTTCGAAAACAGCAAGAACCTGTTAGCTGAACTGCAAAAACCATTTGTAGCTTTAGAGATGGTTGATAAGTACGACCTCAGTGTTGTCACCAGTGGTGGTGGTCATGCTGGTCAAGTTGACGCAATCAAGCTTGGTACCGCCAAGGCCCTGGCTGTTATGAACGAAGACCTGCGTAGCACACTTAAGAAGGCTGATTTGCTCGGCCGTGACCCACGCGAGAAAGAACGCAAGAAGTTCGGTCTCAAGGGCGCCCGCAAGCAACGCCAGTTCACCAAGCGTTAGTATCCCCAACCAACTGTTGAGGTATATTCTCTAGCTTGATTAATAGAGGAGTTGGCTGTGTCAATAAACAAGATTATCAAAGACCTGACGGATGACATTGGTAGTGCGGAATGTCCGTTGTTTGACGGGGATATAAGACTGGCGCAAATTGGGCTTGATCCTGAACAAAAGAAAACTTCCTACGTCCTTTGCGATATTGACGATGAGGTGATTACGCGGCAGATTGATGCGGTCTATACGGCTGCAAGAGGCAGTAATGCATACGCCAAGTTTCTTATTTACACTGCCGCTCAAAAGCAGGCAGCAGAGGCGGCATCTCACATAGATCTAACATTTAGTTAGGGAACTAAAAGATGAACAGGCCGCAGACAAGGGTGCACAGGAGACTGCCCTCAGTGAATTTGACAACCATTAAACTAAGTAGTATGGTCTAATAGTTATGAAATCACTCATAAATCAATATTTTGCTTTTTGGTTTATGCCCCACTACGCGTGGCGGACGATTTCTTATTGCCAATAAATAACAATAAATCGACCTACAAACCGCCGCGCAAACGGCGGTTTTTTAAATGTAAAAGGAGAGAGAAGTGAAAGAGCAAGTAAGTTTAGATAGATTGGCCGAGCTGCAAAAGTACGCCCAAGAACAATGCCAAGACCCGGCTTTGCTGACCGCAAGCTCAGTTGATCGCCCAGGGCAGATTAAAGAGCTGGCTCGTACCGCTCTTGGCATACACCCACAGATAGGAATCGACGACATACCGCAGCCCGGGCGCACCGAAGTGCTGATCGTTATGGCAAGCATTCGGGATATTTTAGCCCCTAACGAGGGAGTAGCTTAAACCAATCGTTATTCAGCCGACATCATGGCATAAGAGGTCGCTGGTGTATAATGTGGTAAGATTCACGGAAGTAATTGTGAGCACCACTATGGAAAAGAATACGGAACCAGTTGTCCAGGCGACAGCCGAAGCAGCGGATACAGAAACTGACGCTCCCAAAGATCAGCATTTTGTTGAACACGCCCAGAAGGTCGCCCAAGCGATCAACCACAATGGCGTCGAAACCTCGGCCGGCTTTGCTGCCTGTCATGGTTTTATGCCCCAAAGACAGTATAATAAGGATGAATCATGAGCAAACCAGTCATTTTAACCGGCCTTCGGGCCAACAACGACCTACACCTCGGTAATTACCTCGGTGCCTTGCTACCTATTGTCCAAATGCAAAAGCAGCACGCTGGCGAGTACCAGATTAATCTTTTTGTGCCGGACCTGCATAGCTTTACAACACCAATTGATCACACCAAGTTGCAGGCCCAGATCATGCACAATCTCAAACTGTTTGTGGCTGCGGGCTTAGATTTGGATGATCCGAATACGTTTATCTATCGTCAAAGCTATATACCGGCCCACAGCGAGCTGGCAGTGATTCTGAATAACTTTGCATATCTCGGGGAGCTCACTAGAATGACCCAGTTTAAAGACAAGAGTAGTAATAGTCAGACTTTTACTGCTGAACAAGCAGAGCAAATCAGAAAAATAATGCCTAATTTTGCAAAACTACTAGGGCTTACGACCGAAAACGTGTCGGCTGGCCTGTTTGACTACCCAGTTCTTATGGCCGCCGACATTCTACTTTACGGGGCTAAATACGTGCCTGTTGGCGCCGACCAAACTCAGCATGTTGAACTAGCTCGGGATATCGCCATTCGCATGAATAATAAGTTCGAAACCGAGCTGTTCAAGCTGCCAGAAGCCGAAAAAGAGCAAATTGCCTTCACGGCCCAGCAGCAGCGTTTGCGTGTGCGCGACCTCGTCAAGCCCGACAAGAAAATGAGCAAGTCCGATGAGCCAGGCAAGGGTGTCATCTTCTTGGGCGACACACCAGCAGTAGCGGCCAAGAAGGTGATGAGCGCCACTACCGATAGCGTTGGTGTGATCAACTACGACCTGGTCAACCAGCCGGGCATCAGTAACTTGATTGAGATGCTGGCCGCCCTAAGCGACCGCCCGGTTGACGAAGTTGCCAAGGACTATCAGGACCAGACCCAATATGGTGCCCTCAAGCAAGATGTAGCCAATGCCGTCCAAACCTTCTTGCACAATTTCCAAGCCAAGTTGGCAGAAGTTGACGAGGCTCAGCTGTTGAAGAAGCTTGAAGATAGCGAAAAGGCCATGAATGAAGTGGCCGGCGTCACCTTGCGTCGTGTTCAAAAAGCTGTCGGATTGCGCTAAGTGAAGCTCACGCCAACCGAAGGTGATGTACGCAAGCGGCTCGACCTCTATTTGTCTGAGCAAATCCCCCAAGTCACCCGCAGCTTCCTGCAAAACCTGATCGACCAGGGCAAAATTACCGTCAATGGCCAGATGCAAAAGACCGGCTACAAGTTGCGAGCGGGCGATACCATTACGGCCGACTTTGACTTTACCGTCCTCAAACAAGAAGAAATTGACCTGCCAATTATCTATGAGGATGAAGACTGCTTGGTCATCAATAAGCCGCTCGGCGTCCTGAGTCACAGCAAGGGTGCTTTTAATCCCGAAGGGACGGTGGGTAGCTTTATTCGCCCCAAGCTCACGGGCTTGGACGGTGATCGCGGCGGTATTGTCCATCGCTTGGACCGCGCCACCTCCGGTGTGATGATTGCTGCCAAAAACGCCGAGGCCCTGAGCTGGCTACAAAAGCAATTTAGCCAACGTAAGGTTAAAAAGACATATTACGCAGTAATTAAAGGTTCGCCAAAGCTCAAGCAAGCCATTATTGAAGTTGCCATCGAGCGCAATCCACGTGACCCCAAGACTTTCCGACCGGGCAGTCGCGGTAAGCCAGCTACAACAGAGTACGAAGTGATTGAAGAGGGTCCAACCTATAGCCTTGTGAAGCTAATGCCCAAGACCGGTCGCACGCACCAGCTACGGGTCCATCTCAAATACTTGGGTCACCCAATTGTTGGCGACACCATCTATGATGGGCAACCGGCCGAACGTCTGTTTTTGCACGCGCAGCAGCTAGAAATTACGCTACCAAACCGTACGCGCAGCACCTTTGAAGCACCGCTCCCACCCGAGTTTCGCGCTATAATACAATCATGATATCGGAGTTAGCTCTACATCCGCGGACGCGGCTCGTCGGTGAGCAGTACATTGCCAAGCCGTCGCACAGTCTGTTAATTGTCGGCCCAGCCGGGGCGGGGAAGAAGACCCTGGCTCTGAACTTAGCCGCAGCCGTGCTGGGGCAGCCACCCGCGAAACTGATGGTTAACCCGTACTTTTTGCATATTGCCCCAGACGGGAGCGCGATTTCGATTGAAACCGTACGCCAGACACACTCCTTTGTTCGACTGAAGACAACCGGTGACAAAACCTGGCGGCGCGCTATCATTATTGAAGACGCCCACTTTATGACAGCCGAGGCTCAGAACGCCTTTCTTAAATTGCTCGAAGAGCCACCAGCCGACACATTGCTGATATTAACGGCCACCAGCCCAACCGACCTGTTGCCAACCATTACGTCACGTGCACCCAAGCTTGGTGTCAAACCGGTCGCTCAGGCTGACTTAACGGACTACTTCGTCGACAAGGCTGAACCGGCCGAAATTACCAAAGCCTATCACATGAGCGGCGGCCAAGTTGGCCTGATGAGCGCCCTGCTCGATGGCGACAATAACCAGGCCTTGCTGAGCTACGTGGCCGCTGCCAAACAGCTCCTGCAAGCCAAGCCCTTTGAGCGCCTGGTGTTTATCGATCAGTACCTGAAGCAAAAGGAAAGTGTTGAACAGCTGTTGTGGGCCCTGTTGGCAGTTAGTAAAGCGGCCCTTTTCCAGGCGGGGCAAAACGATAAAACGGCCTTAGTAAGACACTGGCGCAAGGTGATTGCAGCCGTTCTGCAGGCTCAGGACTCTTTGCCGGCCCATCCACTCCCTAAACTGCTTCTGACTGACCTTAGCCTGCAAATCTAAGCATGGTATACTAGACGAGCATGTATGAACTCCTATTCCTCGCTGGATTCGGCTTTTTAGTCTTCCGGAACACCAAAATACGGGAAGACGAACTGTCACCGCTGCCACGTAAGCTGTCTGACAAGCTCGGCAAGCTTTGGGACATCGCCCACCAGGGAATGCGTGAAAATCGCTTCCTCCGTGCCGAAAAAGCCTTACTGACCATCCTGAAAATTGATGAGAAGAACGCCGCCGCCTATAACCGCCTCGGTATTCTGTACGCCAAGCAAAAAGAGTACAAAGATGCCATCGACTGTTTTGAGATTGCTTCGAGTATCGAAGCGACGGCTTCGAGCTTGCACAACCTGGGTCTTATTTACTATGAGACTGAGAACTACCCCAAAGCGGCCGTGGCCTTTGAGCAAGCCCTCAAACTAGAGGATGACTTAGCCGCTCGTCACATCGCCTACGCCAAAGTGCTCGAAAAGCTTGGTAGTACTAAATTGATGTTTGAAGAGCTGAACAAGGCCGTCGAGCTGGAGCCAAACAAAGAAAGTTATTTGTTACTGAAGCGGGCATACGAGCATGAAGACATGCAGGCCGAGGCCGACGTGATCGATAGTAAACTCAAAAAGATGATTGTTCCTGCCGGGCGACCCAAGCGAGTCAAACGCGCCCCCAAGGTTGTTATTTAACCTCTGTTCTGGTACACTTTTGTGTGTCCTCAAGTCTAATAGAAAGTTATTAAAAAGCTATTAACTTATGGGCGCGTTCGTTAACAACTCAAATATAATGAGTGCATGTCAGAATGTATTCGTTGCAACAAAAAATTGGCCAAATGGGCCTATGCTTATTGTTCTAATCAATGCCAAAGAGATTTTGAGTATGAACAATATATCGAAAGATGGAAAGCGGGTTCGGAAGCCGGAGGTATGGGTATTACAGCCAAAGGTCTTTCAGGCTACGTGAGAAGATACATACTTACAAAGTATAATTTCTCGTGTTCAATCTGCGGTTGGGATAAAAAGAATCCGGCTACAAGCAAGTCACCTCTGGACATTGATCACATTGACGGAGATTCCGAAAACAATAAAGAGACCAACTTGCGATTACTCTGTCCAAATTGCCATTCCTTGACCCCAAGCTATAAAAATCTAAATCGAGGCAAGGGAAGACAGTGGCGAAAACTCAAGTACACCAAAAACGTTTAATATGCCGCCTTAGCTCAGCTGGTTAGAGCGTCACTCTTGTAAAGTGAAAGTCATCGGTTCGAATCCGATAGGCGGCTCCATGAGTATCATGGATGTTTGGGTATCGTGCGAGAATACCTAAGCTCTCGACTATCGTGAGGATAGTCAGGGAGGTGTTGAGGGAGGCGTAGAGTAAAATTTGCGCCTCCACAGTTCTTTAATAACTTATTAATATTCTTACCGTACAATTTCTCTATGAATACGAAAGAGAAAGGTGATATTGCAGTAGCTTTCGCTATCCAGCACTTTGTGTCGGATGGCTACGAGGTTTGCTTGCCTTTAGGTGATAAAAGAAGCTACGATCTGGTGATTGAGAAGAATAATACCTTTCAAAGCGTTCAGATTAAGTATGCGGGCATCTATTCGAGTAAAAAACTCGGCTGCTACGCCAATCTAAGAGTCATGGGCGGTAATCAATCTTACGGCTACGCAAAGAAGTACGATAATGATGCTTTTGACGTACTTTTTGTTTATACTGCTAGAGGCGACAAATATGTGCTGCCATGGAGAGATGTGAGTAATCGCAATCTTATCTACATTGAGCACGAAAAGTACGCTAAGTATTTGGTTAATAACATGCAGGGGTAGTGAAGCGGTCAAACACGATTGACTGTAAATCAATTGGCTTATGCCTTCGGGGGTTCGAATCCCTCCCCCTGCACCACGGATTTCTACCCTTGTATATTTAATTAGAGCATTAGGTACGTTAGAACCTTTGTTATGATTTAAGTGTGAAACTTGTAAAGATACAAAAGAAAATTGACAATCTGCTTGCCAATAGTCGTTTTTGGATACTTGCCATTGGCATTACATTATCGTTCCTAATAGCAGGTTTCATCCAGTTATATATACCGAATGGCAGTTTACAGACAATTCGGATTGAGCAGGTTTTTGGTTTTGTTTCAATCCTCCTACTCTATGTAGCATTATTAGCCTCGCCACTGACTAAAGTTTTGCCTAACCTCGGGTTCAAAGAGCAGTACAAGCATGCACGTCGTGCGATAGGCGTCTTATCTTTTTACTATGCATTACTTCATGTCTACATAACGTTCTACAAGCAACTAAACGGCTTCCCAGGCATTAAATACTACAACTCAAAATACAGCCTGTCGCTGCTTCTTGGGACTATTGCGCTCGGCATATTGCTAATACTGACCATAACTTCACTTGACTGGGCAGTTAGAACCCTTCGCTTTAAATATTGGAAATTGCTTCATAGGATTGTTTACATGGCGGGAATTGCGATAGTAGTTCATGTGATACTAATCGGTCCGCACTACTTAAAATTAAGCTTTTTAGGTATTCTGACGTATCTAGCAATTGCCATACTCGTTGTACTTGAGTTTATGCGGATATTTAAGGTCATTATTAAACCAAAGACCTACCACAAGAAAGCAGTAAGAAAATGAGGCGGATATGCTTGCCGCTTGCGGCCCTAGTGTTTTTATTAGTTATTACGGTACAACCGGCCTCGGCTCACGTATTAAAGAGTGATGGTAATATCGGCGCAATTCTCCACATAAATCCTGACGATAACCCAAAAAGCGGTACACCTACCACATACGCTTTGGCTTTTACGGATACAAGTGACCATTTCACATTAAAAAACTGTAACTGTACGGTAGCAATACAAGCTGATGGTCAAACGTTAGCGACTCAAGACCTAGTATCAAAATATCCCTTAGACAGCGAGAACACCTATACATTCCCAAAAGCGAACGTTTACACACTAAAGGTCACTGGTCAGCCAAAAAAAGGTGATGTATTTCAGCCGTTCATTTTAACCTATACCGTTAGAGTAGAGGCTGGCAACAAGACAGGTCTTAATACGCAACCATTTCCATTAACCTTAGCTATCGGGATGGCTTTAATGATGAGTTTAATCTTGCTTGGAGCCTATGCCTCAGAGCATAATATAGAGCATCGTAAATAAAATTAGGAGTAAACATGTCAAAGAAATTATTTGCTGGGATATTGGCGAGTCTAGCAATGTTAATAATGCCGGCCACGGTATTCGCTCACGTTGCCGTTCAGCCGAACGAAGTAGGTGTTGGTAAAACTCAGGTATTCTCAATTAGTGTGCCGACAGAAAAAGAGGTTCCAACGGTCGGAGTACGACTAGTGCTACCATCAGGATTGCAGGAGGTAATACCGACTGTTAAAGCTGGCTGGCAGATTGAAATGAAAAAATCTGGTGAGGGTGATAAGCAAGAAGTCAGTGAAATTAGCTGGACTGGCGGCTCAATTCCTCCAGACCAACGTGATGATTTTTCATTCTCTGCACAAGTGCCAGCACAAGCTACAACCCTGCAATGGAAGGCTTATCAAACATATCAGGACGGCAGCATTGTGTCTTGGGACCAAACACCAACGAATAGCGATGATGCAACTGGTGACAAAGGACCGTACTCCACTACAAAGGTAATCAACGACTTAGCTGCAACTACTTCAACAACTGCCACAAAGAATAATCACATCGGTCCCTATGTTGTAGCTGGTCTAGCATTAGTAATAGCCGTAGGCTCATTTGTAGTAAAAAGAAAATAGGATTAATGGCTAAAAAACTCAGCAAATATTTTATCCTACTCCCCATACTTTACTTATTCGTGGCAATTTTCATTGCACGTAGTAAAGTGCAGTATGTTTATCTAGTGGCTGCGGTTCTTATTGCATGTACATTTGTTTTTAATTATCGCCGTAAGCTTAAGCCTGACATATTCTTGGCATATTGGATGGCTGTATTAGCCGTTATAGGTCTTAGTGCAGCAGTAATACTCTCCATTGAAAAAATTGAACTACTTGCCGAACCAAACCATATTGCAAGTTGTAGCCTAAGTCCAATTGTTGCTTGTTCGCCAATTATCGCCAGTCACCAAGCAAGTGCTTTTGGATTTCCTAACTCGTTCATAGGCATATTCGGTTTTACGGCGGTTTTTGTAGCAGCCATGACAATACTTGCGGGTGCAACTAAGCTAAGTAAAGTGTGGTGGCGAACCTTGTTGGGAGGTGTTATTTTTGGCGCTGGATTTTGTACCTGGCTTATTCACGAGGGAGTATTTGAGATTGGCAAGCTATGTTTATATTGCATGCTGGTGTGGCTTGTAACGTTTGCATTGTTATGGCTGGTCACAGCACATAGTATTGAAAATAAATATATAAATCTTGGCGCTAAGCTCAATAAGTTACTGAGTTATAAGTATGAACTTATCACCACGACTTACATCATAATTTTTATGCTTTTGTTCTTTAGATGGTCCGATTACTGGGCGAGCCTTTTTTAACGCTAATTCCAAGCGGCTTAGAAAAACACAGTTCCTTTACTGGGGGATACTACTGTATGTATAATTACCCCTGAGCAAGGTTATACTATCGTTTATCACCCTGCACCACGAAAACGTTTTTCAATTACATATGGCAGAACAAATATTTCAAATTGGGGTTAAAGGACTTATCCGCAACCAAAAAGGTGAGATATTTATGGTGCACTTGCCAGAGTGGGGGCATAACCCGGCACATTGGGACTTACCTGGTGGTCGTATGGATCCAGGCGAGACATTCTTAGAGACTCTCAAGCGAGAGCTTCAAGAAGAGATAGGGGTAACGTACGTAGAGAAGCCGAAGCAGTTGATGGGCATGCTCACAAATATCACCATACCTGTCGGCGATGAGTTTCTTCCCCTAGTATTTATGATTTATGAGGTCAAAGTAACTGATGTCAGCAAAATAAAACTAGCGGAAGAAACTAGAGAAGATGAGACCGGTTGGTTCTCGCCCAAAAAGGCGGCGGAACTTATGAGGATAAAATTCACACCAGAGTTTTGCGAGCTTGTGAGCAGCATGTAGACCCGGCAGAGGAATCATTGTTCATCACGCTTTACCACAGACAGAACTACCGCAGATACTAGAACTTTTCTAGCATCTTTTTGCTATACTGCTGCCATGAAGAAAACCAGTCACTACACCAGCCCCAAGTTCTTGGTACTGTACCTACTAGCAATCGTCTTGATCTATGAATTTGCAGTTACTGCGCTTGTTCAGCGCGGCTACGAGTATAAAATTCAGCGAACCTTCACTAAGCAAACCGCTACTCTGACCCCGCTCGTCAATAATCTTGTCGGGCAGTCACCTAAAGAGGCGGTTTCTCAATGCAGCGAGGATTCACATACGTATTTCACCTCCAATGTCATCTGCACAAGTTCATACACTTACAACTGGCAATCCAACAACGACGCGAGCTCACAAAAAGTAAATGATGCGGCTAATGCCTTAGATAAGGCCTTGGCGCAGAATGGCTGGACTCCAGATCGGCCACAAGATAAAACCACCACCATTCATGACTTAATGAGTATTAATGTCTCTGATCTTGAGCCGTCGACGACGGGCGACTCGGTATCATTCCATAAAAATATTGGATCTACTAGCTGCAACCTAAATGTAGCCGTAAGCTTTAACCAAAGTAGCCAGAGTGCCACGGCAATCAACGTGAACGCGTTCGGTTGTCAGCAAACGATGACGTATCCAAAGCTACACCTTCGCGTAACTCCACCCTTGGGCGCATAGAATGACTCCAGTCCCAAGGCGGTGTCCTTGCTTATGCTTGCAAGTGCCCGCTATCTTAGTATGCTAAGTGCATGAGAATTGAACAGGCCGCCCTCGCTGCAAGCGGCGCCGAAACCCTAATTGAGTTCGCCGAACAGCCCGAGTTGATCGGTCAAGACGACCTAGCTCTACAACAGGTGTACTTGCCAGGTGTCTGGGTGCCAGGCCATCCAGGGCTGGAAGAACCATTCAAGGTGCCTATACTGGGTGACAATGAGTCAACCAGTCTTACGATCGATTGGCCAGTTAATGCCACCGCGCCATATCATAAACGTATTGCACTTACAGCTATGTTACCGGCCGAAGACTTCATTAGGGGTGAGCCGCTTGACTTAGAGACGGCTGAAGTCTCTGAAATGGATGAGTTCGACGCGCGTCATGCGCCGCTGAACGAGGTCTTGGATGAATATATCGGCGAGTGGGGCGGGTTTTTATATGCGGCCGTGCATTTGGAGCCCGTCTCAATCGACACGCATGCAACTGCGCAGTTCATCTTGTTCGAATCTGATGATGATTTTGAGGCCACCATCAAACTACTTAAAACAGGTCTTATTAGCGCAGCGGAAATTGTAGGCATCACAAGAATACAGGCTCTTTTGGGTAAACCAGCCGAAGTACTTCTTCCGGCAATAAAAGCATTGCCTTCAGAATAGCTCACACTTCCAGCCACCCCCCGCACCAAGCAGGCAATCAGACAAAAACTTCACACCTTTTGATATAATGCTGACATGATTTGTCCTTCTTGCAAAAGCACCATGCGCAAGGTGCGTTGGGAAATTACCAATAACTTTAAGCTGGGAAAAGACTTTAAAGAATATGACAAAGTCACATATGAGTGTAAGGAAGATGATATTTGGATTACCACAGAGATCCCTTTAGACCAGGCAATCGGTGATAAGCCCGGCCTGCTGGCACATAAAAAAGACGTCAATAATACCGCCAAGCAACGCGGTGACGGCAAGCAACTACGCTAATGACAAAATTTATCCTTCAGTCCGGAGGCATCAGAAACCAACCAAAGCTGAAGCGGGAATTCCACCAAGAGATTGTTAAGGATGTGGGTACCAATCCTAGAATTTTGTTGTGCAACTTTGCCCAAGGGCGTGAATACTGGGAGGCGAAGTTTCCAGGTTACAGTAACTCGATTGCTGAAGATATGCCGGCAGGAGTGAAGCCATCCTTTGAGTTGGCGATGCCAGACATATTTGTGGACCAATGTAACGCAGCCGATGTCCTCTATTTTCACGGCGGCGATGACCACTTATTGCAGTTTTGGATGAAACAGTATGATCTGAGTCAAATTTTCAGCAACAAAGTTGTTGCTACCAATTCGGCCAGTTCAGACATGTTGGCGACCCACCACTGGACGTGCGACTGGCGGGCGTGCGCCGATGGGCTGGCGGTTTTGCTAATCAAATTTATTCCACATTATCAGTCAGCCTTTGGGGACGATGATCCGCGTGGTCCAATCAACTGGGAGCGGGCTTATCAAGAGTTGGCAGAGTACGGTGACACCACGTTGCCGGTACACGCGCTTAAGGAAGGCGAGTTCAAAATATTTGTCGTCTAACCAGTTTGCCCGCTTGCTATAGCGTAGATATAAGCACAAACTAGTAGATATGGTTAAAAATTCGGCAGTGCGACCACGAGTGGGTCACAAAAACGTCCTGGCAGGGTTGGCGTTAGTGACTTTGGCGCTGTTGGCATTAGCATTTGTTCGACTGCAAAATACGGGCAAGTTCCAAGATCTCATAATTGGTCATGATTGGTCACATGTTTCGGGCGTCAAAGTCTCGGGCGAGACGCTAGAGATCACATCGCTCAATCAAGCAATTATTCATCAGGACGGTTCGAAGGCGCAACTAAATCCACCAGTTGCCGGACGTGCGCCGCACCTACAAACCACGGGCGACTTTGAGATTGAGGCAGACATGCATGGCATTGATGACGGTGCCTCATTGCAGCTGTATGGTCAGGTGCCGGTTATCTATGATGAGTGGCGCCAGGAACGACCAAGCGTACGCGTCGATGTTTCGGGAAAAAGCATTGAGGTTCGAGTATGGGATGGTAATGCCAGCACGCCAATCGATATACGAAGCTATAATCGTGACAACAAAAACGCCACCAAGCTGATTATCAAACATCAAAAAGGAAAGTTTATCATCGCCGCCGACAGTACGACGCTAGGCACCATGCCAGATCACGATGTCTTTAAAAGTGGCGAAGTTTGGTTTGGATTAGATGGCAGCGATAAGGGTGATGGCTGGCAGCTGCAGTGGCTACGAGTTCGCGGTCTCAGCAAAGGGACGGCACAGATAATCGATACGCCGCAGTTGGCAGTTAGTCACGATGACCCGGAAGCCCTAAGGAATCTTGCGAACAAGCAGGGGCACAGAATCCAGATTGGAGCAGCCGTATCAGTGGGGCCGTTGTACACCGATCCAGGCTATCGAAACATCGCGTTGAACCAGTTCAATCTTGTCACACTCGAGAGTAGCCTCAAACCTCAGTTTATTCACCCGGCAGAAAATAAGTACGATTTCACCGATGCCGACAATATTGTTGCCATGGCCGAGGCTAACCAGCAGGCCATCCACGGACATACCCTGGTTTTCGCCAAGTCTAACCCGGCTTGGATGACAGATGCGCCCAAGGAAAAGTTGCCAAAAATTATGCAGGATCACATCACCAATACGGTGCGACACTTTAAGGGGCACATCGCAACCTGGGATGTTGTTAACGAGCCGCTGTCCGAAAAGGACGAAGACTATGTTGCACCGTTGCAAGGCTTGCGCCAAAGCTTTTGGGAAAAGGCAATGGGCGAGAGTTACATCGACCAGGCCTTTACGGCGGCTCGAGCGGCTGACCCTGCCGCGAAGCTGTTTATGAATGATTATGGCATCGAACATGAAGGCAAGCGCTGGGATGCGCTTGTGGCACTGGTGCAGCGCCTCCAAGAGCGCGGCGTGCCAATCGATGGCATTGGGTTTGAATCCCATGTCTATCAGCCATCCGACCAAATTGACATGGACGTACTCAGGGCCCACATTCGGACATTGGCTTCGCTTGGATTGCTGGTGCGGATTTCCGAAATTGACGTCACCGGAAAAGAGGCTCAGTTCCAAAACGAGCAGTACGCGGGTGCTTTATCGGTTTGCCTGAGCGAGCCGACCTGTACCTCGTACATGACCTGGGGTATAAGTGACCTCTACGGCTCAACGACTGTAGCCGACCGCTACCCATTGCTGCTGGGAACGAGTCTTTTGTGGAACAAGGACATGCAACCAAAGCCAGCCTACAAATCTCTGCAAGAAGTGCTCAAAAGAGGCGTTTAGCCATAACTGTGTTATACTAAGCGTACGCAAGTGGTTACAAAACCTACTCCTCGTTTTTAATTCGCCTTCCAAAGCGCAAATATCAACTCGGTTAGCAATGCAAAACGCGAGCGATATTAACGTTTAAAAGAAGGATTTATCAAATGGCTATGAAACTATATGTTGGCGGACTTGCTTACGCAGTAACCGACAAAGACCTCGAAGCAATGTTTAGCGAAGTTGGCAAAGTCGACAGCGCAGTTGTTATCAAAGACCGCGACAGCGGCCAGTCAAAAGGCTTTGGCTTTGTTGAAATGTCAGATGACGCTGAAGCTCAAAAGGCTATTGCTGACCTGAATGGTAAAGAAGTTAGCGGTCGTTCATTGACCGTGAACCAGGCTCGCCCCCAAGAACCCCGCACTGGCGGCGGTGGTGGCAACGGCGGCAGCTTCCGCAAATCTTACTAAAAGATTTCACCATACATCAAAACCAAGGAGCCCGGCACAAACCGGGCTCCTAACATGAAAGGCGACAGTATGCCAAAAATCAACCGGCACATTGAAATAATGCGCTCCACCAACCTCAAACTTAGCTCACTGAGTCAAAGCTCTTGTGCGGCTATCTTTGCTTTGCTCAAAGAACACTACACCACTGTTGGCGTGACGACCGTGAATAACTTAGCTGATTTGATGGCCCTCGCGGCAACAAAACCAGATTTGGTGTTTATTGGCATGAAGTACGTACCGAACGGAGACAAAAAGGTCTGGGTATCTAAGTATTTAGAAGAGCGCGGCATTGCCCATACCGGCTCGCCAAAAGTAGCTATCGAGTTCGAGCAGAATAAGCCGTTGGCTAAGCAGCATGTACTTGATAATGGCCTTGCCTCAGCCCGATACCAGGTGGTACCCCACGGGCAGGTCCCGTCCTTAGAGTCTTTTACTCTGCACTTTCCTGTATTTATAAAGCCGGCTAGCCTGGGCGGTGGCAGTGGCGTTGATGACAGGTCAATCGCCCATAATTACCAATCAATGGTCACCAAGCTTAACGCGTTGACCGAAGAGTCAGCCGCTGATTCACTTATCGAAGAGTACTTGCCTGGGCGCGAGTTTAGCGTAGCTGTCTTGCAGGACGAAGCTTCATTCCAGCTGTTGGTTATGCCCATCGAGATGAAACCGAGCGCTGACCGCAATGGCGACCGCATCCTTAGCCTGGCTCTCAAAAAGGGCAGTCTTGAAACGCCGGTCGCACCAGTACCGGCCGGACCACTCAGAGATCAACTAATCGAGTTGTCAGAAAGCGTCTTCAATGTTTTGGGCGCTCGTGACTACGGCCGGATTGATATTAAGCTGAACGCGGCCGGCGAGCCGTTCTTTTTGGAAGCCAACTTAATTCCGTGTCTAATCAAGGGGAGTGGCAACTTTCCAAAGGCCTGCATGATCAATCAAGGCATCAATTACGAAGAGATGATTTTGCGAATCGTCAGGCTTGGTTTAGCCCGAAGCAAACGAGAAATGCCGAACACCTATCCAAAACTGTCTGGATTTGGTAAAATCACTCAGTATTTGCCGTCGTAGCTCAGTGGTAGAGCACTTCCATGGTAAGGAAGGGGTCTCGGGTTCAAATCCCGACGACGGCTCCACAGAAAGATTCTTGTAGCTTGCTAAGAAGAATCTTTCGAGGAAGCCAGTCGAAGCATCTTTGATGCTACGACGGCTCCATAATCTGTTTACAAACTAACCCCAATCTGTTAAGATAAAATCTATGGCCAAAAAAGGTGACAAGCGAAAAATCGTTGGAATGGTGTCCGAAGAATCAAATCACCGGACCTATTACACTGTTAAAAGCACCCAAAACACTCCCGACAAGCTTCGTTTAAAGAAGTATGATCCAGTGCTGCGCAAGCATGTCTGGTATACCGAGACCAAAAAGAGTCTCGGCCGCAACGAAGTCAAGAAAAAATAGTCCCCCCTTTCTTGCAGAATCTTTGAAGGGCTTGCATGCAGGTTTATAATGTACTCGTAAAGAGGGCATATCGTGCAAACAATCGAAGATTTTGAAAGCGCTCCAAGTTATCAAGAGTTTGTTGCGCATCTGCGCGAACAAGATTTAACTGCCGGCGACCGACCGCCCACAGCTCAAGACCAAGCTCATGTTCATGAGATGATTGAAGCCTTTCAACGGGCTCATGGCTTGACTGGCTCAGTCGAGACCCTGCCGTTATCAACGGCAAGCTAGTTCGTGATAGCGGAGTAAATTAAGGCAGCGCCAGTTACGACGGTTGCAATCGCGCAACCGTATAGTATGATGGCGCCGATTTTGCGACCAACGGTGTCACCTTCACCCTTATAAATCATTCGGGCCGATACAACCAGGAAGAGTGGCAATACGACAAGTGTGAGCATTCCCATGAAGAGAAACATAGCAGTCCTTTCTTTAATAGCTACAGTATAGCACTCTAGGCAGGGGCGGCTTCTGCGAAGCCCACTACCTCGCGTGCTCGGAGTAAACTCCTGCGCGCGTTCGTTGTGAACGAACCTCGGCTTCGCCGAACGGTTCTCGTCATTATTACTCAGTCCAAACAAAAAGCATCCAACTTTAGGTCAGATGCTTTTTGTTTGGCAGGGGTAGCAGGACTCGAACCTACGACACCTGGTTTTGGAGACCAGTGCTCTACCAACTGAGCTATACCCC